>CAZZDZ010000556.1:0-3434 GCA_964652675.1 uncultured Pirellulaceae bacterium
TCGAATAACCTCACGGGCCGGGCACAATGATGTGCCCGGCCGCGAACACTCGTGACGCATCTTTTACCCCGTTCCCAGTGCGCAAAGAACTCCGCCTCGTTGGGGTGGTTGCGATTCGGCAATCGAGTTTGCAGCAGACTTTCCGTCGATCATGCAAATCAATTTTGGACAACCATTCGTTGGCATTGTTCACAACGCCCCCTTCTCGTTAATACAACACCATGAAAGCTCTCACGTTGACGGCGGTCAATGCGCCACTTGAATTGCTTGATCGCGATCCACCTACACCCAAGTCGGCGGACGAAGTCGTCGTTGACTTGAAAGCGGCATCGCTTAACCGCCGAGACCATTGGATCTCGCGCGGCATGTATCCATCGATTATATGCCCCGTTGTTCTGGGTTCGGATGGAGCCGGAATTGAATTTGGCAGCCAGCGAGAAGTGATCATTAACCCGGGGTGGGATTGGGGCGACAACCAGTACGCTCAGTCGGATCAGTTTTCGATTCTTGGCATGCCCGTTGACGGCACGTTTGCTGAGCAAGTCGTCGTGCCGAAGCAATACGTTCATGACAAACCGGAACATTTGGATTGGTCGCAAGCGGCCGCGTTGCCTTTGGCTGGCGTGACGGCTTACCGTGCGTTGTTTGTGCAAGCATGGTTGAAACAGGGCGATACGGTATTGATCAACGGAGTCGGTGGCGGCGTTGCGGCGATGGCGATGCGGTTCGCGATTGCAGTCGGAGCAAACGTGTGGGTGACGTCGTCTTCGGACGAAAAGATAGCCACCGCAATCCGCATGGGAGCCAAGGGCGGAGCGAACTACACCGCTGACAAATGGTGGAAAGAACTTGCGAAACAATCTGTTTCGCCAAACGTAATCGTCGATTCGGCTGGCGGATCAGGCTATAACGCATTGATTTCTTTGGCCGCGCCGGGAGCCTGTATCGTGAACTACGGCGCGACGGTCGGGCCGCCGGAGAAACTGGACTTGTTCAAGGTGTTTTGGAAACAACTGACGCTAAAGGGTTCCACGATGGGTTCGCCCAGCGATTTCGCGTCAATGTTGGATTTTGTGACCGAACATCAAATCGCGCCGCTTATCGAACAAGAGTTCCCGCTCGCCGAAGGCAACAGCGCCATTGAGCTGATGGCTAAGTCACCCCAGTTTGGCAAATACGTTTTGCGGATTTAGTAAATCGCACAGCAGAAGTCGTCAAGACAATGGCTGACAAGACGATTTTCGATCCAAAATACGGTTTTGGGGCCGATTCTCAAAACAAGCCACGAGCGATACAATTTGTTTTCATAAAAGTCTGAATCGAATGTCACGACGGAGCGGACGATGTGTTCTTTGACAATTCGTTGAAGAGATATTTGTAGAGAATTTTTTCGAGATCCGGAGTTGATTCTCCGAGTCTATTTCTAGTTTGAAGGAACAACTTCCCGATGGGATATCACGAAACTGTCAAAACCGTTTATAGCGAAGCGGCTCGCGCGCCGGCTGAGAATTTGTGTTGTGTAGCTCAGAGTCCACGGTTTTTGCCGGAGTTGAATGTTCCCGACATCATGCACGAGATGAATTACGGCTGTGGTTCAACCGTCCATTTGCAGGACATGAAACCGGACCAGAAGATGCTGTATGTCGGTGTGGGTGGTGGCCTGGAGTTGTTCCAGCTTGCGTATTTCGCACGACGTCCCGGAGCGATCATCGGAGTGGATCCGGTTCCCGAGATGCGTAAAGCCGCAGAAAAGAACTTGCAGCTCGCGGCGGAAATGAATCCGTGGTTCGACCCATCTTTTGTGGATATTCGCGAAGGCGACGCACTCAGTTTGCCGATCGACGATGAGTCGGTTGATTTTACGGCGCAGAATTGTCTGTTCAACATTTTTGAAGGCGATGACTTGGCTCTGGCGCTCAATGAAACGCACCGAGTTCTGGCAAAGGGTGGACGTTTGGTTATGTCCGACCCGATTTCGCCGCGAAAGATCCCGCAACATTTGGCTGACGACGATCGGCTTCGTGCTTTGTGTCTATCGGGTTGCCTGCAACTGGACGAATACATGGACGCCATCGTGGCGGCTGGATTCGGCGCGGCCGAGATTCGATCGCGTAAGCCTTATCGCATGCTGGACGCAGTCGAGTACAAGATGGAAGAGGATTTGTTACTTGAGACAATCGAACTTGCGGCGTTCCGAGTTCCTATTCCCGACGACGGCGCTTGCATCTTCACCGGACGGACCGCCGTTTATTGTGGCCCCGAAGAATCGTACGATGACGGCGCCGGACATGTGCTGCCCAAGAACATTCCGGTCGGCGTGTGCGACAAGACCGCTGGAGCGTTAAGCGGTACTGAGAATGTTGTTGTGACCGATTCGACATGGCACTACCAAGGTGACGGCTGCTGTTAATACCAGACGCCATTGCGGTATAGCCATTCCTTTTGGTCTGCTGCCTTTGTCGGGTGACAGATAGAAATCACCATTCACAAAAAAACCTATCACAACAACCACTACAAGCGACGAATCGAATGCAACAAGATGTTCACGGGTTGCCCATCATTGATCAATCCTTTCAGTCGCGACTTCCTGGTTCCGAACTGCGCGCAGATACTCAAGTCACAAAGCTGCAGATCAATCTTGGTTTGTACTGCAATCTGGCTTGTCGTCATTGCCACGTTGCTTCTTCGCCTAAGCGAACGGCTGATAGCGAAAACATGTCGTCGGAAACGGCGGAAAAAATCATTGGATGGTTAAAAGACAATCCGACCATCAAAACAGTCGACTTGACCGGTGGAAGCCCAGAAGCGAATCCTCAATTCCGGCCTTTTGTCACGGCGGCCCGCGAGCTGGGAATTAGCGTGATGGACCGTTGCAATCCAACGATCATCGGATTCCAGAACCCCAACGGACAGGATTACCAATGGATCCCGGACTTCCTTGCCGAACACGAAGTCACCGTGGTGGCTTCGCTGCCGTGTTATTTGGAAGACAACGTGCGGCAACAACGTGGACGCACGGCATACAGTGATTCGATCAATGGCCTGCTGGCGTTGAATGCGGTTGGTTATGGCAGCGACTCGCGATTGACGCTGAACTTGGTTTACAACCCGACTGGTCCGCACCTGCCACCACCATCGGGCAAGCTGGCTGATGACTACCACCGGGAACTGAAAGATCGTTTTGGATTGGTTTTCAACGAACTGTGGACGATCACCAACATGCCAATCCAACGTTGGCGAGACGACCTTTCCAGAAAAGATGAATTGACAGGTTACATGACGACGCTGTCGGACGCGTTCAACCCGGACACCGTGGACGAACTGATGTGTCGTCACCAAATTCATGTCGATAGCCAAGGCCGGGTTTACGATTGCGATTTTAATTATGCACTTGGCATGTCGTCGCCCGATGTGAAAGATCGATTCATTTGGGA
>CAZZDZ010000557.1:0-3433 GCA_964652675.1 uncultured Pirellulaceae bacterium
AATCGAATGACATGGAGACGTTTCCGGTCGGGCTACGTCGCTCGGAGATCGACGGCTACATTGTCATTCGCAATATAAAAGTAGTCATCTCTGTCCCAGAGATGTAGGCGCGACTGTACGCCGTCCAACGTCAACCGTGCGGATCGCAAGAACCTTTTATTCCATTGGGGGCCAACTTGCGATCTGCAGAATGCAGGTCACTGGATATTGAGAGGAACCACGGATGAACACAGATAGACACGGATGAGAAAGCCGAGGAAACCTTGTTCGCATGAAAAATGGCCGCAAGCGATCGACGCTTATTCCAGTCACTAAACCTAATATTGGTGTTTCTTGTTGTAGCTTTCAGCGTCACGTCGATTTCACTCGAAGGTGCCTTTCCAGGTCAATGAACTCATCTGGAATATGAAGGTAGTCCGATTGCTTGGGAAACTGAGATTTGTAACCATAAACCGGAACATACTTGCCAATGTCACACAGTCGGCGTACGGCAGGTAAGTAGTCTGATTCTGACGAAAACAGAGCCGGGTCAGAGGGAAGAAGTCTTTGCCGACTGCGGTAGCAAGGCCACATCGGCGACGTCATGAGTTACAATCCTGGGCGTTTGGGCGGCTACACTATGCCGCGTTTATTACTACGCTTGCGAAACCAGGGGGGCAAGATGAGCGACACGGGAAAAGTTCAATGTGGCGGCTGCAAAAAGGTAATCAAGTTTCCTAAAGCAAAAGCTGGTAAGAAAGGAAAGTGCCCAGGATGTGGAGAGCCGATCACCCTCATTGATCAGACCAGAAAGACGCAAGTTACTGCCCCTCCTAAACCACCCGTTAAGGCCGTGATCGCGCCAACGATCGAGCCACTTGCCCAAAACTACGCGACCGACCGAAACGACGTCGCCACCGTTGACCGAAACGCAATTACGCCTGTCCAAGATTCACGAATTTCTCGCTTTGTGTCTGATGGCCAGCCAGTAAAGGTGGTTACAAAATTGCTCGGCCGCGTCGACGAGATTTGCACCGACGAAGAAGTTCCAGAATACGCGGCTGTCCAGCACTTGCCTGGGGTATTGTCCCCCGATGCCATCGTGCTAACGAATCGTCGTGTGATTATCTTTCGCGCAAAGTCTCTTGGTCGAATGAATCTCGTTGATGTTCCCTGGCTGAAGGTTAGCAACATCCACATCAAAGAAGGAATCGTCGGGGCAAGCATTATTGTTGCTGCGATGGACGGGCGTTCTGAAACAATTGACCATTTGCCCAAAAAGCAGGCTCGTTGCATTTACCGCGTTGGGCAACAACGTGAAGAGGAAGCAATCGAGCGGCGCCGCTCTCGAAAAATGGAAGAGGAACGCAACGCGGCTGGAGGGGTAGTTGTTAACGCCGCGATTGGGCAACCAGCAGCGCCAACGCCAACATCTGATTTAACCAGCCGACTCCAGCAGCTGAAAGAAATGCTAGATGCTGATCTGATCAGCCAAGAGGAATTTGACGCCAAGAAAGCCGAGATACTCTCAAGCCTTTAACCTTAGCGTCAGTTCTTCTTTTCTGTCTCTTAGGAACCCAAGCTCGGCGGAACGAGTTTAACCCATCGAGCCGTCCGCTTCATGCGATCGATGAAACTTTTCAGATCACGTTGGACTGCTTCACCTCGTGGCTGAAAATCGTTTAAGTGGACAATCTTCTTTTCGACCAACGTCAAACCTTCGTCGCGCCAACGCTGCAGAGCATAACGTGAATTTTGAGCCAATTGATGTTTCGGTATTATGACTGGACTGTGCTGGTCTGGTTGCAAGGTGTAAGCGATCAGCAGGGTTGACGACATGTCTTCGACAGCAAAGGCTGACAGCCTGGTGCCCACCAGCACACTTTGTTGACTCTGGTAGGTTTCAAAACGCACGGCTGCGTCCCAAATCACAAACGCAGCCACCGCGTGATACTCGCTTTCGGTTGCATTGGCAGGCACGGTAATTTGATAAACATAGTCCAACCGCTTGCTTCGATGCCAAACGTCCACAGCGACATGAGTAGTCGTGTGTCGCACGCTATGCCCGCGATCTTCTAGTAGGTTCTTTCGCAGCGCGACAATCTTTTCTGATGGCATGTGTTGGCGATCAGCCCAGCCCCACTGGTCAACAAAGAAAAGATTACCCTCGGCAATCTGGCTGCTTTTGTACTCGTGAACCGCGACGTGCCGACAGTGCGATTCGACGAACATTGCATTGCCAATCACAAAACCGATCGCGACCAATTCCCAGCAAACGTGCCAGAACACCAAACTTTTCCAACGACCGGTACGATAGAAAAAGCAAGCCGTGCCAAAGCCCAAGATCCCCGCGTAGATCGCGCCGGACAAATGAAACTTAAGGTGCGTCAGCCCATAGATTGCCGCTGCGATCGATACACCAGCCACTTTGCCCAAGCGTTCTTGAGACACGTATTGTATCAACCGCAGTACGATCTCTAGAAAAGCAGCGTACATCCCAGTGAGAAAGATGTATTTCAACAGCTTTGTAATCGACAAGCAATTCCGTGCGACTTCGCGGTAGTACGGATCCAATCCACTCCCAGACTCGCCGCCAATCAAAAACAGCACTAAAAGGCTAACAAAGCCAATCAAGAACAGCGTCGCAACATCTGTAATTAGCTGGCCAAGGCCTCGCCAACGTCTGTGACTAGTGATAGGCGTCAATTTTACTCGCCGGGGTACAAATTCGTTCGCCAAATGATAGAGCAGCTATCGCAATTGTAGACGCATTGGTCGTCAGCGGTGAAGCGATCTTGCTGGTATCGAATTCGTGAGTCGCAGTCTCTGGGACAGAGACGTAGGCGCGACTGTACGGTCACCAACGCCAACCGTGTGGATCGTAAGTTCTGCAATCTCCATTGGTTAAATGCACTTACGATCTGAATCGAATGATGTAGAGACGTTTTCGGTCGGGCTACGTTTTCGCCGCCACATAAAAGTAGCCATCTCTGTCCCAGAGATGTAGCCCGACTGCACGTCGACCAACGCCAACCGCGCGGATCGTATGAACCGTCATACCATTGGTCGCGCCAACTTGCGATCTGGAGAATGCGGGTCACTGGACAATGAGAGGAACCACGGATGAACACAGATAGACACGGATAAGAAAACCGAGGAAACCTTGTTCGCATGAAAGCGATCAATCCTATATCGCTCAGCGGCCCTCACATCCGTGTTCATCCGCGTTCATCCGTGGTTCTAATTCAGTCGGCCCGGACGCTTAGGTGATCAAAGCTCGCATAGTTGTCCGGGTTTTCCATTGGATGGGATTTTGTTTCGATCCGAATCGAAGACATGGAGACATTTCCGGTCGGGCTTCGTCGCTCGGAGATCGACGGCTACGTTTTCGCCGCCACATCCGGTGGATTGGCGAGCGGAAATCAAGGCTGCGGAAGCGGCGAAGGTTTCCATT
>CAZZDZ010000558.1:0-3430 GCA_964652675.1 uncultured Pirellulaceae bacterium
ATCGTCCAAAAGTCAATGCTCGAAGCCGACGTGAGCTATCCCGTCGTTGAGCACTTCATGGATCACGTTACCGAGAAGGCACTCGGTAAACGCGTTCTGCTTTCGCTGCGACCCAACGAAGAACTCGTTCGGATCGTCCACGAAGAACTCGTCGACATCCTTGGCCCAGTCGATTCGTCGTTGCACCTAAAGGCCGAAGGGCCGACGATCATCATGCTGTGTGGTCTGCAGGGAAGTGGTAAGACCACGACTTGCGGCAAGCTCTCGCAGCTACTGAAAGAACAAGACATCAAGCCGATGTTGGTCGCCGCCGACTTGCAGCGACCAGCGGCGATCGATCAGTTGCACGTCATCGGCAAGCAACTGGACATTCCTGTCTACAGCGAGAAAGACAACAAGAACCCGGTCAAGGTTTGTCAGAACGGCGTCAAGAAAGCTAAAGAAGAAGGCGCTCGCGTCGTCATCTTGGACACCGCCGGTCGCCTCGCCATCGACGAAGAGTTGATGGCCGAGTTGCAGAAGATCGATAAGAAGGTCGGCCCCGATCAAGTTTACTTGGTTGTCGACGGCATGACCGGACAAGACGCCGTCAACAGTGCCGGTGCGTTTAACGACGCCTTGGAATTGGATGGTGTGATCATGACCAAGTTGGACGGCGATGCACGCGGTGGTGCATTGTTGTCGGTCAAACATGTCACTGGCGTGCCGATCAAGTTCATTGGTACTGGCGAGCACTTTGATGCTTTGGAGACGTTCCGGCCTGAAGGCATGGCGGGACGGATTCTGCAGATGGGTGACATCGTTGCTGCCGCCGAAGCCGCACACCGAATCGTCGACGAGAAAGAACGTGAAGAGATGGAAGCCAAGATGGCTTCGGGCGATTTCACGTTGGACGATTTCAAAAACATGATGGAGAAAGTCGCCAAGCCCGGATTGATGGGCAAAATGATGAGCCTGATGCCAGGCATGGGCGACATGAAAGAACTGGTTGAAAGCGACGAAGCCAAAGGCGGAATCAAGCAAACAATCGGTGCGATCAATTCCATGACCATGGAAGAACGCAAAAATCCAAAGCTGATCGACGCTCACCGGCGAACGCGAATCGCCAAGGGTGCCGGGGTTCAAACACCGGTTGTTTCGCAGCTGATCAAGCAGTTCGAGACGATGAAGCCAATCATGCAGGGCATGGCCGGCCAAGGTGTCGGAGGCCGTATGCAGATGATGCAGCAGCTGAAAAACAGCGGCATGATGAATGACCCGAGTATGTCGGGCATGAAGATAAAAAAGAGCACAGGCAAACGTCTGAGCAAAAAAGAAAAAGAAAAGATGAAACGCGAACGCGACAAGCTGAAGCGGCAAATGAAAAGAAACAAAGGCCGGGGCGCACCTTGTCCCTGTGGCAGCGGGAAGAAACAAAAAGAGTGTTGTGACAAAAAGGGCAAATAGGTTCGGTCACAATTAAAAACCAAATGCCAGAACGTTCTGGCACCGACCCGGGTACTGGCGAAGCCATCGTTGGTACTCAGGCAGTCTAACTAGACGCACCGTCTCCCAACCAATTGGAGCAACAACGAATGGCAGTACGAATTCGAATGAAGAAAATGGGCCGGACCCACCGTCCCTTTTACCGCATCTGCGCGATGGACAAACGAAGTCCTCGTGACGGTCGCGTCATCGAAGAGTTGGGTTTTTACGATACCAGTGTTCCAGAGACGGATGCTCGCGTTCAGTTAAAATCTGAGCGGATTGACTACTGGTTGGGCGTCGGCGCGCAGCCAAGCGAAAAAGTCGCCGTGCTGATCAAAAAGTACGGTACCGATGGTTCGCACTTGGACGCACAAAAAGAAGCGCTCGAGCGATTGAGCAAGCGCAAGGAGTATACTCCTGCCCCTGAAGCTCCCAAGCCAAAGAAAGCCAAAGAAGAGCCAAAGGCAGAAGCACCTGCTGAAGAAGCTCCCAAGGCAGAAGATGCTCCAGCGGCAGACGCAGCACCTGCAGAAGAGGCAGCCCCGGCTGCTGAAGCTGAGGCTCCTGCAGCTGAAGACAAGAAAGAGTAGCGGAGCGTTTGAGTTCCGTTCCACTTTGACCATCAAAGGAGAGAACCATGCGATTTGACATCGTGACGCTCTTTCCCGCGATTTTCGACGGATACCTGACGCAAGGATTGTTGAACAAAGCGATTCAACGAGACTTGGTGTCAATCCATCGGCACAACTTGAGAGATTGGGCACCCCAAAGCGTCCACAAACCGGTTGATGACAAACCGTTTGGTGGCGGCCCCGGGATGCTTTTACAAGTTGAACCGACGGTCAATTGCGTCGAAGCGGTCGAAGCGATGGACTCAGTTCCAGCCAGACGGATCATGTTGACGCCGCAAGGCAAACGGTTTGATCAACGGATGGCAGAGGATTTTGCGACTTCAGGCAGATTGATGCTGTTGTGTGGTCGTTACGAAGGATTTGACCAACGGGTAACGGATATTTTGGAGCCCGAGGAGGTCAGTATTGGCGATTTCGTCTTGAACGGAGGCGAAGTAGCAGCGATGGTAATCGTGGACGCAGTCGTCCGGCTTCGGCCAGGCGTACTGGGTGACGAGAACAGTAGCATTGATGATTCGTTTAGCCGTGGAAATCGGCTATTGGAATTTCCTCAATACACACGACCGAGAGAGTTTCGCGGCCACAGTGTCCCCGATGTCTTGCTAAGTGGCGATCACAAAGCCATTGCCGCATGGCGGGAACAGCAAAGCCGCGAACGAACCAAACAACGACGCAGCGATTTGCTGCCAGAAGATATAGACGAATAAGCAGTGTGCCGTGCTTGCACGCACAAAACAAAACACCAACACCATTTTGATAAAGAGAGTTCAGTAATGAGCCAAGCCATCATGGACCTGGTCGAAAAGACCGCATTAAAAGAGAACCCACCCCAGTTCGATATCGGCGACACCGTCGATGTTCACTTGAAGATTCAAGAAGGCGCGAAAGAGCGTATTCAGGTTTTCACAGGCGTTGTGATTGGACGCAGTGGAACAGGATCAAAGGAAATGTTCGCCGTCCGCCGCATCGTTGCCGGCGAAGGTGTGGAGCGAAAGTTCCCAGTACACAGCCCACGCATCGACAAAGTCGAAGTCAAGCGAAGTGCAGTCGTTCGCCGCGCGAAGCTATACTTCCTACGTGGCCGAGTCGGCAAGGCAGTCCGTTTGAAAGAACGACGCCGCAGCTAGAAGCCGTCGTAAGGCAAACAAAAAACAAAAAGCGAACGCAGCAATGCGTTCGCTTTTTTCGTAAGTATTTGTAGCCATCTCTGTCCCAGAGATGTAGCCCAACTTTGTGTTGTCTAGATACTGAAGATCCGGATCGTAAGTGCGATTACGCCATTGGCAGGCATTCCCGTACGATCCAAAACAATACGATTGGGAGCCTTTCCG
>CAZZDZ010000559.1:0-3416 GCA_964652675.1 uncultured Pirellulaceae bacterium
CGTAAAACGAGGTCGCAAAGAAAATCATCCATGAAAATCCACTACTTCTTTTTCATCTTCTTGGCCGGGGGCCGTGCCAATTCCGCTTCGCGACGTTTCAAAAATTCACCCGACAAGACGATTGCTTTCTCTCGATCCGCCTTGTCGTAATCCCAAAACTCCTGAACCACCTTTTCGCAATCGGGATAGTGCGAACCGTCGTCGCCAATGTCTTTGCGTAACTTGGCAAACTGCGTTTTCAATTCATCGCGAACCGTCGCATACGCAGGATCATCGTAAACATTGCGCAGCTCCTCGGGGTCTTTTGCCAAATCATACAATTCCCAAGCTGGTGGCGTTTGATTTTTGCCTTGGTAGTCACAGCCGTAAAAGTAAATCAGTTTGTGCGTCTTGGTGCGGATCGCCATCTCACCGGGGTTGTCGTGGTGAGCCATGTGCATCCAATAGCGGTAGTAGGCTGCCTGTTTCCATCCGTCAGGCTCTTTGCCGGTTTCACAAATGCTGCGGAAACTACGTCCTTGCATTTCGGCGGGAATCGGGGCACCGGCGTAGTCCAACATCAATGCCGGATAGTCCACATTTTCGACAATCGCATCACTGCGTTTGCCAGCGGGAATCGATTTGGGATGGCTAACGATAAACGGCATTCGCATCGATGCGTCGTAAGCCCAGCGTTTGTCTTGGTAGTCACTCTCGCCCAGCCAAAAACCCTGGTCGCCGGTGTAAATGATCAACGTGTTGTCGTACAGATCTTGGGATTTCAAATAGTCCAAGATGCGTTTCAAGTTGTCATCGACACCTTTGACACAGCGCAGGTACTTTTTCAAATACGCCTGATACGCTAACCGTTTGACTTGCTCGTCGGTCAAATTCGGATCTTTGTAGTCCCACTTGAACTCATCAGGAAATTTCTTCGGCAAATCAGCGGCGTAAGAACGACGCGGATTTCGGCGGCCAATCGATGTGCCAATGTGCGGCTCCAGTTCGCCTTCATGACCGCGCGTCGCCAGCGATCCCCAGCGATCGGGTTTGCTCCACAACGAAACCGGTTCGGGGATATCCACATCGGCCAAATAGTCGTCGTACTTTGGGTTGCTCTCGAAATAATCGTGTGGGGCTTTGAAGTGGTGACAGAGAAAAAACGGTTTTTTGGGATCACGTTTTTCTTTCAACCACGCCAACGTGGAATCGGCAATCACGTCTGACGAATGCGAACCGGGATACTTGACCATGTTCTTTGGCCACGGCTTTTCGCCTTGAACGCGAAACTCTGTGTCAAAATACTTTCCTTGCCCAGGCAGGACTTTGTAGTAGTCGTAGTTTGGTTCGACTTTCAAATGCCACTTGCCGATCATCGCCGTTTGGTAGCCAGCTTGCTTCATCAAGATCGGCAAGACTTGGTTGGGCGGCAAGATCTTTCCCCCCAAATCAAACACGCCGTTGTTGTGGTTGTACTGACCGGTGATGATGCAAGCGCGCGAGGGGGTGCAAATTGCGTTGGTGCAAAATGCGTTCTCGAACACGATCCCATCAGCCGCCAAAGTGTCGATCGTCGGCGTCGGGTTCAGACTCTTGAGGGTTGTCGCATAAGCACCAACCGCTTGAGCGGTGTGGTCGTCTGACATGACGAAAAGAATGTTCGGTTTGTCAGCAGCCAAACCGGCCGAAGCCGCAACTACCAAGGCGATCGACGCAACAAAACGCGGTAACATAGATTTTCCTCGTGCGAATGGATTCGGCAAATGGTTCTGGCACAGCATAGCCAAACACGTCGGAGATTCTAGGAAGCAGCAAAACGTCCCCGTGGCGAGCAAACCACACGAAAACCTTTCAGTTGAACGCCTTCGTCTAGCAATCGTTCTGCTTGCAGGCTTGGGTTGTTCGGGGGCAAATGACCGCTGCTATAAACGACTCGCCACCAAGGCAGCGAATCCCCCGATTTGGAGAGCACGCTTCCTGCCGCACGAGACGCATTGGGCTGGCCCGCTTTGGCAGCGATATCGCCAAAGCTAACGACTTCGCCAACGTCCAGCGATTCGGCAGCGATGATGATTTTCTGCTGCAATTCGGTCATTGATAACAAACGGAAAGCGGGTGTAGAGTGTTTTCACTGAAACTGGATCACGCTGAACATTGATTACAGAACGTTGATCATACTGGACGGGAATGATGCTGAGTGTCTATTTCTAACACAATCACAACTCCATTTCTTCAGCCACACAATACGCTATGCGAATCATCGTTGCAGGATCGACAACTTGGACGAATCGTGAAGCCATCGCCCGTCAACTAGAATCGCTTCCCGCAGACACAATCGTTGTTTTCGGCGACGCGCCAGGTGCCGATGCAATCGCGGGAGAAATCGCAGCCGAATTGGGACTGACGACAGAGCCGATGGTGAAGAATGCAGCCGACCGGCAAAAGTATGGTCGAGTGGCTTGGAAAGGACTCAACGAACGCATGCTGGCAACCGGCGTCGATCAAATCTTAGCATTCCACCCAAACGTCGATGCAAGCACGGGCACCAAACATCTAATCGAAATCGCCGAACCCACAGTAAAAGTCAAGGTCTTCGCAACTTAACTTCGTTCTCGTTCTCGATCTCGCTCGTGAAACCGCGGCATCGAGTACGAGTACCGGCGAAACGCCTGAGTACGAGTACGATTAGAAAACGCTGCGTTTACAATTCAAACTGGCGCTGTGCAGTTAGGCGGCGTTACGTGCTTTTTGCCCTTTGACTTCCGCCAGTTCGGTGCGAACTTTTTTGAGTTCTGCTTCGGCTTGTTGGCGTTCGATCATGCGAATTTTGCGTGTCGCATCCAGCTCTCGCGTCAATCGCTTGATCTTTTCGTCGGTTTCGATCTGTGCCGAGATCGCTTGGGAATTTTCGGATGCATGCGGCTGATCGGCTTCGCGTTTAAGCCCCGATTCGGCTTTGCGACGTGCCGCGGCCTCGCGCTGAAGCTCTTCCTGGAGGGAGTTGCTGTTTTCTTCTAGCCATGCCACGGTGCGATCCAACTGGGTCACGGCGAACTCCGCCCGTTGGCAGCGTTCCAGTTGCTGTTCATACAATTGTTTTAGCTTGCCGACATGGGCGCGGTATTTTTTTAACGTTTCAGGATCGGTTTTTGTCGCCTGACTCGATTTGAGATTCAAGATCTCCTTTCGCAATGCGATTCGCTCGGTCGCGCCTTTCTTGATCGCGACGGACTTTTGCTGGACGGTTTCTTCCAGTTGCTTGTTGTGTTTCTGCAATTCGGATAGCTGTGCATTTAGCTTTGCCGTTGCATCCGCCATTTCCGATGCGTCGTGTTGTGTCTTTTGCTGATCGGCGTTCTGCTGAATCGATTCTTCAAGCAGTCGATTGTTTTGCTGCAACTGCGAAACTTGTAGCGACAGACGCTGGGCGCCTTCTT
>CAZZDZ010000560.1:0-3408 GCA_964652675.1 uncultured Pirellulaceae bacterium
CTTTTGTCATGCTTCCTTCTGCAGCGCCCTTTGTCATGCTGCCTTCTGCCGCACCTTTTGTTGTGCTGCCCTTTGTCATACTGCCTTTTGACATGCTGCCTTCTGCTGCACCGGCGCGAACAATTTCGACATACTCACGCTGATTAACCAAGTGCACAAAAATCTGTTGGTCGACAATCGATTGTGCTCCAGCAGGAACAGACAATTGTCTTCTCCAAACCTGTTCCAAATCCAATTGCGACGCGATTGTCGGGGACATCAATTCACCATCCGCTCTCGCAGAATGTGGCCCGAGAAAAATATCTCCCGGAACCATCAGCCCTGAAGCGAACAAAAACGGGACAGCGAGAAGAGTCAGAAAACGGTTCATAGTGAACGTCTTGGTTAGAAGCCGTGGATGAGATGAAGTCGGATCACTGCTGCCTTGAAAGCACTTTGAAAACGTGCGAAAAGACACCGCTATATTCTACTCCCTGATGGCGAAAACGGCGAATGGATTGTTGCTGATTGCAGAATCGGATTGTCTGGGACGTCGCGGTGATAATGCTTACAACGATTGACCTAACTGGAAATCGCCAAATCCACCGCTTTTTCGCCACGATTTCGATATCCACCGCTGAGCACTACGACGCGACGCTGGGAAAGTCTAAAATCAGAGTTCCTTAGCAACTTTTCGCGCTGAGCAAATTCCTCTCCCGCAACGTGGTCTCAAGCCACAAAAACCAAACTGACTTCAACCACTGGACACGCTTTATATGGCTGGGAAAAAGATTCTGATGATCGTTGGCGATTTCGTAGAGGACTACGAAGCCATGGTGCCTTACCAGATCCTTTTGACGGTCGGTCATCACGTCGACACCGTTTGCCCAGACAAATCCGCAGGGGACTCGGTTGCCACGGCGATCCACGATTTCGAAGGCGACCAGACTTACAGCGAAAAGGTTGGGCATCGTTTTGCGATCACAGCTGATTTCGCGACAACCGATACGGCAGACTACGACGCGTTGGTGATCCCTGGTGGTCGTGCGCCGGAATATTTGCGGATGAACCCCCGTGTTTTAGAAATGGTCCGCGAGTTTGATTCTGCAAAAAAGCCAATCGCAACCATTTGTCATGGACCACAAGTGTTGGCAGCAGCCGGGGTTCTAAACGGGCGTCAATGCAGCAGCTATCCAGCCGTGCAATTCGAGGTGACCGCAAGCGGTGGTAGCTATGTCGAACCAGCAGCAACAATGGACTCGGCTCACGTCCAAGACAACTTAGTCTCTGCCCCCGCATGGCCAGCGCACCCAGCTTGGATGAGAGAATTCATCAAGCTGCTTGATGCGTAAGGGCTGCTCGATGCGTAAGACGCGTGCACACGTCTCGTTAAAGCCTACACCTCGAATCCGACTAGCTTCGATGTTCTGCGATCCAGATCATCCAGCGTTTGATTTCTTCTTCGCTGATTGTCGACTCTGGCAAATCATGCAGTCGCGTGCTGCCGGGAGTTCCTGGTGTTTGGGCACGGCAACGAAGCAGCCCGTTGGCGTTCAATTCAAATCCGATCATCCGTGACCGACGAACGGTACTGACGTTTTTGTCGATTTCAAAAACGTAACGTCCCAGTACATGCCAGTCGTCGCCATGAACACCAGATGATTCCACCAAAGAAAGGGTCATCGATTCTAGCTTTTTTCCAACCTTCAATCGGCGGTTGGTTCGTGCAGGCAAAGCCGTGCCGCGCGGAATGATTGGTAAAATTCTCCGCCGCCCCCGAGCGTCTTCCACTAGAATCCCGATGGCTTGACCAGTGACACAATGCGGAGGCATCACCGCATCACCGCGACCCGGAAGTTCTGCCGCCAAGCAGGACGCAGCACCACGCGCCACATCGGTTCGATCAACGGGGATGATCGTGCCGCTGGTATGATCCGACAGCACATCATGGTTGCCCAACAGCGCACTGCGTACTTCGGCTAAACGCATCAATGGTCCCGAAGTGACACAAACTTCGATGTCTTCGATGCCGATGCCAGCTCCCTTGCATGCGTCGTGAATGTTTTTTCGCATGCTTTCGATGAGGTCTTCGGATCGTTCAAGCCAATCACTGCGCTGGATCGACACCGACTGGGATTTGCCGTCGATCTTGATGGCAACGGTAGCGTTAGGCATCAGCAGTAGCGAATTGAGCGCTTTCTCACAGGCAATTTGAAGCGCCGAAGCTGTTTTCATCGATTTGCGGGGATCGACGTTGTGCTGTTGTAAAAAGGTTTCGGAGACCAAGTCGACCAATCGATGCAACCACGCAAGCGAACCGGTATGCCAGTGCCCCGAACTGAAAAGTTGTCGCAAACGGCTATCATCGCGGCGTATCACCGATACTTCTGCGCCTTGTCCTGTCAATCCGATGTACAGCACCAAGTGTTCGTCGACCGCGACCGACGTGTTGGAGAGCCCCGAGTCTCCAGCAGCACTGCTGTGGTCCGGTTCATAATCAATCAATAGTGTTTGTGTCGCGGCGACCGAACGGTCGACAAGACGAACACTCTGCAGACCGGCGATCTCTGCAGCACGCAGCACACTTTGGCGGTGAAGTTGATCGTAGCTGGACGGTACAGTGATGGCACAAAACCGGGGAGCGGATTGGTGAGGCCATGAATTTGCGACAATCCGCTGCAACATCATCGCAAGCAATACTTCCGGTGGGCATTGCTGGCCGCAGAATTCTCGATCGACGAACTCTTTGCCAATGTACATCGGCAAACAATGCACGACATGACGCGGTTCGGAAGCCCGCAATTCAATCGCGTCTACCCCATAGAGAACTTTGTCCTGTGAATTGGCCATCGCCATACGAAAAAGCGAACGTTTCTGAGTTTCATCGGTATTATCGTCGGTATCGCTGACCACACCGCCTGCGGAAAGTTGAGCGACGCTACCTGCTGGGCTGGACGATGCGGCAGCGCTGTAAAACATCCCAAGGTCGATCGCTAAGACTTCGTCTGAAACACCTGACGTCGAACCTCCCCCGAACGTCGAACCCTCTCCTCCGGTCTGGCGACGCGTGAATTCGGCCAACCAAAGCGGCGCGTTTGCGGTATCGGTGTATCCAGTCAAATCTTCGATGACTTCATCCAATGACGCGTATCGCTGGCTTGGCTTCTTGGCCATCATGCGGCGAAAGATGTTTGCAAAATTCAGATCCACATCATCGCGGACTTGCATCAAGTCCGGAATCTCGCCGTGGCGATGACCGTAGACCTGATCCAGATACTCGCCAACAAACGGAGGCCGCGCCGTCAAAAGAAAATACAGCAGCGCGCCAAGCGAATAGATATCGCTTCGCGGGTCCGCCGCATTGGGTGACTCCAATTGTTCTGGCGACATGTACGCCAACGTGCCGATTAACCGCCCCTGATTGTCGCC
>CAZZDZ010000561.1:0-3384 GCA_964652675.1 uncultured Pirellulaceae bacterium
TTCAAGAAGTAGCATTCAAATCGATTGAGTGCTTCGACGCCCAGATTCACGCCAACGCTGCCAGCGTGTTCGGCCACTGCACGCATGCTTTCGACGCCCCATTTCCATTCGTCGTCAGTTGGTCCGGCGCCACTGAACAATCCCAAAGCCGAGTGAAATGGGCCAACCAAAGTTTCAACGCCAGCAGCCGCGCAACAATCCAGCGTCTTCTTTGTCAGTTCGATGCCTTTTGCGCGAACGGCAGCATCTGGTGAAATCGGGTTGTCTTCTTCGCCGCGAATCGTAACGGACGTGCGAGACAGCCCGATGTCGTCCAACTGCTTGCCGATTGCGGCATAGTCCAAATCCAAATTGAACATTGGCAATTCGACTCCGTCGTATCCCGCCGCTTTCAATTGTTCGCAAACAGGCATCAGATCGTCGGTCACTTCGCCAGACCATAGCAACAGGTTCATGCCGTATTTCATCGGTGTCTCGTCAAATTTGGGTTTTAGAGAAAGGAAAAAGATCCGAAAGGAGTCGACCCATCGGGAGGCGTCAAAAATCGCTCACGCTTAGATTCTACCAATTTCCGCGTCTTTGGGAGCCAGTCGACTAGCGATTCGGGCAAAGGAGCTAGCTTCACGCGCGTCATCACTTGATTTAATCGCATCAGCAGCTTTTCATCGTCCAAGTAATCGTACAAAAATTTCATCTCGACAAATCGTTCGATCGTGCCCACGAGCTTGTCGGTGGGTTTGCCAGTGATTTGATTCACACAGCGTTGTATTTCGTTGGCCGGTTGTTCGGCCAGCAATTGGTAGTATCGGTCTGCGATCGATCTGTCGTCACGAATCCAAAACGCGTCCAACAGCATTTCGATCAAAATGTGGCCAACAAACGTCGGGCGAAAGCCAGCGTCACCGGGCAATAGATCACGAAGCTGCACCGCGATCAGCATGTTGGTTTCAATAAAAGCTTGAGTGCCATGAAACCATCGGTCGTCTTCGATATGACGAATGACACCGCCAGCAACGTCACGCAGTGATGGATCGTCGCTATCGAGATGCTGTATCGCAAGTCGTTTCCGAGCTCGTATCTTTCGATCAACCACACTCAACCAATCCGGCACAGCTGTGCATGCGGCCACCAGCGGAGTGTCAAAATACGGCATCGCGTGGGACAAGAAATTCATGCTGTAGCTTGACCAGAATGATACCAGTCATCAATCCCCCGCAGGAATCGGCGATCTCGAATCGATCGTGCTAGCCATTCCATGATTTCAATACGGCGCGAATCGTTCCCCAACCCGCCAACGCGGGCAATACGCCTAAAACCGGTGGCAGACTAAAGTTAGCCTTGCAGCCAAAAAACAAGCCAAGTGTACCCAGAATGAGTAGAGGAACAGCTAACATGAAAGCTAATACCGCACAGAACTTTTCAAACCCCGTCAAACCCGCAGGCTTTTGCGGGAGCGGTATTTGAGATGGATTTGGATTTGAGTTATCGACCGCGTACGGATTTGGTTCGTCTGTCATAGAAATGTTTGGTTGTAGTATCGCGTAATTAGTGCTAACAGCCATTGCTGATTCTGCGGCCGATGTGTCAGCACGAAAAGCAATAACTTGGCCCCATTTTTCAGGCACGATACTAACGTACTCAGGGCGCAGAAATGACTGTAGCGCCTACAAATCGCGAAAAAAACGGTTGCCTACTGTCTTCTATGCAGCAGTAGCTTGCCTTTTCAGCTTTACCATCTCAACTGCTTCGCCGATCCAGCGTTTCGCATGCTCGCTAGCGGCAAGACAGACAACAACCGACACGAGAGCCACCCAAGGTCCAGCCAACAACGTTGCGGGCAACAGGCTGACGTACAAGATCGTTCGATCAAATCGAAAATCGGTTTTGTGCATTGCGATCCAAATGCCAATCATCACGATCCCGTGCGAGCAAAGAGTGGCAACCACCGCACCGTGTAGTCCCCAGATCGGCAGCAACAATGCGTTCAATGCGATGTTCGCAATCAAGCCAACGCTGGTCGCGACTGCAATTAACTTTCCTTTTTCAACCACCAACAAGTAGGCTTCGGCGATCGTCACCATCGCAGCCCAACTGCAAAACACAAACGCCATTGGCATCAAGACTAGGCCGTCATTGTAGCGGCCTTCCAAAAGTGTCGAATACATCCATGGAGCAAACACCAGCGTCGCGGCTCCGCCAACGGTAAAGAACGCGGAAATCCCAAACAGCACGCGACGCAAACGATCACGAACCGCTTGACGATTACCGGCTTCCCAATCGGCCGACAAATAGGGCATTAACACGCCGCTGATTAGCATCCCCAAACTTAGCAGCAACACGGGAATCATGCGTCCACTGTGATACTGACCCACCGCGGCTTGTCCGACCAATTCACCACCGGGCGTAAAGTGCAAGATCATGTAGCGATCCGAGAGATCAAAAACATTGCAAAGCAGATTCATCGCCCAGATTGCAGCGGCGAACGGGATCAAACGTTTCCACATCGCGGGGGCTTCAAACGGCGTGTCTGATACGGGCAGACCACTCCAGCCTTTTCGCAGTACCCACAAGCCTGGCAAGATCGAAATAACGCTAGCCGCAGCAAAGCTTAGAATGACGGCTTTCAATCCGTAGCCCCAATACAGGGCTCCCATTGCAAGTGCTGTAAACGTGATGCTTTGAATGAACTGCATCAGCGAAACCGCGCGCACTTGTCGCAAGCCAGACAGCAATTCGTTGACGAAATAGAACGCCGAAATCGCAGCGACCGCAACCCCGACGCAATAAACTAGTTGGTTATTCTGTGGTTCCAAAAACACCAACCAGGCCAACGTACTGGGTGCGATCAAAACAAAACCACAAAACAATAACGTGAACAACACCGTCAAAACGGCAAGCCGACGAACGAATTGTCGCAAATGGCCGCTCAGCCGATAGCGTTCGACGTAGCGTGGCAAAGCCCCGGGAATGCCAAGCATCATCACAGGGGTGATCAGCAAGATAAATCCAATCGCCATTGCCCATTGTCCGACCACGGTGTCGTCCAGCATTCGGCAGATCCAAATGCCGCGAAAAAAACCGACGGCGCGTTGGATGATCGTCATCCCAAGCATCACTGCCATCCCCACGGCTAGTGAGTCGGCTGCAAAACTATCGGGTTTCGATGCGTCGGGGTTTGTCACGATTAACGAGCTTGAATCGAATGAGAATGGTTCGATCAAACTTGGCTTGGCGCTAGCTTGCGCCCGGTCGAATTAACCGTCTAGGTGAACAAAAGCCAGTACCCCGAGGATGGCTGTTCGGGTCGTAACGGATGTGTGGTTCGCGCAGTCGATGTCGCGATCGCAGGGATTTAGCCAGAGTCTAGCGGTACAGCGCCAGTCG
>CAZZDZ010000562.1:0-3355 GCA_964652675.1 uncultured Pirellulaceae bacterium
ATGCTGGATCGATTCCCGCAGATAGCTGGATCCAAGATCGCAGCGTTGGTGGTGGGCGAATCATTGGCGAAGGCTGTCACTTTATCGATTTCATCACGTGGATGTGTGACAGCGAAGTCGTTCGCGTTTTTGCGAGGTCGTTGCCAGACCCGAATCACCATCAGGACACGACGACGATTAGCCTTGAGATGGCCAACGGTTCGATTGGGACCGTACATTACTTTGCCAATGGTGGATCCGGTTTGCCCAAAGAGTATATCGAAGTGCATCAAAGCGGCGCGTCCGCGGTGATCACCGATTTCCGATCGACCACGCTTTATGGATCGGGAAAGCCACAAGTGACAAAGTCCCGGTCCCAGGATAAAGGCCAGGTGGCGATGATGGCAGCGTTCTTTGACCGATTGGCAAGTGGCGGCGATCCGTTGTTGCCGATCTCTCATTTGTACAGTGTCATGGATGCCTGTTTTGCCACGCACGAGAGTATTCAGTCCAATCAAGTGGTGAGTGTTCAATCGCTCCCGTCTTGACCAACGCGTTTGCGATTAAAGATGACTTTTGATCGTGCTGTTGGATTCATTCAAATTGCGTCGGCAGCAGCCATACGCAAAATTCGTAGAAGGTGCTTCCTTTGCCCAAGCTAAATATCGCGATCGTCGCCGGCGCCCGCCCTAACTTCGTAAAAATCGCTCCGTTGTTGCACGCTTTCGCTCCGCGAACCGATGTCTCGACAACGCTGATTCATACAGGACAGCACTACGACAAGAATCTGTCTGACGTATTCTTTGAACAATTGGAGATCAAACGCCCAGAAGTTTCGCTCGGAGTCGGCGGAGGCAGCCATGGTCAGCAAACCGCGAAAATCATTGAATCCATCGAACCGGTGTTGCAAAGTGGTGTGGATGGCAACAAGTTTGACCGGCTGATTGTTGTTGGCGATGTGAACTCGACGATGGCGGCGGCAGTAACCGCGGCGAAGTTGCACATTCCGGTTTCGCATGTCGAAGCTGGCTTGCGAAGTTTTGATCGTCAGATGCCCGAAGAGATCAACCGACTGATCACAGATGCGATTTCTGATCAGCTACTTGTCTCGGAACCCGCAGGGGTTGAGAACTTGAAACGCGAGGGGCACAGTGACGAATCGATTCTGTTGGTTGGCAACCTGATGATTGACACCCTTCTGAAGCTTCGGCCCAAAGCGCAGGCGACGGATGTGCTTTCGGAACATGGGTTGCCTGTGGGTGGATATGGTGTCGTGACTCTGCACCGCCCATCCAACGTTGATCAAGAAGATACGCTTCGAGAAATCTTGATGGTGCTGGTTGAAGTCAGCAAAGGATTGCCGCTGGCGTTTCCAATTCACCCGAGAACGGCGAGCCGAATTGAGAGTTTTGGTCTGCAATCATTGCTCAATGACGCAGCGGGGATCGTTAAAATGCCACCTATCGGCTACCTGGAATTCTTGGCGCTAACCAGTTCGTCTAAAGTCATTGTGACGGACTCTGGAGGGTTACAAGAAGAGTCCACTGCGCTGGGGATCCCGTGCCTGACGATGCGTGAGAACACCGAACGGCCAGTTACCGTGACGCAGGGCAGCAGTACTTTGGTGGGGAGCGATGCCAATGAACTGCATCGCCAACTGAAACTGGTTCTTGACGATGCGTATTCCAAGGGCAGTTGCCCTGAATTGTGGGATGGAAAGGCTGCCGAGCGAATCGTCAAAGCGGTTGCAGGCTAGGGCATCGTGCAAATTGCCAACCGCAGCCAGTTCTCACTTACAAAGTGAAGCTGGATTTGCAAGAATTCCTTTTCTGTTCAGCGAAAAGCGGGAAAGAGGGAACTATCGACCATCTGCGGTATCAAATTGTGGGTTGCAAATCCCTTGTTCTTGCCTGCGCAGTTGGTAGTGTTGACAGGGTTTTTCGGCCGATTTCTCGTGATTCAGGTCGATTCTTCGACCTAGCTGAAAGACTTATTGCCCTGCGATTCTAGTTTTGGGTATCAAAGTCGTTCAGATTACCATTAAGATAAGGGGCTTTTGAAAAATCCTCTTCCCAGATTTGCTCCCAGCAGGATTCCGACGCAATGAGAACGGCCGTCGAACGTGGAATGCTATCCACCACTCCAGTACGCCAGAATATGAACGGTGCTGGTGATATTGCGGAGTCACAGAGCCAAGACTCCACCGATATGGTTGGTGCACTGTGGCGATATCGTTGGGCTGTGATTTTACCTGCGATTGCTGGTGCGATTGCAGGATTTCTTGTCTATCTGCGCACCCCCGAAACGTATCGAAGTACGACTCGATTGATGTTGGAGTCCGATAACCCAGCCATCCTAGATGCGATGACAGGCGATTTGCGGGGAGGAGTGCCATCGATCGACATCATTCAGTCGCAACTCTATAGCGACAAAGTTGTCAAAATGGCGTTTGACGATGCGCGAATGCAACCGTTCCGCGATCGTTTTGGTGACGACCCAAGCAAGTACATTGCCAAGGTGCAAAAAGCGATGGTTCTAGAACCGGAAGTTGCTGATACCAATACGGCGCAATCCTTGGTTATGCTGCTGCACTTTGATGGTGATAATCCCGAGTTGTGTGAGGCATCGGTGCGTTCGTTTAGTACTGCATTGCAGAACTTTTTGAACGAAAAACAGAAAGACTCGCGTGGTGACTTGATTCGTCTGATTAATGACGCAATGGAAAAGATTCATCCCAAGATGGCGGAGTCCGAAAAACGTTACAGCGATTTTAGACGTGACGCACCGCTGGAAATCAACTCAGAAGGTGTTGCCATTAACCCCCATCGCGAACGACAGCTGTTTTTGGTTGGGCGTCGCAGCGAGCTCTTCGAGGAGCTTCGTAAAAAAGAGATCACACTCAATCAAATCGAGGCAATTGCAAAACAGGCGACTGACCCAACTGTTTCTTTATCTGTCATAGGGCAAATGCTGAATGTTTCCATCAGCCTGAACGCGGATGGCAAAGCAGCCGTGGAAGACATGACACAAACAGATGTCGAACTTGGCAATTTTCAAATTGATAAAGATCTGGTTCCTGTAATGATCGCCAGAAACAAGCACGCTGCTCAGTTTGGTGAAAATCACCCAACCGTCAGGGAGCTTGATGCAGAACTTACGATGATGAAGAGTGAGTTGAAGCGAATCTTTAAGGATCAAGCCGAACGTGTTCTGGCGATTCGTAAGGAAAACAAGCAAGAAGTTGAAGACCCACGTGCCAAAGCTGCAGAAGCCGTTGCATCAATCATCTATGCCGCCAAAGCCGAAGTGGGATTGCTGAAAAATCAGATAAAAAGCGTCGACGCCCAGGTCGCCAGTGAGCGGACAGAAGCCATCA
>CAZZDZ010000563.1:0-3311 GCA_964652675.1 uncultured Pirellulaceae bacterium
GCCGAACCAGGGCTGCCGAAAGTGTTGGGGGGTTTTGCCTTTTCAAACGCACGGGATTCTATTCTGATCCCCGATCGCGTAGATTCGTCGCCGCAGCGCCGTGTCTGTTCTTTGAAAACTCCAAACAAAAGCCTTTCTGATGCAGTTGATCTCGTGGAATGTCAACGGAATTCGAGCATCGATGGATAAGGGCTTTCGTGATTTTGTCAGCTCGGACCAGCCGGACATTCTGTGCCTGCAAGAAACCAAGGCCGAACCGACGCAAGTGGACACCATCTGGGCCGTAGAACTCGGTTACCACCAAGTCTGGAATTGTGCGACGAAGAAGGGATACAGCGGCACATCGATTTGGAGCAAAGTGGCGCCCAAAAGAGAAGCCTTGGGAATCGGTGTCGAAGAACACGACAACGAAGGCAGAGTGATCACGGCGACGTTCGATGATTTTCACTTAGTAAACGTTTACACGCCCAATTCGCAACGTGGGTTGAAGCGACTGGATTATCGCCAACAGTGGGACGCCGCGTTTTTGGATTACGTCAAAAAACTGAATCGACGTAAGCCAGTCATTTTTTGCGGCGACCTGAATTGTGCTCACACTGAAATCGATTTGGCCAATCCGAAATCCAACAGGAAAAACGCTGGGTTTACTGAGCAAGAGCGAGCGGGTTTGGACGCGATCGTCGACGCCGGTTTCTTAGATTCGTTTCGTCTATTCGAACCGGGGCCAGATCACTACAGTTGGTGGACCTATCGCAGCAATGCTCGTGAACGCAACATCGGCTGGCGGCTAGATTATTTCTTTGTCTCCAGCAAACTAGCTGACAACATTGCATCAGCAAAAATCCGACCAGAGGTTTTCGGTTCGGATCATTGCCCTGTGGAACTGGCACTGTGCTAAAGCGGAAAACGGCTATTGCAGCTTAACGCCGTCGATCACCACGATTGTTTTTGGGTTCAACTCTTGGCTGTATCCGTTCGCGCGAAGCTTGACCGAATCGATGTGGTTCCAACCGAGCGGCTCTCGCGAAGTTCGGATGTCGGATAGTGACCATTGCAATTTTTTCCATCCCTCGAAATCGACTGGGATTTTAATGCTGTAGTAGTCGGGGCCTTCGGATGACTGATTTTCGGATGTAAAGATCAACACAAAAGACGATCCCGTATTGCGTTCACTGTACACATTCATCGACAGAGTCTTGTACTGCGACCAGTCTTGAGTCTTTTCAATGCGGTAGTCGACGTACGCGGTCTGACCGTGGTCCCATCGCACTCCCGCGATCCAATCTTTGCGTCGTTTGGAATCCAGAACGGCGCCGTCCCAGCCTGACGCTGTGATGGGAGGTTCGGTCGGGATGACCGCGAGCACGCAATTGTCGACGTTGCAGGTTATGACCGAGTCGCTGATCGTGTGTAGCCAAGCACGAACTTGTGTTGCTCCATCGGGTGCAACGCGACTGTTGATCATTGGATTCCAAGTGTTCAGCGTTAACTGCTGCCGATAGCCATTACGCTCGCCCACACGTTTGCCATCTGCATTCAAAAACTCTAAATACAACCCAAGTCCACGAACATCGCCGCTTTCTAAGAAACACGACAAAGTGATCCGAGCCGTTTGGCCTGGTTGAATCTTGATTGGCTTGGAATAGCAGCTTGAGCCGAGTTCCCCATCGTCGGTATCGGTGATTTGAAGAGAACGCCGTCCCGTCATCGCTCGGCGTGTGGTCACAACCGACATGCCGTTATCGTGTAACGTCCATCCAGTCGGTTTATTGGGCTGCCCAAGTTCAAATCCCGATCGAAAGTCTTCGGCTCCCACAAAACTTTGAGCAGACACGGCCAAAAATACAGCAAGACAAAGGCGACACATCATGAACGACTCCAGGCAAAACGAATTCGTGATAAACCATTGTAACTATTCACCGCCGATCGATACGGTCTGATTTGATAAGCTGTCGCATTGCGCTTTGTTTTCGGTCACAATGAAGCATCTCACCTGCTGGAAAAGGAAAATCAAATGCTGCGTTCATCACAGTTGATCACCTTATTGTTGGTCACCACGGTTTTCGGTTCATTCGTTTCACGTGCCGGCGCAGATGCCCCCTTGTTCTCGGGGCCGCAACCGGGCGAGAAGATGCCGGGATTTTCTGCGCTGCGGGTTTTTGGCGACAGCAGTGGGGACGAGTTTGATTTTATCGAAACGGCTGACGGCAAGCCCACCTTGCTGATCTTCTTTCACGAAAAAACCCGACCTGCGCTTGGGCTGACCAATGCGATCACCAAGTTCGCGGCCACACGATCAAAATCCGGCTTGAAAACGTGCGTTGTTTTCTTGGCGGATGATCACACCGAAATCATGCAATGGGCAAAGAACATTCGTAAGCATCTGACCGAAGGTGTCACGTACGCGGTTTCACCCGACCGCATAGAAGGCCCTGGCAACTACGGATTGAATCGCAACGTCAAGCTGACGATCCTGGTCGGCAAAAATGGCAAGGTGACAAAGAATTTCGCGATTGGCCAACCGCAACTTGAAGTCGACGGCCCCGCGATCCTGGCTGCGATTGCGGATGTCAGCGGCGGTGGCAAAGTCCCAACCGTCGCCCAGTTGGCTGACCGCTCCATGCGGCGAATGCGCGACAATCCGATGCGGGAAGAAAAAGACGCCAAGCTTGCAAGTCTGCTCCGCAATGTGATCAACAAACAAGCCAGTGCAGATCAGGTAAAGGAATCCGCCAAGGCAGTCGAAACCTACGTGGATAAAAATGCAAACGCCAAAAAAGAGCTCGCTCGCATCACCAATACGATCGTCAACTCTGGCAAGCTAGCCAACTATGGAACGGCGGCTGCCCAAGTTGTGCTGAAACGATGGGCAAAAGCGAATCCCCAACAAATCAAGGAAAAGGCCGACGTCCGTTAGGTTTTTGCGAATCGTTTTTTCTGGTTACAATAACGGGATGCCCCGGACGCCCCGCCTATCACGATTATGGTTGCCTTGTATCGCCTTGCTTGCGATTGCCTGCGCCGCTATCCCCGCGCAAGCTCAATCTGGGCTGCGCGATGCGTTGGAAAAGCTGGATGCAAACCAGAACGGGATGATCGAACCCGATGAGATCACTCCCTTGGCACGCCCCTACTTCGAGATGTTGTCGAAACGTCGCGAGACACGGCTGCGAATCGAACAACCCAATCAGATTTCTCGCATCCAAGAAGCAGCCCGGATCTATTACGCGCTTCAAAACGGAGTCAGCGGGGAGAACGTCACGGTTCAGTCGCAGCCGACCGTATTGCCGTTTGGGACCAAGCCTGGAGAG
>CAZZDZ010000564.1:0-3287 GCA_964652675.1 uncultured Pirellulaceae bacterium
CTGGGAAAAAGAACCTGGATGTCCGATTTAGTCGGATTTGCGGCCGGTTCTCCCAGTGTCCAGCCCAGGCTATTTTGACGGCTCCGTGATTTCGTTGCACAAATTCGATCCACTATTTTCGCTCCGATCCAATTCCTATGACTTCATCTACTCCCGTCCATTTGGCCGTCGACCTGGGTGCCTCCAGCGGCCGCGTGATCGCTGCCAGTTTGGAAAACGACAAGCTCTCGTTGCAAGAAGTCCATCGCTTTGCAAACGATCCTGTTTGGGTGCAGGATTCGTTGCACTGGAATGTGCATGGACTTTGGCAAAACATCAAAGAAGGTTTGCGTCTCGCAGCCACTCAATACTCCAACGTGCAATCGGTAGGTGTGGATACTTGGGGGGTCGATTACGTGTTGTTGGACGCGAACGATCAGTTTGCTGGCCCCGTACATTGCTACCGTGATCCACGTACGCGCGGCATAATTGAGCGTTCTTTTGAAACCGTGCCACGCAAAGAAATCTTTGACGCAACCGGATTGCAATTCGTCGAACTCAATACGCTGTTTCAGTTGGTCGCTGCAGCACAGGCCAAGGATCCGTCGCTGGAAATCGCACAGTCCTTCATGATGATGGGCGATTTCTTTCACTGGTTGCTGACGGGCAAAAAGAGCATCGAATCAACCAACGCATCGACCACCCAGTTTTTAGATCCACGCAATCAGCAGTGGGCAACCGATTTGTTAACCAAGTTTGGCATTCCGACTCACTTGTTTAGCGACCCCATCGAACCCGGCACAACGTTGGGCAACATTCAACCATCGGTTGCGTCCTTTACGGGTTTGAAAGATGTGCCCGTCGTCATCCCAGCGACTCATGACACCGCGTCAGCGGTACTGAGTGTTCCTGCGGACGAGTTCGCGCCGCAGACGCCGAATTGGTGCTACATCAGTTCGGGTACTTTTTCGTTGATGGGTTGTGAACTGGCCGAGCCCAAGATAAACGACTTGTGCGCTGAATTGAACTTCACCAACGAAGGCGGAGTGAAAGGAAGCACTCGGTTGCTGAAGAACATTAGTGGCCTTTGGATTTTTCAACAGATTCGCAAGTCGATTCAACGGCGCGGCCAGGAGGTTTCGTGGGATTCGATGGTTAGTGAAGCCCGAGAGGCTAAGCCGTTTTCGTTGTTGTTGGATCCTGACGAACCCGATTTTGTTGCCCCAACCGACATGATCGACGCGATCAACGATTATGCAAAACGCACGAACCAAAGTGCGCCGCAAAGTAACGGTGAACTCTATCGCGCAGCCTTGGAAGGACTCGCGCTACGCTATCGCGCTTGCTTTGGAATGCTGGAATCGCTTGTCGGACACAAGTTAGAGACGATTCACATAGTCGGTGGCGGATCGATGAACCAGTTTTTGTGTCAGATGACGGCTGATGCGTGCAATGCAACGGTGGTTGCCGGCCCCGCCGAAGCGACAGCGATCGGAAATGTCGCGATGCAGCTATTGGGCACCGGAAAGCTGGAGTCGATCAACGAAGTTCGCCAGTTGATACGCCGCAGTTTCGACACGGTAACTTATCAGCCACAGGACCCTGATCAGTGGAACGGTCCAGCCGAGCGTTTTGAATCGCTTGGTTAACGCCGTTGTTTGCGTTTTGTTCTCTGGTCGCAACTACACTCTTTTGCAGACTGATTTTCCTACCAACCATTCACTGTGCCGATGTCATCCGATCTAGCCGAACGCAAAAACGAAATCCGGACTGCCGCCCACGCCGCCCGCAAGGCTCAGAAGGACAAAGACGCTGTCAGCAAAAAAATCACTGACACCGTCATGCAGCTACCCGAATACGCTGCTGCCAACTGTGTCATGTGGTACGTCGACGTTCGTGATGAAGCCAGAACACGGCAAGCTTTGCCCGATTGTGTCGCCAGCGACAAACGCATCGTCATTCCGTATTGCGTGGACGGCGAACTGGAACTCTTTCATCTGGAATCGATGGACGAGTTGGAAATCGGCATGTACAAAATTTTGGAACCGCGAGCTGATTTGCGCACGGTGGCGGCAAAACGTGTCGACGTGAAAGAACTAGATTTGATTCTGGTTCCCGGCGTTGGGTTCGACCGAAAAGGTGGCCGCACGGGACACGGAAAAGGTTACTACGACAAGTGCTTGGAAAACGCACGCCCAGAAACACCGCTGGTCGCATTGGCATTTGAGTGCCAAATGTTTGACGAGATTCCGATGCAAGATCATGACATTTACATGAGCAAAGTCGTGACAGAAGAAAACGTGTTTGTCGGACTTGGACGCGCCGGATGATGGCAAACTTAAAAGACTTAGTCGAAGACACGTATGCCGAAGCGTTTCGCAGTATCTACGGCGAAGTCCTGATTACGGCCCGCGACGAGAAATGGTTGCGTCATTGCGTCAATGCGGTCACCGGACACGCATCCAGCACGATCATGTGTGATTGCGAAGCGGGTGTTTCGCAATGGATCAGCGCAAATGAAGCCGCCGGCGGCGCGACTCCCGACAAACGGCTAGGTGCGGTTGTTCAATTTCATGTGCCCCGGTTCGTCAAAAACCGCGAGCGGCATTTGGAAAAGGTGATGATGCAACGCATCAGCCAGAACGTTCTGACGTGTCCGACGGCCAGTTGCTTTAACCGAATCGAATCCGACCCGTATTTCAAACTTGGCCGCAAGATCGCGATGTTTGGCGATCGGCATCAGTTTCGCGATGAGCGGTTCGGTGAAAAAGGTTGGGTGATCCCAATCTTAGGCGGCGAGTTCTTTTTGTCGCGCCGTTTCGGTTTCCGTGACGGTGTGATGGGTGGCAACCTTTGGTTCTTTGGCCCCGATATCGATGTAGCGCTGGACGCAGCGGAGAAAGCATCGATTGCCAGCGAATCGGTCGCCGACGTGATCACAACGTTCCCAGGTGGGATAGCGTCAAGCGGATCCAAAGCCGGCAGCAGCTACAAAGGACTGATCGCAGCAACGTACGCAGAGTTTTGCCCAACATTGAAAGACAAATTGGGCGACCAATCGAAAGTCCCCGATGGAGTGGGCAGCATCATGGAAATCATCCTAAACGGCAAAGATTTGTCCGCACTACAGGCAGGAACCAAAGCCGCGATCATGGCCGCCGCAGAAACCGACGGCCTAATCAAAATCAGCGCCGGCAACTACAACGGACGCCTCGGCAAAACCTTCGTGCATCTGCACGAATTGATTTAGATGTGTAGCCATCTCTGTCCCAGAGATGTAGCCCGACTTTGTGGCGACTAGTTTCTTG
>CAZZDZ010000565.1:0-3264 GCA_964652675.1 uncultured Pirellulaceae bacterium
GTTCGGCCACAATAAATCGACAAGCCGTCAAGACTTTCGGCAAACCGAATCCGCCTTTATCGGCCCTGCACGAAATTTTGTGCGACGTCTGACCGAATCTTGTAGACTATTATGACGAATTGAAAGCGTTGCAGCAGAGCTATTGATATGATCCCATTTCCTGGTCGCGTTTTGTGTCTAATAGCACTTGTTTTTGTTGGGGGCTGCTCGGGAAATCAACCCGCAACCGGTACAGCGACTAGCATTGAAGAGCTGGCAGCTTATATTGATGAAAACCCGTCTCTGGCTGAAGATGCCAACTTGGTGCCGGTGCCGGCGACGACGGATCCGCAAGAGAAAGAAACTTTGGACACCCTGGACCTTGGAAACTGAAATGCCCAAACGTCGATTCTCAAGTCGAGCTGGATTTACGCTCGTCGAACTGTTGGTGGTTATCGCAATCATTGGAATTCTTGTCGGGCTGTTACTGCCTGCCGTCCAAGCGGCGCGTGAAGCAGCGCGACGGATGAGTTGCTCCAACAATTTCAAACAAATTGGTCTGGGGCTACACAACTATCACTCCGCCTTCAAGACACTGCCACAGTATCAGGGCGGTACTGGCGGATGGCCGGACGCGGACGCGTTTGAACCGATCACTGGAGTGAACGGTCACTCGCTGAATATCTTGGTGGGAGTGTTGCCGTTTGTTGAACAACAAGGGTTGTGGGAAACCATTAGCAACCCGCTGGTCGACCCGTTCTCCGGGAACGCATTTCCTGCGATGGGGCCAACACCGTACAAGCGACTTGTCAGTCATGCTGCCTCTCGATACGAACCGTGGCTTACCGAAATTCCAACGTTCCGCTGCCCCAGTGATCCCGGTGCCGGACTGCCCGCTCATGCAAGAAGCAACTATGCAACGTGTTTGGGTGATACGACGATGGTAAATCATGGGCCGTTGTTTCCAACAGAAGGAGTTTGGGTGCCATTCGAACCTTGGGCAATCTCGACACAAGGCTCCAGTCGTGGCGCCTTCGTGCCGCGTAGGTTTACGAAATTCAGAGGCATCTTGGATGGTTTGTCCAATACCATTTTGATGGGAGAAATCAGCAGTGACTTGGGCGACCATGACATCACGACTGATGTGTCGATTGTTACTTTGCCTCTGGTCGCCAACAACCCAAGCCATTGTATTGACGCAGGGCATGTCGACCCAAATCGGCCTCGATTTTGGGGCGCCAACGCGACGACTGTGGAACTTGATTATCGACGTGGTTCTGCTTGGTCGTTGGGGCTACACATTTGCAGCGCGGTGAACACCATTTTGCCGCCCAACAGCACCATGTGCGGATCAATCGGATCGGTGGTCTCGCCAGAGCTGGGTGGAGTTGCCCCACCAAGCAGTCGTCACGCAGGAGGCGCCCATGTGCTAATGGGCGACGGTGCCGTGCGGTACATCTCTGACTCGATTGATGCCGGTGATACGCGACAATCATCCGTCTACATCGATCTAAATGGAGACGGCGACGATTCAGATAGCAGTTCGGGACGTTCTGTCGTCGGCGCCCAAAGCCCCTACGGATTGTGGGGAGCCCTCGGAACACGTAGCTCAAAAGAAACGATCGACGAAGAATTCTAGTGCCAAAGTTGGCAACAACGTCGATCACTTGGGCGCCGTTAAATACGTAGCTGAAGTCGTCAAGACTTTCGTCGGATCGAATGTGGCCGAACGCTCCGCGGTCGGTTCTCTGCGCTCCGACCGCGGAGCGTTCGGCCACAATAAATCGACAAGACGTTGACGACTTTCGCTACCGCCCTCGCGGCTGCTATCGGTAGGTCGAACCCTGGCTTGGTGAAGCATAACCGCCGGCTGGGTAACCTGAATTGTTACTCGTGCTACCGGGTGAGTAGCCGCCGCTTGATGAACCGGGCCATACAGAATTTGCTGTTGGCTGTGGGACGACAGTCGGAGCTGTTGGTGCGGCTGCTATGTTTACCTGGGCTGTGTTTCCGCCCACTTGAACGTTGGGTAGCGAAACGTTGATGGATGCGTTTTCAGCAGGAGCTTTGGGTGTGAATACCGATTTTGCTGCTGGAACCGACCCGACGATGTTTTCAGCAAGGTCGCCTGGCATCGACATGCCTGGGTTGTCAGTCAAGCGAGTTTTTACCGCAGGCAGATCGGGAACAGCGAATGAGTTGGACCGGGGACCGCTGGTTTTTGCCGGCGATGGTATCGCTTGAGGCAACGCGTAAGCAGGCGCGGCGCTGGCTGTTTTGTTGATGGCGCTATTGACGGTGTTGCTGATCGCGTTGCCCGCATTACTGATCGCGTTGTTTACGTTGCCCAATGGGGGCGTTCGAGACGTGCTGCCACTTCGAGACGTGCTGCCATACTGATAGCCGCTGGGTGCCGCCGGCGTGGTGGCTTGGGGAGCCGTCGTTTCTGGTACAGAGAAATTCGCAGGCTTTGTGTTTCCGTAGAACCCGTTAGCTTGAGATGCGGCCGTGTTGGGTATGGTAGCGGTGACTGGCGCCACTTTGCCCGGGCTGATATCCAAACCGGCATAGGCTGGTGTGTCCGGTGTGACTGAAGTCTTCGCAATCGCGTTTTGATTGAGTGTTGATGGCGCGACAGTTCCGCCGGCTAACGAAGCAATCGCTTGCGGCGTTGCTGCTTCGCTTGGTGGTGCGGGGTAAGTGGTGGTGGGGCCATTTCCTGCCAAGGCTTCTGCGGATGGTTGACCACCGAATCCAAGCAAACCTGAGCTCCCAAGCCGACTGCCACGACAGCCCATCGAGCAGACTGTTAGCGCGATACAGGTTGTGAGCACGAACTGTTTTGTTGCGTTGATGTTGAAAAGCATCCTTGCTGTCCTTCGACCACTTGAGTCCGAATTGACGAATCCATTTCGTATTCTTCGGACAAACTCTGCGCGTAATCCAACTTAACGGCAAAGTCCGCCCAATTCGGTACGTTTAATGAAAGCAAATCGTGTCCAAAACACGCAATACCTTCATTCCAAATCGACCCTAAGAATTGCGATAGAGCCGTGTCAATGCCATCTTTTGGTCCAGTGAGTTTGGCAATCGTCGGCATGGTGTCCGGTAGAAGCAAGCAGGCATTTAAGCCAAGTCCTGCGACGTTGCTCGATTGCTGAAGCAGGTTTCTTGCAGCCCCAAAGTGTGCCGAGACTACTTCACCCAATCCAAAACCTGCTGGACCACTGTTTTCTGAGCTTCGTCCCAAGTCATCGATGGAGCCCCTTTGCTACCTTGGACGGG
>CAZZDZ010000566.1:0-3254 GCA_964652675.1 uncultured Pirellulaceae bacterium
CCCGTTTGGTGACGAGGTTGTAGATGTTGTTGGCCCAGTTTTGGATCGTTGTGTAGCGGCAACGTGCGTTGCGTTTCACGACGACCTCGACCACGGCGCTGTGCAAGCTTTCGCTGCTGTACATCGGCGCCGTGCAGCCTTCGACGTAGTGCACGTTGGCACCTTCGTCGACGATGATCAACGTTCGTTCAAACTGGCCCATGTTTTCCGCGTTGATGCGGAAATAAGCCTGCAGTGGGAACGGAATCGTGACACCCTTGGGGATGTAGATAAACGATCCGCCCGACCAAACCGCACTGTTCAGAGCGGCGAACTTGTTGTCTTCGGAGGGAATGATTTTGCCAAAATACTCTCGCAACAGTTCGGGATGCTCGCGAACGGCTGTGTCGGTGTCGGTAAAGATCACGCCTTGCTTGGCGAGGTCTTCTTCCAGCGAACCGTAGACGACTTCGCTCTCGAACTGAGCTTTCACACCTGATAGGAACTTGCGTTCTGCTTCGGGGATGCCCAGTTTCTCGAACGTGTCTTTGATTTCCTCGGGCACGTCGTCCCAAGATTTCTCTTGTTGGTCGGTCGGTTTCAGATAGTAGTAGATGTCTTGGAAATCCAAGTCGATGTCGCCGCCCCATTTGGGCATCGGTTTGGATTCAAAAATATCAAGTGCTTCCAAGCGAAACTTCCGCATCCAATCGGGTTCGTTTTTGATGTCGGAAATCTGATTCACTACATCTTTATTGAGGCCCTTTTGAGCCTTGAAGACGCCGGTGGTTTCCGTACGGAAGTTGTATTTGTTGATTTCGCCGACTTCGGCGGATTCTGACACATCGGTGGACATGGTTCGTTCTCGGTTTCGTGCAAATGGATTTGCGGTTTGAACTTTCTGCTTCTGTTCGTTCTCTTGTTTAAACGCCGGCTTCTTCGGCCAACATTTCTTGGTTCGCAGCTTCGGCGTCGGGGTAAGCCGCACGGATTCGGTCGTAACCGCTGGTGTGCAATTCTTCGGCCAATTCCTTGCCGCCGGTTTCGACCAGTCGTCCGCCCAGCATCACGTGCGTGAATTCGGGTGGATTGTGTTCCAACAATTTGTCGTGGTGGGTGATGATCAGCAGACCCATTTTTTTGTGTCCGATGTCAGCGATCGATTCGCTGGCCAAACGCACGGCGTCCGCGTCCAAACCGCTATCGGTTTCATCCAACACGGCAAACTTGGGTTGCAGCATGGCCAGTTGCAGGATCTCGGCTCGTTTCATTTCGCCGCCGGAGAAACCATCGTTGACATAACGGCGAGCGAACTCGACATCCATTCGCAAGTGAGCCATCTTTTCTTTTAGCTCTTTGCGGAACTCACGCATCGGAATCAGCTCTTCGCCTTCTTTGCGATCGGGCTGACGCACATTGGTGGTCGCGTGACGCAAGAAATCAGCCATCTTCACGCCGGGGATTGCCATCGGACGCTGAAACGCCATGAAGATTCCTGCGCGGGCACGCTCATCGGGTTCCATATCCAAAACGTCTTCGCCGTCCAGCGAAATGCTACCGCCGGTCACTTCGTAACCAGGGTGCCCCATGATGGCCAAACCAAGTGTGCTTTTGCCACTACCATTGGGCCCCATCAGTGCGTGTGTTTCACCGTGGTTGATGGTCAAGTCAACGCCACGCAAAATCGGCTTGTCGCCAACGTTCACGTGAAGTCCTTCGATTTTTAAAACGTGGTTCATCTGTTGTTATCTAACTTCAAAAACGGAAAATGGAGTGTTCGGTAAAAGTAATTTGTTTTAGATGGTTTCTGATCTAACTGGTTTCTGATTCGACCGGCGAAAACTGACAGCACGAATCGCCGTCCAAACGGCAACTGCTAAGATGCACCGGCTGCCCGAGTGCTTCGGAGAACATCTGTTCTTCTAATCGGCACATCGAACGATCGTCCGACGCGTCGGTCAAAGTCGGATAGGGGCATGCACCAATATCCAGAACCGGCAACTGACCTAACTTTGTCACATCACAATCAATATGGCGAGCCGTCAACATTTCGGACAATCGCTGCACGCGATCTTCAAAGCTCTCGTCTTCATTGATCACGGCTGCAAACTGGCGACCAAGTCGATGTGCGATCGCCGTCATCAAGTGTTCGCGTGCGGCCGAATCGTCCAGGTCCAATATTTCTCGCCACATCGCATCAGCGATCTCGGTCGGGTTGGCTCCCGCGCGACGGTGTCCGGTTACGGTCAATCGATATCGATAAGTTGGCCGGCCGCGACCAGCAACAACTTTCTCACGCTCGATCAAACCCATCTCCAGCAGACGGTCGATGCGATGTCGAACTGCCGTTGCCGTGACACCCAACGAATCGATCAAGTCACCGATTCCAACCGAATCAGCCCCGCGCAACGCAATCAACAGCTCGCGATCAACTGATCGAAGCTCTCGAGGGGCGTTAGTCGTGTGCTGGTTGGTCATTAGGAGTGTGCGGGGACTTCCGGCCGCGGGTGGTTAAGTCGTCTCAGATCCATTGTTAGTACATTATCTATTTTTGACAACCGTTGGTGTGTAAAACCAGCCCTTGGGGTGTAACCTGCTGCCATGTTTTGGGTTACGGGAGCGAAGAACGCCCTGACAAGCCCCCTCACGCAGGCTAATGGAGCCTGATAATATTCTTGTTGAAAATCCGTTTTTGCTTGTCTTTGACTCAAAAGAGCCCGAAATGAAAGCCGTTTCCGTCACTCCAGGCACCCCCAATAGCGTCCACTTAGAAGACATTCCGGTTCCCAGTTTGGATCAGATCGCCGATGGCAAGGGCGTTTTGGTGAAAGTCCTGAAGGTTGGCGTGGACGCAACCGACCGCGAAATCAACGACGCTCTGTACGGAAACGCACCCGAGGGCGACAACTATTTGGTGATCGGCCACGAGTCGTTTGGAGTCGTCGAAGCCGTTGGGCCGAATTGCAAACGCGTCAAACCAGGCGACTATGTTACGGCAACCGTTCGGCGCCCAGGCGGATCGATCTACGATTTGATCGGCACCAACGACATGACCAGCGAAGAAGAGTATTACGAACGCGGGATCAACCTGCGCCACGGATACTTGACCGAGTACTTTGTCGACGAAGAAGAATACATCGTGCGGATCCCACCGGGATTAAAGCACTTGCACGTGCTGCAAGAACCAATGAGCTGTGCGGCCAAAGCCGTCCATCAGGCTTACGAAGCGCAGCGACGGCTAAAAGTCTGGAGCCCCAAAGTCGCTTACGTTTTGG
>CAZZDZ010000567.1:0-3248 GCA_964652675.1 uncultured Pirellulaceae bacterium
GCTCTGGTGTGGGTAAATGGATAACAGACTTCAGGGGTGCTTCACAGTACAGCGCCACTAATGACTCAACTCTTCATCGTCGTCTTTGCCGCCGATTTGGGCGATTCCCAGTGTCATTGCGAAACCGATTGCGATCAGGCCCAGTGACCCACCCATTTGACCAATCGATGGCTTGAAGTACTCGGTTGGCCAATCGTCTTGCTCGATCTCATTGAGCGTTTCGGCTGTAACGACTTGACCTTTGATCATTTGCCCAATCTCCGGTTGAACGGGTCGCTGGAAAGGCCATAGACCAACCGTTGAACCAACCAGTAAACCAATCAGGGCGCCAAGGGTTGCTTTGCGATGATTGCGCAGTAGGTATTGCAGCAAGTTGCCTACAATCACGACTCCGATCACAACCCCCAAGCCAACTGGAATCACGACCGAAAACAAAGGGTCCATCATTTGCGAAAAATCTCGAGCTTTCAAAGCCGTTTTGAAATCGTCGATCCCAGCAAGGATCGGCACATACTGGCCGAGCAACAACAGCAAGTATCCACCGGATACGCCAGGCAAAATCATTGCGCTCGCCCCCGCTAACCCGGCGATGAATAGCATCACGAAATTCGACTCGTTACTTCCCATCACGCCACTTGCTTGCAGGTAAGCCAATCCGCACATCAACGCGAATGAAATAAGTGCCGCGACATACAAACGCTTTGATCCCGGTTTGGCTAGTTTCCAAACGACCGGTAAGCCGCCAAGGGTTAGGCCGATGAAAAGGCTGTACATGATCCAGCGATGGTCAACGACCAAATCTTTCAACGTGCCAGCGAGCAACAAAATTCCCATTCCTGCAGCGGCAACGATGCAGCCAAGGACGAGGATGCTCTGAAAGCGAAAGCGAAAACGGGTGATGTCCGCGATCGCTTCGATGAATTTTGGGTAGATGCCGGCAGCCAACAGCATCGTTCCGCCGCTGATGCCTGGGACTAGGTTGGCCAAGCCCATCAAGACGCCGCCAAAGACACTGCGAGTGACCAAAGTGCTATTTGCCGCTAAGGATTTTTGGTGATCGGAGTCGGTCGATTCTGGCTGGGTTGTTTCGGGTACGTCGCCGTGCTCTGGTTGGGTCGAATCGTTCAATGATCAATCTCGCTTGTGCTTCTCGCGATTTTTTATCGCGTTGGTAAATGTTGTGTGATGATCGTAATCTGTCAGCGAAAAAAACGCAGTAGCGAATATGGTTTCTCTTCCCGGCAATTCACCTTCAATCCATTTTGTGGTGAAATACGACCGTACACGATAAGTCACGTGGAAATCGGGGCAGGAAAAATCACTAGCGGTTTAGCCCCCGGCACCGCTTTACAACAACGACTTAACTTCATGCCCCCGAAAGCACGATCGACTTCTGCTGCGAAGTCCGATCGAATCGATTTCGTACCAACGCTCACTCGGTAGCGCAAAGCTTGGCCAGAGACGGGGGACGAGTCGGCTTTGTAAAGAAGATAAAAACACGGAGGACACAGAGTCTTGCTTCACGCCTTTGCTCTGTGATCTCTGTGCCTCAGTGTTTCAAAAAAGCAAATCGCGTTCCAGCGGCACAAACTTCTAAATTTTGCTTTCGTTGAAAGTCAGTTTCTTGAGTTGGGTTTGTGCGTAGGCAATCGAAATAAGGGTCATGAACGTGTTCGCCCCGGCAATCGTGAACCAGACGGCGTCCACATCGGAGTCCATTTTCTCCACAAACAGCCAGAGTAGCGGCAAGGGTAAAAGAACCTTGCGCAGAATTGATTCAAAGAACCCGTATCGCGGTCGCTTGATGGCTTGCAGAAATGCCAAGTGTGTCGACGTCATCACGTATGCCCATTGAATCAGCGCCATGATGTGAACGTAGCGAACGCCAATCTTGATGACTTCGGGATCGTCTGTGAAAACCCGCATCAATGGCCCAGCAAACAGAAAAATCAACGTCGACGTTACCAGCATCAAACACAATCCTACCCGATTGCAGACACGCATCGTCTCTCCAACGCGATCGTACTTCTTTGCTCCGTTGTTTTGACCGACCAGGGCCATGATGGCGGAATACAAACCGAATGTGGGTAACAATCCGATTTGTTCGATCCGGGTTGTGACGCCAAACGCAGCGACAGTTGGTTTGCCATAGTCTTTTAAAAAATAGGTGATGACAAAAAAGCCGAATGCCACCGACATGATGTTGAAACACGCCGGGACAGCTTGTCTGGCGATGTCACGGTAAGCACTCAAGTTGGGCAAGAGTGATCGGATTGGTCGAAGGTTCAGTAAGCCTCGCCGCTGTACCGTTACCAGCATGAACGCGCTACTGAGCATTTGGATAACGACGGTGGCCCAGGCGATCCCGGCGATTCCCATCGCTGGCAATCCCATTCCTCCGTGCAAAAACCACGGGTCGAGAATCAGATTCAGAAAGAACCCCACGACAAGAACTTTGCTGAACGTTTTGCTGTCGCCGCTGGATACGAGAATCGCATTGCAAACACTGCTGACGATAAAGAATACCGATCCCGCGAAAATCGGGTTCATGTATCGAGTCGCCAGTGAGTGATACTCGCCTGTCGCCCCAAGTATTCGAAACAACCACGGTGCGGTAAAGAAACCGGTGGCAGCCAAGACGACCGAAAGCAGCACGCCCAACGAGAGACTTTGGCAGACATACAGACGCTCGCCTGCTTTGTCTTCTGCCCCAATCGCGTTTGCGATTAACGCGGACGCTCCACGCGACAGCCCTCCGCTGGTCGCAATGATCAGCAAAAAGACTGGAAAGCTGAGGCCCATCGCGGCAAGCGCCGTGGTCGATATCTGTCCTGCATAGAACGAATCGACCACGTTGTACATCGTCTGAAAAAACAGACCGACGCTGGCAGGAAAAGCGATCGAGCGAACATGCGCGGGTATCGACCCGGAGACCAGTTGAGCGCGGCTCATGCCTATGCTTGGTCGTCTGCTTTCGCTTCTCCGGTTTTCTCCCAAACAGACAATTGCGAATCGCTGTACTGGAACTTGCGTCGTGTTTCGCGGATCACAAACGGCACGTCAAGCGGTTCGGCCAGCAAACGAAACTCAGGAGCAAGCGCCTGTGTGATGCCTTCGAGCGTGGTGAAGTTTTCGCCCATGGCATTTTTGAAACCACCAGGCCAGCGATCGCGCGGGGTGTGTTCTTCTAGCCATGTGTAGGGCGACGCGAGAACCAGCAAACCGCCGTCGCAAATCCGTTCCTTGAT
>CAZZDZ010000568.1:0-3227 GCA_964652675.1 uncultured Pirellulaceae bacterium
TGGGAGGGTGAAGCAATGAAGCATCATTCAGCCGACTTGTGGGTAAAGACAAGGTTCCTACCGGCCGCTTTCTCCGGCTCGCAAACATTGACTCCGCGACTAAATCACCGATCATCATCTTCGATGGTTCAATGGAAATCACATTCTGGCCGGTAGGAAGCCTCTGCGATTGATTGAGGGCTCGTGTCATTGGCAGGAAAATGGGGGCAGGAAGATGAAGAGCACATATTTTCCTGCCCCTATCTTCCTGCCAAAAATTGCCACGCTGGCATCGAGATCGGACATTGGGACAACACGGTCCGCCGCCGTTCTCACGAAGTGTGTACCCTGAAAACCGAAAGCCTAACCTGACCCCCGCGAAGCGTTCGCTGACCCCCGCGAAGGCGTTCGCTGACCCCCACGAAGGCGTTCGCCAGGGCCCGCCGACGCCGACACGCTAAAAAATAGTCAAACCCAAACCAGCAATGGTTCTGGTGTGCGGTTGCATTTCAGGCGACGTCTTCATTCAAGAGCTTTACAATGATGAATGAGAGTATTGCGTTGCATTTGATACGTTTGGTCGAATACCCAAAACAAATTACCCTCTCTGATTCCTCGCTGTAGCGAACATCGAAATTATCAATCTGAATGGTCGTGGTCAACGATTTTTGCATCCTGTGCAAAATGTTTCTGGCATAATCTGCAGATCAAGTGAGCAACCAGGAGCGACCAATGAAGATCAGCCGAAGACAGTCAATCGCAGCGATCAGTAGTATCGCCGTTGTTTCGTCACTACAGTCAGCCGTCCGGGCGGCAACGGGCACAGAACCGTTGATCGCGACGAACATGTACCCATGGTCGACGTTTGCCAAACGTGCGAAAGAACCGTTTCAAGCACACAGCGATCAATTGCTTGAAGATATTGCCAGTTGTGGAATCGCTGGCTACGAACCGATCATCAACTCGGCTGCGGAATTTGACTCATTGGGAGAACGGTTGGAAAAACACTCGCTGAAAATGCGATCGATTTATGTCAACAGCACGCTGCACGATGAATCACTCGTCGACAAGAGCATCGAAAGTGTCGTTGAGATCGGGGACAGCGCAGCCAAGTTGGGTGTAAAGATCATTGTGACCAATCCGTCCCCCATTCGATGGGGCGGACCGGAGGACAAGACCGATTCGCAATTGCGTTTGCAAGCCAAATCACTCGATCGGCTTGGTGCGGAGCTCAAGAAACGTTCCATTGTTTTGGCGTATCACAACCATGATGCGGAACTGCGGCAGGGCGCTCGCGAATTTCATCACATGTTGACAGGCACGGACGCTACAAACGTCAAATTTTGCTTGGACTCACACTGGGTGTTTCGTGGCTGTGGCGATTCCGAAGTGGCCGTGTTCGATGCGCTGGAGCAATACAAAGAACGAATTGTCGAATTGCACTTACGGCAATCTAAACAAGGCGTCTGGACAGAAGCTTTCACGATGCAGGGTGATATCGACTACGTGCGTCTGTTTGGCTTTTTAGAATCACAGTCGATCACGCCGCACCTTGTGTTGGAACAGGCCGTCGAGAACGGATCGGCAAACGACTTGGGTTGTGTCAAAGCGCACCGAAAGGGCAATCAGGATTTGTTGACGTTTATGTCCCGCTAGCCTTTGGGGCGTATGCAGTCTTCAAACTTCAGAGAAACGGCCATTGAAGCGGTGATGCTACAGTGACCACCCGCTGCGTGGTTCGCGTTTGATGAACGGATCCGCTTGCGGGCAACCAATGCACTTCATGTTTTTGGCATCCCACGTGATCTTTTCACCAACTCGATAGGCAACATTGCCCAAGTGATTCGCTTCGGTCAGTGGGCCAGCGTAACTGAATGGGCTTCCTGTTGTTCCTTCTCCTAGACACGCTGCTACCCATTCCTGGTGATGGCCGATCGAATCGGGAACGAATGGTTCTGGCGGCTCGAAATCTTTGAAATCTTCTTCTGGTAACAGGATGTTTTTTCGGTAGTCAGACAACAGCATTCCTTTGGATCCAACGAACAATACTCCGCTGTCCCATTGTGGGATTCCGCCCGACTTCCAAATCTCGGGCTTATGAGTGCCTTGGTACCAGTTCAATGTCACCGCGGGCAGATTCTTTCGTGGCCCGTATTCATAGACCGCGCTCATCGACGCCGGAGCGATCTCTGGGTGGGCAGGCGGGCCGAATGCTTCGACGGTTCGTGGAGCGTCCAGTTGCAACGCCCAGTAAGGCAGATCGTTCCAGTGACTCCCCAAATCAGACATCGTGCCGTTGCCAAAGTCCCACCAGCGATACCAATTCGGCCCCGGAAAATAGACACTGCTGAACGGTCGCGATGGGGCTGGCCCCAGCCAAAGTTCCCAGTCGATGTACTCCGGTGGCGCTTCGGCTTGCTGGGGTCGAGCGTCGACGAACAAGCGGTCTTTGTGTTTTTTCGCGTCCGCTTCGCTTTGCAAACCCCATGCACGCCCGACCCAAACGTGCGCTTCGCTGACCGCTCCGATCGCGCCCGACTGGATCAGTTCAACGACGCGGCGATAGTTTGTGCCCGCATGAATCTGCGTCCCCATCTGAGTCACCACGCCGGCTTTCGCTGCCGCTTCGGTGATGCGACGCGTTTCGTAAATGTTGTATGCCAGCGGTTTCTCACAGTAGACGTGTTTGCCAAGCTGTAGTGCTGGCATGGTGGCGTAAGCGTGAGTGTGTTCGGTGGTGCTAACGACGACCGCGTCAAGCTCTTTGCCGACGGCATCGTAGAGTTTGCGAAAGTCACGAAATCTTTTCGCACCGGCGTGTTTTTCGGCAGCCCGATCAACCGATCGACGATCGATATCACAAACAGCAATGACGTCGACCGCGCCGGTACCCGAGATGGTCTTTAAGTTCGATCCACCACGTCCACCAACGCCAATGAATCCAACTTTCATCCGGTCGGTTGCCGCGAGAGCGCGCTGTGGGCCGATCGCAACGCTGGCCGCGACGCCTGCTGCCGCTGTGGTACCAATGAACTTTCGCCGTGTGACTTGTGCTTTCTGACTCATCAATTGGACTCCTTGGTTGGAAAATGGCTGAACGTTCCGCGGTCATTTCATTGTCGCTAAACGCTTCGGCTGACAGTGCATCGAACGAAAAGTCGCAATGATTGTTGCAATGGGCATCTTTGTATTGGTCACCAATTGTACTGGCTGGGAACGGTGGGTGTGGTAACCCGATCAGCTCTGGC
>CAZZDZ010000569.1:0-3225 GCA_964652675.1 uncultured Pirellulaceae bacterium
AAGCCAGCGAAGCGATCACCATGTACGCCCAGTTACTGGTTAGGTCATGCAGTGGGGCCGATAGCGCACACTGTTTCAGCTGCGCGATGTTGTTCTCTTGATTGCAGCGAGCATTGGCATCGACAACGACTTGCCGAGGGGTGCATTTTACGAGCCGCGTCCCTTATGCAGCGACATTGTAGAGTTGTTCCTGCTCTGCACGGATCCGGTAGGTAATGAATTCTTCCCATTGGTCGTTTAGCTTTGTGACTCGAAGGTCAAGCATCGGGTGGGCGCCTTCGAATTCCCAACGCATTCCACTTCCGCACATTCGATCGCCGATCACGTGCTTGCATGCTCCCTCGATCACGCCACTGCCAATCGGATAGCCTGCCGATAAGTAGTCGCCATAACGCATCCGCTCGCGATTCGTCGAGAAGTAGTTGTACACTCGCTGAAGATGCTCCAGCTTCGTCAAGCTAAACGTTTTGTGCTTGATCGCCCGGCAAAGCAACCCACGCACACTGTCCACTTTGTTCTCCATCAGCATTTGCAAATGATGACTCACCCAACGCTCTGCTTCTAAACTTGCTTCGCGGTGAAAACAATGAGCCGCCAGCCACAGATACTCCATCACGTGAAAGAGATCCAGCACCGCAACCGCATTGGGTAAATACTTTTGCTGTAACGACCACAGGTGCCGATCACCGTCCATCAAACAGACCAGCGTCTTGTTTGATTGAGGGTCGCGCTGAGAACGTTCACTCGCCAAGGACTCAAACACTCGCTCAACTCCACGTGACACTTCTTCTTCGCCAATAACGTTCATCTCTGCCCACAATCGCTTGTTGACAATCGGTGCTTGTGATTGGCCATCGAGTACTTCCTGGGGAGTTCGGACGTTGGTCGCGATCGAATAAAAGGCTCCCGCAGTGGCACGCTGGGATTTGTGATCACCAAGAACGTGACGGTACTTTGACTTGGGGTAGTCCTTCTTCGGCTTGGGTCGCCTGGAAAGCGGGATATCTAATTCATCATGAGCTCGCTGCTCAAAAGAACTGCGACTTGGGACGCCTTTGCCGTCGGCCAGAGCAACCAAAATCTCTTCTTCATCCTTCAGGGGAACCGGCGATCGCTGCTCATTAAAGTCTTCAACGTAGTCGCCAAGTTTTCCAACACGCCGGTGAGCCATACTGGATTTGACTTCGATTCCCAGAGTCTTATGCAGCCATTGAGCGACCGTCTGGAACGGCATATCAACGCTCAGGTTGCCCAGCCAGTCTTCCAAAACGTAGGAGACTTCATCGGCAGGCAAGCCGAGTTGTTGGTCCAGTGGTTTGGCCAGAGCTTTGGTCTTTTGGCGTCGAGCGTAAACGTAGCGGTTGATAGTAAAGCTGCCAAAAACGCTGCGGTAAACACGTCGATGCTTGGTCTTTGAGCGTCGAACGACTTTGCCGTCGTTGTCAATCTGCTTTCCGACGTCCCCGTCGCCTGCCGCGCTGATAAAATCTTGTAGGCAGGCGTGTCCGAGGTTCATTACTTCAGCGACCAATTCGCGTTCGATCTTGTCCAGGGATTCTGAATTTTGATGAGCTTGTTGGATCCGTTTGGCAATCTTGTGATAAGCTGCTTGTGCGTGTGTAAGTTTCAGTTCCGCTTTCTGTAGACTTTGAGACATGGCGGCCTCCAGGTAAGAGTTGTTGTTTCGCAAAAGCTCTATTCTTAACCTTGGAGGTCGCTGTGTATCGCAGCTAGCATTTTTAAACGCAGACGCGTTCAAAGAAAGTCAACAAAAGTAGAGCAACCCGCCTAAAAAACCAAGCGGCTCGCAGGATGCACCCCTCGGAGAGCCGTGCAACTATTTGAAGGTTAAATCGTGAACGCCAAGACGAAAATCACATCGGCAACTGTGCCATTCCTGTTCGTCGCCATGTCGATTTCTACGGGAACGTGCTTCGGTCAGGCGATTGAACTCGACGCCGCGCGAACCCTCAATTCGCAAGCGGATCAAGTCGGGATCTGGGTCAACACCAACACGGATCGCAATGACGACGCGTTGGTTGGTGCGATTCGCGATTTGAAACTCAAGTCCATTCGCTACGGCTGGCAATGCGCGATACTTGATCCGTCTGACTTGAGCACTCAGGTGCATTCGCCGCGTGACCAAGGCTTCAACGGCTATTTGGCGAACGAGAAGAACGGAAAGATGTGGGAGAACTTCGGACCGACAGGTATCGTCGATCTGATGAAGAAAACGAACACCGTCGGTTTTGCCGTCCTGAGCACAGACGGTGTCAACTACATCGGCAAGTCGGACAAGAAGATTGCCGCGATGACTCGCGCCGAACGAGTGGACTTCTATGCGAAACAAGCGGCCCAGTGGGCAACTTGGGCCAAAGCAGATCCGTTTAAGTACTTTGAGATTGGAAACGAAAACGATCTCTCCGGAGGCGTTCATGTAAAGTCCGCGATCTCGCCGTGGGATCCCGCTGAGTACGCCCGAGTTGCTCGGACATTCCTGACCGAAATCAAGCGAGCAAATCCCCAAGCCAAGTGCGGAATCAACGGTGGACTGTTGAAGCCCAATCAGAACACGCGGTGGTTCGATGCGATCGCCGCGGCTGAACCTTCGCTGGCTAAAGACCTCGACTTTCTTATTGCTCATCGGTACGAAATGTGGCTCGACGAATCAAACTGGTCGAAGCACCACGACTGGGACTTTGGTCGCTTATCGGCTGACTATCGCAAGAGTCACGCAAAGCACTTCCCCAAGCTGCCGATTCACGTTACCGAAATCGGTCCGTGGAAAAGTGGAGAAAACGATCCGCACTACCGCGCGTTGCTGGCGACAGAGATGTTAGGCAACGTCCGCATGGATGCCGCCGTGCAGCATGTTCAGTTCTGGCCAACTCGCTGGAACAAGGAAGGCGGTGCACTCGACGCTAACAGTCAATTAACGCCAATGGGACTCGGGCTAGCGGCGTACACTCGGTTTGCTCAGCCCAACATGTTTGCGGTCGGCTACTCAGGCCGCGTGCGGTATTTTGCAGCACGAGGAAAGTCTGGTCTGACGTTTTGGTTCGTGAATCACGCTGAGACCGCGACGAAGATCAGTTGCAAGACGAACAACGTTTCAATCGCGTCGCTTGATCGCAATGAAGTTTGGTCATTGGAAAGTCCCAGCCGAAAGGCAAAAGCAAGCGACACGGTTCTGCGGAAGAAGGACAGCATCGCAACGACCCGAGA
>CAZZDZ010000570.1:0-3218 GCA_964652675.1 uncultured Pirellulaceae bacterium
CGGCTTGATTCTGTAACCGGAGCGCCCCGACTAATCACATGCGAGTTATTGATCTGACCACGCAGCACGATGGATTGTTGATTGCCGCTTGCATCGATGGCGCGAACCGTGATCTTTGAATGTTTGCCTTTCGCGTACCAAGCTGCCGACTGGGGGCTGGATGCATCGGACTGGATCACACGGTCATGGTCGACTGGAACATAGTAGTAGACGCCACTCTTTCCTTTCATGACATCTTTTGCATAGTCCTTGCTCTGCTCTCCAAGCTTGAGTCGTTGATTGCTGAGATACTTGCTAGAGTTACCGAGATTGCGAAACCTCCATTCGGTAGTGTTGGGTTTCGGCGGTTGTACTTGGTAGTACGTTCCGTCATCGCGGCGGTAAACCTTGCCGACTTCGAATTGAAGTCCAGGTTGGTAGTCTGTGATCGCGCCGTAATAGTCTTCCATCGCTTGGTGCAGTTGTTCGCGATTTGGATACCCACCAGGAACTAAAAAGGCATCCATGTCGCGCAATCGCAAGGCCGCGGCGGTGAATCCATGTTCTCGCCCAACGACAATCGGACGTGGCAATTGGCTACTAGGCCCAGCGATCTCGCGGGTATCCAATTCCATGGGCTGATTGATCTGAACGACAATTTTGGCTTGCACGTAGCGAACAGATGCGGGCAGATTGATGTGAAATTGGTTCATCACCTTGGGGTCGTGACGCTCGTCATTTAGTGGAAAGCGATACGTTTTTCCGTTTTCGTCCGTCACCTCCAACGAACAACGTGATTGCGCCAATTCGGGGTTTGAGTTGCGAAGAGTATCGGGTGAAAAAACATTTCCCCAGTTCCCATAGAGTGCAGGATAGATGAAAGATGGCATCTCGCTGGGTTGAATCGGATCGTACATTCCCAGCAACGTCATGACCGGGATGCCGATACGATCTGGCTTTGGTGAATTGACTTTTGAAACCACCATGCTTTGTTTCTTTGCATCCCATTTGCGGTAGCCTGTTGGGCTATTCGGATCCAGAATGCCGGATTCGCCGCCCACCTTGTTTTGAATCATGTTCAAAGAAAACGGCGTATACAAAGTGAACATGCTGATCTTGCCCATCGGTTTGCCGCCCGCCATCGCATCGGATCCAAACCCGTAGGGAAAGTCACCTTCTGGACGCTTATCGTTCCACGAAAGATTGCCGATCAAACGATTCTTGAACAGGTTGTAGCCCCAAGCTCCGCTGCGAGAGTGCGCGCTGAGTTGTTTGCCGCCGGGATAGTGGGGCAAGCCATGGTCGTGTCCATACTCATGCGAAAACTCATTTCCTGTGGTATTCATCAACGTCAACTGGCCGCCTCCGCCGCTCAGCCCATGTCTGACCGTAACCGCTTGATTTTTTCCGCTCTCGCCAGGTTCAGTGTAGACACCCGCGCTTGTGTGAACCGTCGTCTGCCGAAACGGTCGAGGTTGCTTTTCAGTGCCGCCGACCGATGAGGGAACCCCAATGTTTGCATAGTTGATTCCTGTGGACACCATTCCTTTGGCAATTTTTTGTCGCATGTCGCCCTTGTAAACACCTGCTCCTTCGAAGGTGCTTTGTTTCGTGTAAACATTGCCGTTGGGCAATACGATTTTTGGGAAATGAATGGGCAGATACTGAGCTGCGGTGAACTTTGCGACTGGCACCATCTGAAAATAATCCAAAGCCAACTCGGGCGAGAGGTTTTCGTCTGGTCGGCACCATTTGTTGACTTGGATTGTCGACGGCGGCAGTAGCATCCCAATTTCAACGTTTTGGGTGACCAATTCGATTGGAGGACCGAACTCGAAATCGGCTGATCCGATTCGGCCTTGTGAACCGCTGCCGTTCGTCACACTCAGTTCTAACCCAGCATGCATGTATTGCCACGGAACGATCGCGGTCCAAGCACGCTTGCTGTAAACCACGGGAGGCCGTCCATCGGAGTTGCCCGAATCATTTTGAGGTTGCATCCAAGGAGACAAAAGTTTCAGCCGCAACTCTTGCCCATCGCTTTGCCGCAGCAGCACGCGGTACGGTCCCGGCGACTGATTAACAGGAAAGAATAAGAGCAAGGCCGCCCGATCAGTCACCAACAATGGACGTTGGTCTTGGCCGCGTTTGGGGCCGACCAGAGTATTTTGGATGAACGCGACTTCGCCTTTTAGTGCGCCATCGAGGTTAGGTTGAATCTCGCGGTTGCTGGTAAAATCAATTGCCTGATCCCAGTAAACGGGTTTGAGATCCTGGGCGATGGCGGAGCTGATAAACAACAGCCAAACGAAACAGGTCGATACCAACGAATTCAATAAGACACTGCGGTTGTGTGTTTGACGTGTCATTCGGTAGTCGCCATTTGGTTGGCTATGTAGTTGTGCAGGAAGTTCATTTGTTGGATCAGGTCAACTCGGAAACCGGTTTTCCTTGATCCATCAATGCATGCGGCCGACCGCGGATTGCGAGAAGGATTCAGCCGCCAAAATCTCAGGCAAACTCAGACCGGCGATTCCAAGTGACCCAGCACAAAGCAACGCATGTCGAGAAACTCCCGATCAGTTTGAAAAACGCCTGCCAATGTTCAACTGAAGCATACTAGCGGTCCCGCCAAAGGATGTAATCCGACAGAGCCAGTATATTCTATCTGCAGTTGAGTTGGTCTCCGACACCTCATTTGACCTTGATTGCGGCGATCGTGTTTCTTGCGATCATATTCACATCGGTATTTGCATTCGTTTTGCTGCAACTATGTGCCACCCGAGTTTCAAGAATGACTACAATTTGTTTACTCGATGGCTGGCGACGTGTTGCCTGGGATCCATTGTCCGCCTCGGTTTGTTGAGCCGCACGGATCTCCGTGCGGTATCCAGCTTTACGAGCACATTCGCAGGCTTCCTCTCCACGGATTGTTGCCTCCCCGCAGTTGCGCTCGCCTTATACTCGTGTTGAAAGAAACCGGAACAAAGTACAGAGGACTTTCACCCCACAAGATCACGCCCATCGTTGGGCGTACTTCACAGTACTTCAAACGGAGCGGGGCTTGCGGCCGAATCTGAAATGGACCAGTTTTACTCCCCGCCCAGTGATGCCGGTAGTTACTCAATGAAATGAGGAATCGAACAAACATGTATATGCGGCACCTGATACTGATTTTTCTCTTCGTGATGCTAACCATGATCCCGGTTTGCAGCATCGCCGAAACCATCGTTGTCAAA
>CAZZDZ010000571.1:0-3207 GCA_964652675.1 uncultured Pirellulaceae bacterium
GCAGCGCCAGCAAGTGAATCTCCTGTAAGTGCCGAGGATTCACTTGCTGGCGCTGCGTGCTGGTATTCCAAACACATGCCCAGATTCAAAAAGTGCTTTGCCCTGGTTTTTTCTGCAGGCCGATTCGCAAGCGGATCATTGTTGAGTTAAACTATTTGCAGTTTGTTACTATCGAGCCCGTATTAGCATCGGGCCGTTTGTTTCCTCCTGCATTTTCTTTGCGTGTCCAAACCGAATTCAATCACCGATGATCTTTGCGGCGATCTGTATTTGGGAATAGACGTTGGTGGTACCGACGTCAAAATCGGGCTTGTCGACTCGCTTGGCCAGATTCGCGATCGGCATCGAACCGCTACGCCAGCCCTTGGAACACCGCAGCGAGTACTCCAGTACGCGGTTGAGTATGCGAAAAACAAACTGCGTGAGTCTGGGCTCCAGTCGGGGAATCTGAAAGCCGCCGGTTTGGCCGTTCCCGGAGTTCTGGATACGACGGAGTTTTTACTTCGTGAAGTCGTCAATTTGCCTGGCTGGTTGGGCGTGCCGCTTCAACAGGAACTTGCAACCGCCTCCAAGCTTCCGTCGGTCGTTGTCAACGATGCGAATTCAGCGGCGTTTGCTGAACATGCGTTGCGCGACCTTGGCCAGAAATCACTCGCGCTGGTAACCCTTGGAACCGGTGTGGGTTGTGGAGTTGTGTTTCGTGGAGACCCACACGGTGGTGACCATGGTTGTGCGGGTGAGCTGGGACACATTGCAATCGATTTCAGCCCGGATGCTCTGGAATGTACCTGCGGCAGTCGCGGACATCTGGAATCGTACGCGGGTGCTGGCGGAGTTGTAAAACGCATGAAAACTGCGATGCACATGGCAAAAGAAGTCGATCAGGAATTGCTTTCTGAAAGCGTAACGCCAAAGGAAATTGCCGCTGCGGCCGCCGCTGGAAATCGTGTTTGCCAGGAAGTCATTCTGGAGACGGGTAAATTTGTCGGTCGCGCGATTGGAATGATTGGGCAAGTAGCCGATCCAGCCGTTGTCTTGCTTGGCGGCGCGATGACGTTTGGTGGAATGGATACCCAGGTTGGTCGCGAATTTCTACAATCGGTACGCGATTCTGTCAAAGCGACCACGCTGGTCCAAGTTGGGGGCAACATCAATATCGAATTTGCTACGCTAGGCAACGACGCTGGCATGCTGGGCGCGGCCATGTTGGCCAAACAAGCTGTGACTTAAAACGACCATTCACTCGCAGGCTCGCAGAGCATCCGAAACGACCAATATGTCGAATCATCACGAACGAATACCCGTTCAGATTTTTTCTCGTGCCTCCCAGGCAAGTATTGCTGCTGCAAAAGAGATCGCAGACCTAATTCGTTGGAAAGCTGGCGAGGGAAAAAACTGTGTGCTTGGGCTGGCAACCGGTTCATCTCCGGTTGGGCTCTACACAGAATTGGTGCGAATGCACCGCGAAGAAGGTCTTTCGTTTGCCAACGTCGTTACGTTCAGCTTGGATGAGTTTTTTCCGATGCAGCCTAACGAACTGCAAAGCTACGTGCGATTTGTCCACGAACATTTGATTGATCACGTCGACATCGCCCCCGAAAACGTACACGCTCCCGATGGAACTTTGCCACGTGCCGAAGTCCATGGTTTTTGCCAGCGATACGAACAGCAGATCATTGACGCCGGTGGAATCGATGTGCAAATTCTGGGAGTCAGCAAGACTGGTCACATCGGATGCAACGAACCTGGCAGCGAACTTTCCAGTCGTACGCGGATGATCACGCTAGACACCGTGACACGGACGGATGCTGCCAGTGATTTCTTTGGTAGCGAAAATGTTCCACGTCATGCGATCACTATGGGGGTGTCGACTATCCTGGAATCTCGCCGCATTATTTTGCTGGCGTTTGGCGAAGGCAAAGCAAAAATCATTTCGCGGGTTGTTGAATCCGCCGCGATGCAAAGTGTGCCTGCGTCGTTCTTGCAAAGGCATCCGAACGTCAAAGTGTTGCTGGATGAAGCTGCGGCGACTGGTTTGACGCGAGTCCATTCGCCTTGGTTGTGCGGCGACACAAAATGGGATGATGAAACGACACGACGTGCCGTTATCGCGTTGGCTGGGCACGTCGGTAAACCCTTGTTGAAACTAACTGATTCCGACTACAACGCCGAAGGCCTGCAGGACTTGCTGGCCAGCCATGGCAGCGCATACGACATTAATCTCTCCGTGTTTCGTCACTTGCAAGCGACCATCACGGGCTGGCCTGGCGGAAAGCCGGAGGAAAAAAAGCGGGCGGGCGACCGACCAGGTCATCGCGACGATATTTTCCCGAAGCGAGTCGTTTGTTTTTCGCCGCATCCCGATGACGATGTGATTTCGATGGGCGGAACTTTGATTCGTTTGGTCGATCAAGGTCACGATGTACACGTCGCTTATCAAACTTCTGGAAACATAGCCGTTTTTGATGACGACGCACTGCGGTTTGCCGAGTTTGCGGCAGACTTTTGTCGAGAGTTTGAGATTCACGCCGAAGGACTGGACCATCTAGAAAAGCACGTCGACGAATTTTTGCGCAACAAACGCAGCGGCCAAGTGGACAGCAACGAAGTTCAACGGATCAAGGGTTTGATCCGCCGCGGCGAGGCACGCGAAGGAGCGAGATGTTGCGGAGTGCCGGATCAAAACCTGCACTTTTTGGATTTGCCGTTTTATCAGACCGGTCGAGTTAAAAAGAGTGCTTTGGGCGAAGAAGACATTCGCATCACGATCGACTTGCTGCGAAAAATCAGACCCCACCAAATCTATTGCGCCGGCGACTTAAGCGATCCACACGGAACGCACCGGACTTGCCTGAGCGCGATTTTGCGAGCGTGTGTTCACTGCCAAGATGATGATTGGTACGGTGATTCGTTGGTATGGCTCTACCGCGGAGCGTGGCAGGAGTGGGCACCGGAGCAGATCGAAATGGCGGTCCCACTGAGTCCTCAAGAAGTGGAACGTAAGCGAATCGCAATTTTCAAACACGAATCACAAAAAGATCGTGCGCTCTTTCCGGGCAGCGATATGCGAGAATTCTGGCAACGCGCCGAAGCAAGAAACGCCGAAACAGCACGCCGATACGACGCGCTAGGTTTAGCCGAATACGAAGCCATCGAAGGGTTCGTTCAATGGGATGGCAAAAGCGGCCTAGAGCTGTAAAAACGCGT
>CAZZDZ010000572.1:0-3206 GCA_964652675.1 uncultured Pirellulaceae bacterium
CAGCATCTTTGACTTTGACTATGACATTGGTGTCGACCGTGACCTGGATGTTGACTTGACCGATTCACTGTTTGTGCTCCGACGCATCCGTTAAACGAACAACGCGGTTCAAGGGATCGAGATCCACTCGCGAAATGCATCTTCATCTACATTGCGACCGCTGATAATCACGACGATGTCTCCGTCTCCATCCAAATCGATTTTGCCTGTCATCAAAGCGGCCACCCCGATAGCGCCGGATGGTTCGCAGCGCAGGCCATGGTGATCGTACAACCATTTCATCGCGCGCCGCGTGTCGATATCGGGAACCACCGCCACGCCTGCGACTTGCTTTTCCAAAATCGGCCAATTGTGTTGACCAACGTCGTAGGACAAAAGACCATCACAAATGCTCGTTGGATGATCGATCCGAATACGCTTTCCAGATTTCAAGGACTGAGAAAAATCGTCAGCATTTTCGGGTTCAACGCCGATGATCGTTGATTCAGGGAACCCGTCAGAGATTGCGATCGCGTGCCCGGCCATCAATCCACCACCACTGACTTGGCAAACGAATTTAGACAATGTGCGTCCACGTTGGCGCAGCTCTTCAACTATCTCTACGCCACCCACACCGTGGCCAGCAATCACATTTGGATCATCGTACGGCGACGCCTGAATCCCGTTTTCTTGTTCGGATATCTCGCGTGCAATCCGATCGCGATTGCCCGTTTCGTGATCGGTCAAAACATCATAGGTCCGAATCTCTGCACCAAATGAACGTGTCAGTTCAAATTTCACTTTTGGCGCCGTCTCGGGCATCAACACGATTACGCGTTTGCCGTAGCGACTGCCGGCAAAGGAGATGCCGGATGCAAAATTGCCCGACGAGTGGGCGGCAATGGGGCGGTCGCCGATCAGGTCGTTGTTCTGGGCGACCCAGTTTAGCGCACCGTAGACCTTGTAAGATCCGACCGGCGTCCAACCGTAGTCCTTCAGCCAAACTTTGCGCCCGTTGGCGAGCCCAAGTTGTGTTTCCAACGGACAAGATCTCACCAGAGGGGCGGAGTCCAGGTGTTCGCGAATAATCGGTTCGGCAGCGCGAACGTCGTTCATGTCGCTGATGTGATTCATTGCGTTTACCAAGCTAACTTTGTTGCGGATCAAAACAGGACCAGTTTTGCAGATCTTCAATGTCGCAGGTGAGCGGAAGAACCGAATTTCCCAAACGTGGACCTGAATCCTACACCGCATCGGGGAAGCGCGAGAGCAGCGTGTTTAGCCTCAGTGGCCTGGCGTCTGCTTCAGCGACCATAGCGAATCGGGAGGCGCGCACTCGCTGGTAATCCGAAAAATGGCTGCTGTGCGTGATAGGGCTTGCTGCAGAATCTCTGCCCAGGGGCCCGATGAAGCACGCTCCATCGCTTCGATCGCGATCTTCACATCGTCGCCATCTCCGGTCAGCGGATCGGTTGGAAATTGATCGTAGTAACGACGAAAGTTGGTTGTCGCTGCCAGGAACTGACGCAAACCATGCGGCGATGTCAGAGCGGCTTGCAGTCGCAGGCACGCCAATTCGCGAACGCGGTGCGCGGGATTGTCGATTTCCAAACCCCAGTCAGCCAACCCAAACGCCACTGGGCCTTCGACCAACGCGTGACAGGTCTCGTGCAATATCATTTGTGCCAAGCAATCATCGGCATCCAAAGTCGACCAATGACCAATGGTAAGCGTTCCATTGCCATCCCATGACGCAAAGACATCGTTGCTGCGAACGATACGCATCCCCATTTGACGGGCCGCCTCCAACCAAATCAGGTCAATGGGATCGCTATACGTCTTTGTGATCTTGCGCATCTGCGTGATAAACTTGCCCTGGGAAAACAGAACGGAATTAAGAACAGGTTTCTAGGCCGATTCCAGTATTCGCAACTCAACGGACGCTACGAAGTCGGCGACCTTGGGCCGGTATGCTTCCATGTGCGGCGCGACCAAATGAGCTTGAAGGGTTTGAACCGATTCCCATTTCTCCACGATCGTGACTCGGTTTGGATTCGTATCCTGTGCGTCAATCTCGGTCACTGTATCGATTGTTGGGCCATATTCAATGCAACCGTTTTCTTGCAAAACGTCCGGAACGATCTTGTGGAATTCGTTGATGAAATCATCACGATGTCCGGGCACACATTCGATGGTCGCGATCACGGTTATCATGAATCAAGTTCTTTCTTGAAAGGAATACATTTGGGCAAACAGAAATCTAGCGAGTCAAGACAACGACCAGAAGAACCCGCAAAAATCCAATTCGCCCAAGTGTCGTTTTGGAGGAATGCATCCGTATTTCGTTGACAAAAACCGGAAGTTAACCGTTTCTTGTTGTCCTTGAATGCCGCAATCACTTTGTTGATCACAAAAACGTCGGGATGATGAACTACAATAGAATGTGTGAGAACGATCACGATTCCTGTCTTGACACGGCCGTGTCCGTATTTGTACCCGTCAACATCAGGTCTCGCGCCTAGACGTTCACTCGCGGTGAAGCAAAGCGGAGAAAGACAATGGAGCCTGAATCAGACGGAAAAAACGATCGCAATTCAGACGAAACGCCCGCCAGCGTTTCGACTGTGGAGCGTTTCTTTAGCGGGCTGAGTGAATTCATATTTCAGTCCAAACTGGGCGTCGCGGACGTTCAGATGATCGACTACATCAGTCACATGATGTACCGCTTTGTACGAGTTGAATCGTTGCATCGTGTTCGGCGTACCAATGGTCGTCCAGCGACAGAGGTGTTTCAGATGCTGTGCGAAGCGGAAAAGAGAATCGGCTTGGCACGTCGCGAAGTGCATCGGCACATTGGCGATTTCACTTTGTTTTGGTCCGGCATGTATCCGGAAAGTCTCCGCCGCAACAAACCATCTCAATCACGCGACGCGTTCTTGGACTATTGTCGTCAAGGAAAACGTGCCTACGCGATCGCCGCCGAAATCCAAGCCGGCGAAGACCGCCCTTCTTCTGAATTGCTGAACCGAATGAGCGAGCAGTTCGAGCTATGCGCCTACGGACTACGTGAAGTCCGCCGCGAATGGGAAGAAGGCGAGACGAATGGCGGCGATGGCCTACTGCTCGGTTGAAGCAAACGGACCAGTGAACACAAGGTTGCTACATGCCCAGATTCAAAAAGTGCTTTACCCTGACAGAGATACGGAACTGATCGCCTTGACCTGATT
>CAZZDZ010000573.1:0-3188 GCA_964652675.1 uncultured Pirellulaceae bacterium
ATCCACCGCCGCCTTGACCGCCACCACCTAGTTGGATGATTGGCACGACGAGGTCACCCACCGGGTAAACCTTGTTGATCAAGTTTGCTTCGGCAGCCTCTTGGGTCGTGATCTGCATGACTTCGTCTTTGATAACGTAGGTCAGATCTAATTCACGCAGCATCAATCTCATGAATGAACGCAGTGATACGTTTTTCAAATCAACATTCACAGGAGTATCAGGCGTCAAGCCAATTTCTTCCAATGCCCGACGGTCAATCACGATTGGGATATCGTGCGTCTCCTTGAGTGCGTCGATCGCTTCTTCCAGTGGGGTATCCAAGAAAGTCTGAGTCGTTTCATCGTCCAATGACGCTTGAATTCGACGTTCGGCCGCGTTGTCACCGACCAATTCGATTGCACCATATTTTTTGATGCGATATCGGCTCAAACGACGCCAAGTCTCCGCATCGGGGTAATGGATTGGCGGCTCGTCAACAAACGGTATGTGGGCTTTGAGTACCAAAGAAAACGCGTCCACAAAATTGCGTTCGCGCAACTCGCGAAAACGTCGGTCACGAGCGTAGGTTTGTAGTGTCAACGGAAAGTCCGTGAAGTGACGACCGTGAACCGAGTCACGTGTGATCGTGTCACCAGCAATTTTGGCGAATTCAAGCGATACTTCGCCGTCCGCTTCTTCGTAACGTCCTTCGTCGATCAACGCGTTCATTTGACGCGACAGGGTGTCCAACGTCGCTTCACGCCGGAAGGTTTCTTCTAGCAGACGTGCTGTAGCAGTTGCTGCTTCGAACTGTTCTTCCCGATTGACTTGTTCTTCCAAGAACTCTGCTTCGCGACGGCTGGCAAACTGGATCGCCGAGCGAAGTTGAGACTCCAGGTCGTCACGTAATTGAGGATTGATGTCTGGAGTGGTTTGAACATTCGACAAAACTTGTTTCAGCTGTTTGGACACGTTCACTGGATTAGTTCGCAGCATGCGTGTAGCCCACTTAAGTTTTGCGTTCACTTCTGCACGCAGTCGGCCTTCGGCTGCCGTGCGTTCCTGGTCGACGCGTCGCAGCAGGTCGCCACCGCCGGCTCCCAACAATTCGTTGTCACCGGGAACTGGGCCAATACCCTGTGGAATCGCATTGCCAAACTGGTTATTTCCAAATACTGGAGCGTTTCCACGCGGAATCGTATCGACAATCGCGGGACCCGCAGGAGCGGCTTTGGCCATCGGTGCGGCTTCCATCGGTTTCGCTTCCATTGGCTTGTCTTCCATCGCAGGCTCTGGTGCACCAAAAGGGCTTTCCTCAGCCGCGGGGGCAGGCGCGCCAAAAGGATCGTCGCCGCCTGCTGCAGGAGCAGGAGCACCAAACGGATCGTCGTCCACAGCCGTGGGGGCAGGCGGAGCTGATTCGCCAAATGGATCCGCACCACCAGCGGCTGGTGCTGGAGCTGATTGACCACCAAAAATATCGTCAAACGGCGAGTCGCCTGGGTTTTGCATGACCAAACGGTTGCCGCTGATTTTTTCTAGCGAAATCGCGTCTTGGTTATTCGGGTCGGCTTCTAATGCCATCGCAGCAACTGCTTTGGCACCTTCTTTGTTACCTTGCTGAAGCGCCATGCTGCCAGCACGGACCAATTGTTCGGCGTGCAGGGTTCGCACTCGAGCGACTTCACGAAGCAACGATGAATTGGCGGTTGGTAAAGTCAATCCGCTGTTCTTAGCAGCGTCTTTGACCACTCCTGGCAAGAACGCAAAGTCCGGGTGGCTGGATTCAATCTTGCAGTCCACTGCGACGCGGACGGTGGATTGTGATGTCGAACCAGTGAGCAAAAATTGGCCTTGTTTAACATCGCCGTTTACTTTGCCCAAGAAAATACTGTCTCGGTCCAGTCGCAATGGCGGCATTCGATCACCATGAACCGCTTTCATGCCGCTAATTAGTTTTGTTTCCGACAACCAGAGTGGCGACATGATAGACGAACCACCCACTGTGCGAGCGATGACCTCGGGGCTCGCGTCCGGATCGGTTCCAACCACACCCAAAACTCCACCAGTTTGGTTGGCTAGAATCGCCATCAATTGAACGTTGGTTGTGGGGCCGATCACAATGCTGTGGACAGCAATTCGGTCCGATCGCAGGGCGTCCACCAAGGCGCCAAAGCGACGGTTGTTTCCGGTTGCGTCGATCGATGCACCATCACCGATGTAAACAATCGAACGAGTGCGATCACGCGGTTGCGAAATCAAAGCCGCTCGCACGGTGTCCACCACACCAACCAAGTTTGTGTTGCCCAATGGCAAACGTTTGTTCAACTGAGCAATGGCCGACGCGGTTGATTGTCCCGTTGCAACATCAAACGAATTGCCCAACGCGGTTGCTTGAACATCACCAGCAAAGATCCGAACTCGGTCACCACTGCGAAGGCGTTTCAAAACACCATTGAGGGCAGCGATCGATTGGTATCGGAAATCGCCTACTTGGCTAGCCGACGTGTCGACCACCACCACCACGTCTGCTTCTGCTGATCGAACTGCGTCCAACAGGTCATCGTTTGCCGACGGTTGTACCGACGCGGCAAAGAAGGTTTCGCCTGATTGTGTGTCAAAACTGGCGATCCGAACATTGGCCCCTTCCGACGCAAAGCCGTACGTTGACAACGCCGCGACCATAGCCGCCATCGCAATCAATCTGGAACCAATGAACTGCAAATTTGTAAAGGAGGGTGCGACTCGTCGCATCGGGAAGTCTCCGCAGTGTTGAAAACAGAATCATCCTGCCTTCATAGGTTTACCGGTCTTTCAAAACAGTCCAATGAGCCAAGGCAATACCAAGGCCATCAAGCCACTTGAAAGCTCCCAATCTGGCGAACGCGAAGCTGCTTGCTACGCAAAAATTCGCTAATTGGAATACTCGGTGTGAATTGTGGTGGAAAAGCTTTTCGAGAAGAACATCTATCCTACTAGAGTCTATTCTCGCTCGATCTGCCTCGCTACGAAAAAAACAAGCCTTTTGCCGATCCAAACGCTTGTTTGGGTGCTGTTTACCAAGTCATTCGTGTTGCAAAATGCAACAACTGCAGCGACCTGCTACACAGCCATCGATCAAACGGCCTTTCCCATCGTGCAATTCACACATAAAGCTAGTTTCGTGCCAAAAGCTAGCAGCTCCTGAGAACAAGTTGGCAGAAGCAAT
>CAZZDZ010000574.1:0-3184 GCA_964652675.1 uncultured Pirellulaceae bacterium
ATCGGGACGGAGAAAAACGAGTATTGGTGGATCAATACGTAAACCCCATGCTTACGCATGGGGCTACATCCTGTCGCTGCTTCGCAGCTGGTTTTCTGGTTGATTCACACATTCGATCGATCGAATCTTGATACATTTTTGCAAAAGCGCAACTTCAAAAGTCACGCGTCGGGTTACCCCGAAGTTCCCGCCGTTAATCACTCTTTCAGCTACAATTCCCGCTAGCCTCGTTCCGCCCAACTACCAGAATCCAACATCATGCGACTCCTGCCTTTTCTTGCGCTAACGCTTTTCAACTTTGTCATTTTGGTGAACGTGGATGCAGCGGAGCCATCGGATCGGCCGAACGTCTTAATCTTATACGCCGATGATTTGGGGTTTGGCGATCTGGGGGTACAAAACTCGGACTCCAAGATTCCGACCCCGAACTTGGATCGGCTGGCCAGCGAAGGCATGCGGTTCACCGACGGGCATTCATCATCGGGAATTTGTACGCCAAGTCGCTATGCACTTTTGACGGGACGGCATCATTGGCGAGATTTTCATGGCATCGTCAACGCACTTGGAAAATCAGTTTTCAAGCCTCAGCGACTAACGATGCCCGAGATGTTCCAAGCAAAAGGCTACCAAACGGCCGCGATTGGCAAATGGCACTTGGGATGGGATTGGGACGCCATCAAAAAACCTGACGCCAAACCAACCGTTCGAGGCAAAAAGAAAGCGTACTCGCCAGACGCATTCGATTGGGACAAACCCATTCCCGATGGCCCGCTTGCCCACGGATTCGATACATATTTTGGCGACACCGTGATCAATTTCCCGCCCTATTGTTGGATCGAAAATGATCGCGTGCAAAAAGCTCCCGACACGATGATGGATACAAGCAAGTGGCCCGAGATCAAAGAAGGCAACTGGGAATGTCGCCCCGGTCCAATGGCGTCCGACTGGAACCCTTATGAAAACATACCTACGACCACCGCTCGCGGCGTCGACTTTTTGAAAAAACAAAAGGGCAGCGACAAACCGTTCTTATTGTACTTTGCGTTTCCGTCGCCACACGCGCCTATCATTCCGAACGACAAATTCGATGGCAAATCTGGTGCTGGCCCCTACGGTGACTTCGTCGTCGAAACCGACGACGCATGTGGCCAACTGCTCAAAGCGTTAGCCGATTCGGGACAAGCCGACAATACAGTCGTGATCTTCAGCGCCGACAATGGCCCGGAGAAGTACGCTTATGCACGTGATGCAAAATACGACCACTGGTCCCCCAAACCATTTCGCGGATTGAAACGTGATATCTACGAAGGCGGACACCACGTTCCGTTTCTCATCAAGTGGCCGGGCGTGACGCAGCCTGGCAAGGTCTCTGCGGCTTTGGTTTCGCAAGTCGACATCATGGCAACGCTAGCGGCACATTTGAAATTTGATCTGCCCAATGATGCCGCCGAAGACTCACATGATCTGACACCGATCTTGAAAGGCGAATCGGACCAAGTTCGATCGAGTCATGTGCACAATACCCGCGCGAATCACTACGCGATTCGTAACGGAAATTGGTTGCTAGTGGACGCAAAGAGCGGCTACGTCAGCGGTCGCAACCAAGCCTGGGAAAGAAAGCATCAATACAAACCCGATGACAGTTCCCCCGTTGAACTGTACGACCTATCCAAAGACCAGCAGCAGAAAAACAACTTGGCCGCCAAGTATCCAGAACGAGTCGCGAAGATGAAAACGCTTCTGCAAAAGATACGCAGCCAAGGTTACAGCTCACCACGCCTTTCAAAAAGTGCTGGATAAGCCAAAACGCGATTCCTGGTCCAATCACTGAGCCGGAAATCGAAAATAAAGTTGTCACCAAACGGCAGGACCGTATGTCGAAAGGCGAAACGACATCAAGATCGCAACCGAATCCCTATCAACCGGTAATCATTGCCGATGAGTCGATAGCAGAATCGGGAGCAAGCGAATTGGGTTCAACCGAACCGGGTTCAACCGAACTGGCGGTTTCGCGACGTGACACAGTGACGGATAGTTTGTACTTAGCGGTCATCGGAGTGTTGATACCTCCTTTCCTGAACTTAGTCTCCACCTTGTTGCTGCTAAATTTGCCGAAACCCAAATCCAACGAACCATCCAGCAGCGCACGTATCGCTCTGGCCTGCGGTATCAATGCCGTCGTATTCGTCTTGATGATCGCGCTGACTATTTTGTGGCTCAGCTAGGTTACCGCAGCGACGCGCGAAGGCAGCACTGGCGGACTAAAGGAACCACGGATGAACACAGATAGACACGGATAACAAAGCCGAAAAAACCTTTGCTAAGGTGAAAGCGTTGTTCTGGCCTCCGATTTATCTAAAATGCGGAAACAGTTTTTTTCTCACCAAATCATCAGGTGGTTATGCGACTCGCCGTTCGATCATGAAATCCAATTTCGATGACATCGTCTATTTAGATGAATTTCGACTCACCGATGCGTCAGCGATGCTTGCCGCAGACCACGATTCCGAGCATAGAAAACGATTCGAGTTTCCGCCTGATTTTGTGCCCTCGCTTGAGCATTCGCTGAACGTAATTCAGGGCTGGATAGATGACAGAAAGCTGGGGACGCGATACACCTATGCGGTGCGGGCTACAGACTCGGACTGCCTTGTCGGCGGATGTGAAATCCGCCCGAAGGAGAATGAGAAGGAGATCGCGCACCTCTCCTATTGGACACATCCAGGCTATCGACGCCGCGGAATCGCAACACGCGCCGTCACAATCGCCTGTAAAATCGCTGCGGAATTTGGAATCACGCGATTGGAAATACTCGTTGACAAAGACAACACGGCATCAAGGCGTGTCGCAGTCAAGAGCGGCTTTATTCAATCGAGTGATCGAGACGGTCGAGCCTGTTACTATTGGAATCCGCCTTGAGTGAGCGTACGGCAGACAGAACGGTGATCATCCGCCGCGCTGTACGGACCCGTGGCGCAGAAAGGATCGCCACGAAAAACACAAAGAGGCACGAAGAAACAGCGCATTGACTCTTTGTGGATTCTTGTGCTTTTTGTGGCAATCGAATCTCCCTGTATTCCCCCTGCCAGCATCTTCCGCGGCGAAACCAAATTCTCGGGCAGAGTTTTAAGGGCCGCCTGGACCACGCACTCCTGGTGGTGGGCCGCTTCCTGGTGGAGGGCCG
>CAZZDZ010000575.1:0-3159 GCA_964652675.1 uncultured Pirellulaceae bacterium
ATCGGAAAAGTTCGATTATCCGTCATGATCGGCGAAGCGACTAGGCGTGACGGATGCGACGAGACTGCAATTTCCTAGGGATCTACAGAGAAAAAGAAGCCGCCTGATTTTCACAAACAAATTTGGCGGCTTTTTTGCATAGCAAGAACCTGAAACGGCTCTATTGATTGAGCGTGATTGTCGCCACGCAACCAGTCGGCCCGCCCGCCAATGTGATATCGCCGGTGTGAAGTTTGGCGATTCGATACGCGCGGCATAACCCAAGGCCGAGTCCTCGGCCCGCTTCGCGACCGCTAAAGTACGGATCAAAGGCGTGCTGGCGAGCAAGATCGCACAAGCCCGGCCCACTGTCAGCGACATGAATCAGCCAGCGGCCTTGTTGACGAACGACCGAAACGACAATGGTTCCTTCGCACCCGATCGCATCGATCGAATTTCGCATCAAGGCACGAACGGCTTCGCCGATCATCGACCCATCCACTTCGACTTCGTCAGGCCCATCGCGATAGGTTTCGACTTCCAATCGAATCGCCTGACGCTCCACTTCTTCGCGAAACCCCTCGGCGACTTCTTGGACCACTTGATTTAAGTGACAAGGTTCGCAGTGCGGCGCGGGCGGATTTGCATAGAACATCAAATCCGCAATCATTTCGTGCGCCCGATAAACTTGATCGACGATTCGCTGCAACACGGCGTTTCGTGTCGGATCCTCTTCGCCGCGTTGCAACTGCTGTGCACGCGTTGAAATGTTGGCAAGCGGGTTGTTGATTTCGTGCGAAAGACCGTAGGCAAGCTGTTTGAGCGCGCCGAGTTTGCTTTTGTGCAAACGGTCATCAAACGATTGTTCCAACGAACGCTGGCGTTGCATCATCCGCGCCAATTGCTGAAGCATTGACCCGGAAGAATCATGGCCGATTTCAGCATCGACCGTTTCACCCAAGTAAATCGTTGGCCACTGCTCCTTCCAACCGTCAACAACACGAGGCCCGGTTACCTCAAGCCAAAGGTGCGCGTCGGATAACCAATTTTCGAATGGCAATGTCCGATAGTGATCCCTCAGTTTGTTCCATCGCCGTTGATGTTGGCCTTCGATACGCGGCGCGCCCAAAAACGCATCACCACTGGCGAAACAAGACGTCACATTTTCGATCAACCAATCAGCCAAATCGATCACTTCGGCTTCTTCGCCAGGCCAACACAGCGCGGCGTAGATCGTCAGCGCCGGATCGTGCATCAGCGCATACTCCAGTCGATCAGTCAGCGTTTTTTGGCCAGCCGATTTGGCGAGGTCTCGCCCGCCGAGATTACCCGCGCGATGCTTTGGGGTCCGCGCAGGTTTTCTACCGTACGCAACAAGAACTTGTCCGAGCGTTTCGATCGAGAGGGGCGAAAGCGGCAACCACCAACGGTCGGCTCCGCGTCGTAGACATGGCAGTAACCCCATTGGGCCAATTCCCCCATTGGTGTTCCGCCCGAAATCTCTTGGCACATCAGGGGCTAACCCGGAAGAACCAAGAGTTTTGTTAATACTGGTACGTCGCAGCGAATCGCTGGCCACTTTAGTTGGCCACGTTTCGTTCCATCTCCAACAGGTCAAGCGAACGAGTCACCAAGTCTTCGATCGCGAACGGCTTTTGCATGAAATCGTTCGCGCCGGCTGCTTTCAAGCCGTCGACTTTACTGTGCTCGACCATACCAGAGATACAAAGAATCTTGACCGCATCCATTGCAGGATCATTGCGAACTCGCTGGCAAACTTCTTTACCATTGATGTCTGGAAGCATGACGTCCAAGACAACGATGTCAGGACGAAACTCCTTAACTCCCATGCCAGCATCAAAACCGTTGTTGGCGGTGCGAATCTCGAATCGTCCATCACGTTCGAATCCATCCTTGATCAATTCAACCAAGTCTTGATCATCATCAACGATCAGAAGCTTTTTCTTGCCGCTCTCTAGAGCGTCTGTCGGAATCCCGTTGTCCTTCATGAACAAATACAATTGCTCACGAGGAATACGCCGAAATTTGCTGCCAGGGACACGAAAGCCCTTCAGCGATCCGTTATCAAAACAACGAATGATCGTCTGTTGGCTGACTTTGCAAATTTTCGCCGCTTCGCCTGTCGTAAAGACTGTTTTCGTGGACATGGCAGAAACCATCCTCCCTGCTTGACGTGCCGTTTCCAAATACCGTGGGTAAGCCCAGTTGTGTGGTGCTGTCATTCTTAAAACTTCAGGTCGCACCACCTGAACAACGGACCATGATGAGTTTTCAAAAGCAACCGTTTCCTTTTAGAAACGATCACCTCAGTCCACTGAATTCGACACGCACCCTTGCGTGAACAACCCAGTTTCCTCATCAAGAGCCCTTCTTAGCAAACCCCCGTTCTTTCGCACCAGCACATTTCACCGCTAATCTGCGATTTCAGCGCTAATTTATGATTCCAGCGCCAATTTGTGATTTCGCTGTTATTCTGTGCGAAAAACGCAAGCGTCAAGAAGCTCCGAGCCTCTCTGCTTTGCCAAGCTTGCCTTGATACCGAATTCTATCGAATTGGTTCAGTCCGTCAAGATCGATCGAAATGACGTAAGCTGCGAAGAAACATGGCTTTAGGTCAGATACGTAAAACTCGATCAAGAAATTTTTCTCTGCATTCAGCAAATGCTTTCAATGCGCCGAGCACTTTTCGTGTGGCAATCGTGGTGGCCAATCATGGTGTGGCAATCATGGTGTGGCAAAAACTTTTGCTGCCGCCGAAACACATTGATTTGCCTTCGCCGCTTAGTAAATCCAGAAGCCCCAGTTAAACAGATAGCTCAGCAGGTTTATGAGAAGAATTCCGCCTATCCAAAGCAACCAACCCATTCCCTCGCCATCACCTTGGTGGCTTTGCATCTGCGCCAGTTGGTGTTGGATCGACGCCACGAACGAATTCGCATCATCGGTTTCCCATCCACTGTCCACCAATTGATTGACGATCGTATCGGGGCTTTCGCCATCAGCCAGATTCTTTGCAACCAACATAGCTAGGTCTTGGATCTCGTCATCGTCTTGTCCGGGCGCTGTCTGCTGGTTCATGGATAAGCCTATTTTTCCTGGCGATTGAGCTATGGTAATTTAAGAGGTGAGAGAGTCGATGTCAATTTTCCGCATCGGCAA
>CAZZDZ010000576.1:0-1289 GCA_964652675.1 uncultured Pirellulaceae bacterium
CAAAAGCAAGCGACACGGTTCTGCGGAAGAAGGACAGCATCGCAACGACCCGAGATAAGAATTCGCTTTCCTTCAAGGTCGACGCGGCACCATTGTCCGTAACCGTTGTCGTCTTCAGTGATAACAACAGTAGTGAAGCGGGTGATCAATGACTGCCCGAAGCAGGTGCGCAGCAAAATCGGCCGGGGGTTCATGTCGCTCAAAATCGCGCGGAAACTCAAGTTTTTCTCCGCGCAGCCAGCATCGCTGTGTTGCCCGGCGGCGAATACGTTGTCTCTCATACTCCAACAAGTCGATCAGATGTTTAAGTCACTCATCACGGCCATAAGCCTGTTTGCAATGTTCTTTGCGGTTGAAACGCACGGTCAGGAACCAGCGCGAGTCCGCGTCGCCGATGGAACGCTGGTGTCATCCGATGGCAAAGTTCTTCGCGGGACGACGTTCTTCGTCGACATGTATGGCGTGCCCGACTTGCGAGAGAACGAAACGAAGTACCACGAGTACTTCAATTCAGTCTTCAAGAAACATCCCGATTTGAATTGTGTTCGCGTCGGTCCGTGGATGGGTGACTGGAAATACGACGTCGCCGGAAACGAACAGCATCGCGAAGAATATCTGTACGCAATCGATACGCTCGTCGATTGGTGTGCAGAGAACGGAGTTTACGCGATCGTCAACCTTCACATTCAGTACAACACCAAAGTCGATTCGGAGAAAGCCAAGGCCTTCTGGTCGCTGATCGCACCGCGGTACAAGGATCGAACTCATGTCGTTTATGAATTGCTGAATGAGCCAGAACCGAAGACATCGCTGGCTGTTTCCAACCAGATTTACCAGCACGTGAAGTCGCTGGCCCCGGAGACTCATCAGATTCTGTTCTCGCATGTCGCGGCGACGCAGTTGACCATCGATGGTTTGGCCAAAGCAACTGAGGGAGTTGATTTCAAGAATGCATCGATCGGCTTTCATTGCTACGACAACGTGTTGCTGAACACAAAACAATGGGATCACGCTGAGAAGATCCGCGCGGCGGGTTACCCGATCATCTGCACCGAGTTCATTAGCTTGACAAACAACAACGACATGCCGATTCAATACGACTACTTGATGCACTGCATGATGCGAGCCGAAGAACGCAAGATGGCTTGGATCAGTTGGGGCCCGTTCGCGCAACTTCGCAATCCAAACAAGAAGGGCTGGACGAACAACGCCCTGCGATACAGCCCCGACTTCACCGCCGCACTGCAGCGATACGGAGTCGATTTGGCAAGAGGTCCTCAGTGGCCGGC
>CAZZDZ010000576.1:1389-3150 GCA_964652675.1 uncultured Pirellulaceae bacterium
GCGAGAACGACGAGAAGATCGCCCTTCACGGAAAATTCGACGACGACAAAACGTGGCAGGAGTCAGTAACGGCGGATCGCAATGACGATTGGAGTTCACAGAAATTCCAACTCCTGCGAACGGGCAAGAACACGTTCATGATTTGTTGCCGCTGGGGTGAGCTCTATCTCACTGGCAGCGAAGGCAAGGTCCGCACAGCACCATTGACCGGTGAGTTGACTCAGCATTGGCAGCTGGAACCAAACTAGCACGGCTCTCCGAGCTGTGACGTTGCGCCAATGACGGGTCGGAGAGCCGTCCAACAATGTTGTCTACAATACTGGAATGAACTCAATCACCAAAATACCATTCGCATTGGTCGTCTTGCTGCTTGCTGCCACTTCACAAGCACAAGACACTCGGGCACTCACGCTTGGCCCCAAGCAAGACTTCCCCCACAGGCTGTTTGGCTTCAACACAAACTTGATGGCCGCAACAGCCTTTCACGGCATTAACTACAGCGACCGCCGATTCAGCACCGCGGTCAGTGAACTCAAGCCAAACGTGCTGCGGTTTCCCGGTGGAACGATCGCGAACAACTATCGGTGGCGACAGGACTCGTTCGACCTCCCTGCTGGAGACAAAACCGGCTGGGCGGCGAAGCGGGTTTCGCAATTTCGGAAGTCCGGACGAAAGTACGATCGCGCTGGCTTCATCAGTCTTTGCCAACAATTCGACATCGAACCGATCTGGGTCTTGAATGTCTACGACGAATCGCCACAGAGCGTCTTGGAACTGCTTGCCGAACTGAAGAAGGCTGGCGTCAAGCTACACGCGATCGAACTTGCGAACGAACCATACTGGGATCCGCGGTCGTTCAACAACGTGTGGAAGTACATCGAGGTCGCTCGCCCGGTGGCGCAAGCGATTCGACGAGCGGAGCCCGAAATTCAAATCGGAGCCTGCTTCGGGCCACTGGGAAAGAAGTTCGGCTACGAATCGAAGTGGAATCAAGTACTCGCCAAACAGAAATGGTACGACGCTGTTGTCTATCACGAGTATTTCGGAGGTCAGGGCATCGCAGTTGAAAAGGGAGAGAAACTACCGGTCGAACAACTGGTTAATCCAAGTGAGTTCATCAGCACGCCGGCTGAGTATTTCGCAAAGTTGCTGCCCGGAAATCCCGTTTGGATGACGGAGTGGAATATTGGTCGTGAAGGCCTAAACGAATGGAAAAACACTGGCGCAGAACTGCAGTTTCTCGCATCCACGTACTGCGATCTCGTCGAACACCGGGACGTGTTTCAACTTGCTTGTCTGCACCAAATCTACGAGCAGGGTTTTGGAACGTTTCACTGGAATCCGAATAAGAAAGAGATTGTGAAACTGCCGAGTTACCAACTTCATCTCTTGCTCGCCAAAGCCACCGATGGAGCCACGCATGTTCGCCGGATCAGAAACCTGCCCGATAGCACGCAAGGTTTCGCCGCAGCCAACGACGACGAAACGAGGCTGTTTCTCGTGAACAGCACAAACAAGGCCCAGCGATTGTCTCTGCCCGCCGCGATCAAACGCGCGACGCTGCTCGAAGTGCCACCGAAGTCGCGACCGGCTGATTTCAAAGAAACGGAACTCGATCAAAGCACAAATGCGAGTGCCACATTCGTGCTGCCAGCACACACGATTTGCCTCATCGTCCTCTGAAAATAGTTGCACGGCTCTCCGAGCTTGCCGAGTTGACTTGGAAGACTTCGTCGCGTTGGTGATGTAGAAGAAGTAGAC
>CAZZDZ010000577.1:0-3124 GCA_964652675.1 uncultured Pirellulaceae bacterium
TTACGATCCGAAAAGTAGCCGTCGATCTCCGAGCGACGTAGGATCGACCGAACAGGCATCCAACCGCTGTGATAGGGATCGCACAGGAATGCTTGCCAATGGTTTGACAGAACTTGCGATCCGAAGTTCAAGCAAACTGGTTACCACAAAGTCGGGCTACATCTCTGGGACAGAGATGGCTACGTTCAAAGTAGCCGTCGATCTCCGAGCGACGTAGGATCGACCGAAAAGGCATCCAACCGCTTTGATATGGATCGTACAGGAATGCTTGCCAATGGTTTGACAGAACTTGCGATCCGAAGTTCAAGCAAACTGGTTACCACAAAGTCGGGCTACATCTCTGGGACAGAGATGGCTACTTCAAAGTCGAACAGTGCCATGAAAAGGCTCCTGGCGAATTAGGGCATGTCTTTCTCAAAATGCCCAAACATCAAAATGTTCTACTTCACAACGGTCCCGAGTCGAAGATGAAGATATCGATCTCCTCGACGGTTCGTAGGTACACTGCGAAGCAACCAGCCAAAAAGCGAGCCCTGCCGCTTACGCGACAAGGCTTCACTAAGACAGGGCTTCTCTACATCGACAAACCTTTCAGGTCTGCGACGACGCCAGTTGTGCTACTTCTTTATTCTGGATCTTCGGGGGGGCTAAGGTCAGCGTTTGCCAATTCCGGATTGTCCTTCAAGAACGTCTCAACTTCATTGACATCCGCCGAAACCGCCGTTTCAGAACTCGAACAACCGACGAATATTCCCATGGACAACATCACCAGAAAACTACCAACGCAAAACCTAAACTTTTTCATATCAGAACTCAAAACAAAAAACGGAACTTGCACGCTTTGGGCGCAAGTCGTCCAAAGCGTCGTTGAAACAGAATAAACCTACTGATTTAGCTGCTCTTCAATACTCTCTTTGGATGCCCGTGTACCCAAGGCCCCCCACAATCCGTAAGGACTCTGGGCACCTTGGACCGATAGGGGATCATTGTGACTGCCCGTAACACCAACTTGGCCTCGATTAGCGTCGCCAGCTTCAACAGAGTCGGTCATGAAGATCACAGCACCATCACCCATCAAAACGTGAGCACCACCTAAGTGCCGACTGCTAGCCGAAGCAATCGTAATTGACACTGGGTTGGTGTTGTTGATGCACAACTCGCTATTGGGCGGAAGGATCGTATTCATTTGACCATTCAGCGGTCCACCATAAGCCCACCTGTATCCCCGACGCTCCTCCACGCTTCCGATGATTGGTGCTGATGACAGCCAGAACGAAGGACGTTCAGGGTCAACAAATCCTTGGCAAGAAGTGTTGCCATTGAGGCTTACCAAAGTAGATGCACCATCGACAGCAGCTGTACGAACGTCACGGTCTCCTAGATCGGTGGCAATTTCGCCAGCACAAATTGTGTTGGACAACCCGTCAAGCGTATCTCTGAAACGAACGTCGCGTTGATTGACAAAGAATCCACGCTGTGCTGCCTGCACTCGCAGGTAGAAAAGTGGATTTCCTGTCAAAACCTGATCTCCCGATGTCCGGTCTCGGTATCCGCCCCATGTTGTATCCAGCGAATCACCCATGCAAACGGCATAGTTCGTTCGGCCATGCGCAGGCAGTCCAACTCCGGGATCACTGGGGCATCGCAACGTTGGGATTTCTGTCATCCAAGGCGAATAGAAACCGCCTCCGCCGTCTGTATTTGCCGAAAGCGGACGACCAGGCCAGGGTCCCATCGCTTGATAGACGTTACCGAGTCCGGCTCCGCCCTCTGTGACCTCAAAGGGGTTGCTAATATCCTCCCACAAACCCTGTTGTTCCAAGAATGGCGTGATGCCAACCAATGCGGACAAATCCAGGCGGTTGCTCCCGTTGGCTAACGATGCTCCGGCACCATGTGTCCCGCCTTGGTGCTGCGGCAATCTTTTGAAAGCCGAGTGATAATTGTGAATCGCCAACCCGATCTGCTTGAAGTTATTACTGCAGCTCATTCGCCTTGCCGCCTCGCGAGCAGCCTGGACGGCAGGAAGTAGCAAGCCAACCAAAATACCGATAATCGCAATCACAACCAGTAGTTCCACAAGCGTGAAACCTGACTTTTTAAACTTGAATCTCATTTAACTACCTTTGCACTGTGCCGGAAAAAGTGAAAATAAATACACGCCAAATTCGGCTTCCACGAAGCCGATAATAAGTCGGCGAAAACAACGGAAAATCCGCCGCAAGTCTCGTGTCAACCTTGCTTCTCAACAAAGGTCAAGCTCCCCAATTCTATTATCTCGGGATAAAAAACTCAAGCAACAAAGGCTCGATACCAGGGCGAATTTGTTTTAGACACTGCGTAGCATTTTGAGCAAATCCCATGGGCGAGTTGCGAAGTCTCTTAGGGCGGAGACGATGCCGTTGGTCTTCGTGAATCTCAGCGCTGAAATTCCAGCGTTGCGAAGTGACGCCAAATTCTCGGGACCCTCCCCGCTGCGCATTCGACAACCGTCTTCGCCAAACGAGACGTCACGAACCCAGTGCAAGCGATTCTCAATCCCCCAATGGCCGCGATTGAAAGCCAGCAACTCTTCCGCCGAGACACGATCTTGAGAAAGACTCGTGATGGCGTACGACACTTCGGTAAATTGCTCCCCGTTTCTCGTCGTCGTTCGCGTGATCTGGATTGCTTGGGAGAAGCCCGGCCAATCAAGATCCCCATTGAGCCGACCACTCGCGTGAAGTTCGCGGGTTTCTAGGCGACCGTGCCCTTTATCGACAGTGCAGTGTGAATCAAGCTGCTCCTGGCGAATGCGTTCGGTGTAGGGGGGAAAAGCCGGGCGTGAAATCAGACACGATCGCCTCTTTCAAGCTCGGTTGGTTGTCTTTGACAATGAACACGTAGTCACCGCCCGAATCGACAATGTGACTGCAAATGTCTCGCTGACAAAACATCGCGTCTCCGGTGACCACTTGCCCTTTGAGGGGCATTGATTTGAGAAGCATCAACGCGGCTTTATGTTCATTGGTGTCCCCTGGCATCTTGAGTTGACCAAGGACGCCCCCAGTTTCATGATCAAGCAATCCAATCAAGTGAATGCTTTGGCCATGGGGCTGCATGGTGTTGCAGAGCGTTTTGCCAT
>CAZZDZ010000578.1:0-3120 GCA_964652675.1 uncultured Pirellulaceae bacterium
GTCGTTTGTCCCGCATGCAAGGCACCGTTTACTTTTGGTGTTGTCAACACCGACAATGCGACCGTCAGCGATACAGGTGTGATGCGAATACTCGGTGATTTCGATGCGCCCGAGGAAATCCATTCAGACGCGCCCAAAGCAACTGCCCCCTGTGGACGATGCGGCGTCGCGATCGAGCAGACCGCCACGGTTTGCAAACATTGCAACACGTACGCGTCGGCGATGCCATCGTTCATGCGTTCAATGCTCAATTCGAAACGAGTCAGCTAGCTGAGTTTTGTGGATTGGTACGATTCGCCAAATCCAATGGCGACCACTTTATTTAGTACCCGCTTATTGCAATTGCAAAAAAGATCGTTTGGAAAAACGAACTTGTCCGTCGCCATCTGCGTCTTCAATAATAGAGAGTACCACTTTTCAAGATCACTCAACGCTTGGAGACGAACATGGCAGTTGCAAATTCGGATGATACTCAAGCAGTCCAATGCACCGATGGCATGATCGAGGTCAGCCGCGATGGAAGATCAATGACGATTCACTCGTCAATCAACCCGCGAATGCCCATGTCAATTCAGTTGACTGCGTCTCAGTCACGTCAACTTGCGGAAACGTTGCTGGAAATCACCGAAAGCGATGGTTGGTCGGTCTGGCGGCAAGGTGACGATGGGAATGCGTTTGTGATGGCGTCAGGACTTTCCAGGGATGCCGCCGATGAAATGGTTCGCGAACTGGAATTGCACAAACACAAACAACTGTTCTTCGCATCCCAAAAACTGCACTCGCAAGTTACCCAAAGCTAATCGAGCAGAGATCAAGCGAGCAAGAACAAGTGACGAATTTCCACGCCTTCACTCAGCGCGAAAGACGATCACTGATCTTCTTTCTCAATCGTTCGACCAATGCTGGGTTCTCATCGGCGATGTTTTTTGTCTCGGCTTCGGGCGTCGTGTGGTCGTATAGTTCGCTGTAATCACCTTTGTGTGCAACCAGCCGGTGCGTCGCAGTGCGAATGGTTTGGCCTTTGGAAGCATAGGAAATGGCGTCATGGCCGTCTGCGGTTGGAGATTGCAAAATTGGTTGCAGTGAAACGCCGTCGACAAAATCCGGCTTGGGCAGTTCGGCTAAATCACACAACGTCGGAAAAATATCAAGTGTTTCGACCATCGAGTTCGTTTTTACACCTGGCTGCTGAATGCCTGTGTACGAAATGATCAGCGGCGAACGCAGTGATTCCTCGAACAAAGCATGCTTGCCCCAAATGGCGTGTTCGCCCAAATGCCAACCGTGGTCACCCCACAACACAACGATCGTGTTGTCGCGCTGACCCAGGTCGTCTAGTCGATCTAGGACTCTTGCGACTTGCGCGTCCGCATAGGAAACACAAGCAGCGTAGTGTCTTCGGACTTCGATCGCGAACTCGGCGTCTTTGTTGGGATCGCGTTTCCAGCGGTTGTATTTCATGAATTCGCCAGATCCATGCCAAGTCGTTTTGCCAACTGGTTTGGTCGGGTGATCAACGGTTGGCAAGATCGCGTCTCGGTAGTGCTCCATGTATTTTGCGGGAGCACCAAAGGGCAGGTGGGGTCGAATGATGCCGACCGCCAAGAAAAACGGTTTCGAGTTTTCGTCGTTGGCCAGTTGGTCCAATTGTTTCAGAGATTCGTCTGTGATTAGTCCATCTGGATAGGTCGAATCGGGGCCATCAGTGCTTTGAAACAGATCCATGTCTTTCGCGTTCTTGCGGATTTCACCGTTGGCCAAACCGTGCATTGAACCACGCGGATGTTGCCAAGGGCCGGCCGGTAAAAGATGTCTGTCCCATGAATGGGGCATCTCCAAATCTTCGCTGTCATCCCAATCCTTTCCGCCGCGACCACCTGGATGATGTGATACTTTGCCGACCGATACCGTTGCGTAACCGTGTTGTCGGAACCAAGCGGGCATGCTGGGCGGCACAGAATCGGCATTCTTTTTGATTTGCGAAGCGCGTCGGAACAGTGCTGCATTGCTGGCGGTTCCATAACGCCCCGTCAAAAGCGTAAATCGAGATGCACCACAGGTGGGCGCCTGCACATAATGTCGATGAAATGCTCGACCCGTTTTGGCAATCGAGTCAATCGCTGGCGAGTGGATGTAGTCTTTGCCAAAGCAAGCCAGTTCTGGCCGAAGGTCGTCAATGCACAGTAGCAGCACATTGGGTCGGGTTTTGGACGGCGCCGTATCCGCTGCCAACACAGACTCTGTGGGCCCGCAAGTGATGGACAAAACCAGAAAGCAAATCGAAATTAAACGTAGCGAAGCAAATCGTGGTCGCATGCTCGGTAATCCAGGAATTAGTACGGGCGGTAAACGGTATCGGAGGCGTGCAAAGTAGTAGATCCGATACGCATTCTAACCGCTTGGATCTACGAGTGACTTGCGGGAGCGACTTGAGAAACCGGCTGCCGCGAAGCCACTTTACGCTTGCGGAACTGAATAACTTACTACAATTCCTGTAGTGCTTTGTGCCGCAATCATCACTGGGCTTGATCTGAACGCTCTTGAAAACCATTCCCGCTTCGTTAGCAGACATTCACTTGAACATCAAAACGCTTGACCAAACGATAAGCAAAAGCCAGTTGATTGCGCTCGTGCTCTGTGCCTATTGTGCTTTCGCTGGCTGCAAAAAACCAGATGCGCCGCCAATCGCAGAGTCTAGCACGACAGCGAATAAGGTAGAGGCATCCACGACACTGGTTTCATCGATTCCATTGCCTGCCGGGGACAAACACTTTATTGGATCGGATGCGTGCCAAAGCTGTCACACAGATCATCATCAGTCGTGGCATGCTTCATTTCATCGAACGATGACGCAACCGATCAATCCAGCGACAGCGCCACAAGCAATCATTGACAACGAAGTGGTCGTTGCCGGAAAGAAGTATCGTTTCGAGCGAAAGGACGGCGACTTTTTGGTCACCCATTTAGATTCATTGACAGGTGCCGAGTCCGAATATCGTTTGGTCATGATGACGGGATCGCATCATATGCATGTGTTCTGGGTTGACTCGGGGATCGAGAAAACACCCGACATGTTGCCGATTATTTTTCTGCTTGACCAACAGAAATGGATTCCTCGTG
>CAZZDZ010000579.1:0-3078 GCA_964652675.1 uncultured Pirellulaceae bacterium
GTTGGGTTGTACTTGATTCGCCAGGAGGCGCCGGTTGCAGGGATCTTGGGCTCGTCGACTGGATTCAAATCATCGGGGTCTGCTGAGTTCAGTCCCATTTCGGAAGGTTGCTGAATTACGTTGCTGGGACCCGATAGCGTCGACTCGACTTTCAACACCGTTTGCGGCTCGTCATCAAAAACGCTGGGACCTGAAAGTTTCGTTCCGGACCCGTCTGTAAAATCGCTAAACAGATTTGATGTGTCGGCTGGCTCAGTGACTTCGGGAACAACCACCGAATTCGACACAACGGGTGCGGCGATAGCAGCACTGCTGACCGAAGTTTCATACGGTGAAAAACCACTGACAATCGCGGCTCCGTAGGGATCGAAGTACGACAGGGGAGCTCGCTGCACAACATTGCGCGGCACCATCACCGTTTCGTTGTACGGTTGATAAACCCGGCGTGTCACAGGACGACGAACCGTGCGGGTGATGGCTTCTTTCTCGTAGAACTGGACCGGGACCATTCGCTTTTGCGTCTCGTAGACCAAGCGAGTGGATCGGACAGGAACCTTTCGTACCTTTTCTTCTTGAACCCAACGCTGCTGCGAAACAGGAACCTTACGAGTCAATGTCTCGGTGACAGGACGCTGAACCACATAGGGAATCTTGCGAACCTGTGTGGTTGGGATCATACGAGTCGACTGAACCGGAATTCTTTGCGTCAAGTAATCCGTTTGCATCCGAACCGTTTGGACGGGCACGTTCTGGGTGACGAGATCCGTTTCCGTTCGCTGGACTTGGTAAGGCACGCGGACACTTTGCGTTTCCGGTACCAACTGAGTCTGAGCGATTTGCTGCTGAACGTAGTTGGGCTGATAGGCATACTGAGTTTGAACACTTGGTGGTGTCACGTACGGCTGCGCAACAAAACCACCACGATACCGAACAAACCCAAGCGGTCCGCGGGATGGGAAAAGGTCGCGTCCCCATCCAAGTCCGTAACGCACTTGGCCTGGCAAAACGGTGTTCTGTGCAACGTAACCGCCAGCGTCGTAAGTCCGACTTTGATAAGTCGTCTGAGGTCGCAAAGTCGTGTATTGCTGGTCACGAAATCTTGTTTCTACAACAGGACGCTGAACGGCATACTGTTGTTGGTACATTTGCGTTTCGACAACGGGACGCTGGACGGCGTACTGCTGTTGATAGAACTGGGTCTCTACGACCGGGCGAAAGGTTGTGTACTGCTGGTCGTACTCGCGTTGTTCGCTGACATACCTAGTCTGCTGAACAGATTCTTCGCGCATTTTCGTTTCGACGATCGGTTTCCAAACCGTGTATCGTTCTTCGCGGAAACTGGTTTCGACCACGGGGCGAGCGACACGGTACTCTTTTTCTTCGAGCCGTGATCTCAATACTGGACGATAGCTCGTTACTTCTTCGTTGACATAGTCTGTCTCAAAAGCAACACGGAATCGCTGAACCGTTTGCGGTACCAACTCCGTTTCGCACTGAAGTTGGTAGGAGGGCTGGAAACAACAATCATCCTGTCCAATGGATATCTGTGCTGGACAAGTTGTGGCAAAGCACAACGTGACCGCAAAAGTGAAGGCCAGGGCGGAAGATAGGTTTGATCGAAATTGGCGAATCATAGTTTTCAAAAGCTCGCGTACCGAATGAGTCATCAGCTGGACCGATTCTAAGTGGCACCCGCGCGAGAGCAAAGCATTTGCCGCGCAAGGTATCAATTTAAGGTTACGCAAGGCTTGAGAAAAATGTAGAACAAACCCGTAAAAAACGGCACTTTTGCTCCGCCAAGGCCCCTTAAAATTAGCCAAATTCCCTGGCCTGTATATTTGCCGCCCCATCTGTTGCTTTTTTGCATCACCGGACAGTTTGGCTAGCCCGCAAAAGCTACCCAGTCTCCGATGCTTTCAATGGTCTGCTCGGAGCGACACCAAATCACAGACCACCTTCGATTTGCAGCTTGATTTTGTCGTCAGCCGACTGTAGCTCAGCACGCAGCCCCACTTTCCGCTCTTTCGGAGCAAACCCAAATGTCAAAGTGCGGCGACCAAGTTCTAACTTTATGGGAGCGGAAAGATCCAAGATTTCTTTTCCGTCTACCCACAGCCGCAAGCCAGCCGTATCGTTCAAGTCGACTTGCGCGGCACCGGCGGCCAAAACGTTGACGTAGCCACGAGCAAACACCAGATCACCTGCCGGAAAATCGACTCGCGGCAACTCACCACTGGTATTGCTGTAGGCAGACGACCAACTTGCCGTCGCGTCAGGTAGTTTCCCGCCGCTTACTCCCGTGGCCAATCGCCACTTGCGAACGACGGGGCTTTCGTCATTGGCATAGTCACCAGGTTTGCCCAGCACCGAGATAAACTTGGCGAGATCAAGAAACTCATTGCGGTTATTCAGCTCGTCTGCCAAACCAGCGGGCATCAGCGATTTGGCGGGTTTCTCTGCTTCGATGTCATCGGTGTCGATGCGAATTTCTTTTCCTAACTGCGACGAGTCGCGCACGACGACTTCTTTTTCGTTTCGGAAAGTCACGATTCCGGTTTGTATTTTACCACTGTCAAGCAAGAACGAACGTGTCTCATAGTGTTCAGCGATTGCGGAGTTGGGTGAAAGAATGGATTCAACCAGATACCTTGTCTTGGCAGCCGCACCAACGGCAACAAGATTTGGGCCGATCACGGAGCCAGCCGATCCGATCGCATGACAGTTCATACAAGCAATTGACTTGCGTCGATAAATCAACTCGCCGCGCGCTGGATCCCCCAATTTCTCGACGTCCGCTGTGAGCGTTTCAATATTTTCGGCGAGCAGTGTAGCGCTGAGCGATTTAGTTGACGTTCGAAACACTTTGGACAGAACATCGGGCAACAATCCTGATTCGCGATGAAACTGGCTGATCTTTGTCTTGATCGCTGGATGAATCGTTTTTGCGTGAAGCGTTTCGGCCAGAGCGCGCCCACCGTTAGGTTGGTTCAAGAAAGTATTGACGACCGGTACAGGGTCCATTTCCTGCGGATCGATCGTTAGCAATTCAGCCGCAGCTTTCGCGCCACCCTGGAGATC
>CAZZDZ010000580.1:0-3078 GCA_964652675.1 uncultured Pirellulaceae bacterium
CGCAAACAATGATCTTTAGATACATGAAAGCTCCAATCCGAGTCGCTGTAACAGGGGCCGCTGGGCAAATTGGCTACGCCCTGGTTTTTCGCATTGCCTCTGGACAAGTTTTTGGTCCTGACCAACCGGTCATCTTGCACTTTGTCGAAATCCCGCCCGCATTGGGAGCTTTGGATGGCGTTCACATGGAGTTGGACGATTGTGCGTTTCCAACGTTAGCTGGCGTCGTCAAAGCCGACACGGATCACTTAAATGACGGATTCCGTGATTGCAACTACGTCTTGTGTGTCGGCAGCGTGCCACGCAAGAAGGGTATGGAACGAGGCGATTTGATCAAAATCAACGGGCCTATCTTTACCAGCACTGGCAAAGCGATCCAGGAAGCTGCCGCGTCGGATGTACGTGTTTTGGTTGTCGGAAACCCTTGCAACACAAACTGTTTGATCGCCATGAACAACGCCAAAGACATCCCTCGGGATCGATGGTACGCGATGACGATGCTGGATCAAAACCGTGCAAAATCACAATTGGCCAATAAAGCCCAAGCGGCTGTCGCAGACGTTCAAAACATGACCATTTGGGGGAACCACTCCGCGACGCAGTACCCAGATTTTTACAACGCGAAGATTGGCGGAAAATCGGTTACCGATGTGATCAGCGACAGCGATTGGCTTCAAGGCGATTTCATTACCACCGTGCAAAAACGCGGCGCAGCGATTATCGAAGCCCGAGGCGCCTCCAGTGCAGCGTCTGCTGCCAACGCCATTATCGATAACATCAAAGCGATCGCCAACCCAACACCCACTGGCCAAACGTTCAGCGCCGCAGTTTGCAGCGACGGCAGTTATGGAGTCGACGAAGGGCTGATCAGCAGTTTTCCGTTAACCAGTGACGGCAAAACTTGGAGCATTGTGCAGGATTTTGAGCACAACGATTTTGCCAAAGCAAAGTTGGAAGCGACCGTCGCCGAATTACGTGGCGAGCGGGATACGGTTGCTGATTTGCTGTAGATTCTTTTTCTACAGAACAAATCATCTTTGATGCCAATGCTTTGTCAGCAATGCGGCGTGCAAAAAGTGCGCCGCAGGCAAGGCATCTTGCTCTTACGCGCTCAGTAAGGTTTGCGCGGTTACCGCAATTAAAAAACCAGCCTTTGTCCAGCCTACGTGTTCTGTATCAGGCGCCGAGATGAAAACCACTTTTTGTTTACCTGTCGTGGTACTTCAGCGTTGACATCAGTGGTGTTGAACACCTACTTTTCTTACCGGGGCACTGATGAAAAGGCGGAGACTTTTCATGAAACGCAGTTCGACTGGATTGGTCATCCCATTCATGCAAATTTCGCATGACGATTTTGATTATTCGCGTGATGTTTTCTTTCGCTCCTAATTTATTTCAGAACATCTATGAGCCGTTTTCACCAGTCCGTTTCTTGGACCCAATCACAGAACCAAAACAACCAACAAGAGACGCGGGAAAACGAAACAAACCGGAAAAAGAAAAGTAACCACATTCAATCGCTAACGGCAGACGAAGACACCGAGAGTTTTGATCTGAAAAACGCTCGAGCGACGTTACGTTCTCCTCAGACTTTTTTCGTCCCCGTTCACTACGAATCCAATTATCGATATCCACTGATTGTTTGGCTGCACAGTGATGGGTTCAACGAAAATCAAATCGACCATGTGATGCCACATATCAGCACACGAAATTACTTGGCAACAGGTGTTCGTGGAACGCGAGCGGCGGATTCCGTTGGCCACCGATTTGACTGGCATAACAGCGACACCGCGATCGACGCGGCTTGCGAAAAAGTACTCTGCGGGATCGACGAAGCAATTGATCGATACGCTGTTCACACCGATCGTGTCATCCTGGCGGGTTATCGCTCTGGTGGCACCACTGCGATGCGAATTGCCATGCGAAACCCAAGCCGGTTTGCGGGTGTCGCGTCGTTTGGCGGTCGCATGCCAAAAGGCGGCAGGGCTTTTGCTAACCTGGATGAAATCCGCAAGCGTCAGCTTCCCATGCTGTGGCAATGGGGCAAAGACAACCCTCTCTATCAGCAAGATTCACTTGCTGCGGACATTCGGGACGCACAAGTCCTGAAGGCAAAGCTAGAAATTCGTCAATACAACAACGAAGACGAAATGAACACAGCGGCGCTCTCTGATTTCAATCAATGGATCATGAACCGCATCGTCGCCGGTGTGTCCATGGATGCGGAGAGCTGGGAAACCACGCCCGTTTGTTTCTCGGAAAACTAGTTTGCCGAAAACTAGTCCAGCAACGCGCACGGGCGTTGTTGGCTATCGATCTGACTCTGAGAACTCTCTGCGGTCAATCATTCGACGCGCGGGTCCCCAACGCTCCCCAGATTCCATAAGGGCTCTTGCTGCCTGGAGCCAATTCGCCGGTCATTCCGTGCCGAACGCTGCCGCCCTGAAGGTCGCCGGATTCAATTGCGTCGGTGATGAAATCCGTCGAGCCATCGCAAAACAACACGTGCACTCCACCTCGGTGCCAACTACTGGGAGGGGCGACCGCGGACCCTGTTACCGAATCGCCTTCGACCTGCAAGGGAAAGTTTGGCGGAGCTTCAGACGACTGCCACGGATTGATGGTTTTCGGTTTGATCACCGGAGGCAACGTGATGCGAGTTTGTGGCAACGGCAGTGTGTCTTGGATGGAATGAAAAACGGGCTTCACGTTTGACGCCGTCGGAATCGATTGTGCGAACCGATCGTTTTCTATATCAGCCCATTTGTTTTGAACAAGGCTTTGCTGACGATAATCGACTACCATCAGCATACCGACTCTCAGGCCCCTCTCAAGATCGCAACGCCAGCAGAGAAAGACGAATGAAACTTTGAACGCGGACCAGACGGGCCTAGCCGGTCGCCACGCCAATTGGAGCGACGCCTTGCGAAATCGCTGCGTGCGCCAAAATGTCGTCGGGTGATGTTGGCTCTTCGATCCAAACAGGATTTAATTCTGCGGAACGCGTCTGGTACGATCCGAACGAAACCAATTGGTCAAAAGTAGCCGTCGATCTCCGAGCGACGTAGCCCGACCGAA
>CAZZDZ010000581.1:0-3076 GCA_964652675.1 uncultured Pirellulaceae bacterium
AGGTATTGTGGCAAAAACTGATCGGCTTGATGCCAATACAGAATCTGGCTGCCAAACGGTTCGTGTTGACGCGGTCGTTCGCCTTGGCACAACGAACCGAGTAGTTGAACCAAGCTGGCATCGGGATAGCTTTCCACCAGCATATTCAGCAAATCAATTCTCGGCGATTTTCTGGACTGCCTCGTCACGATGATGCCTGCAACGTGCGAAGCGGGCCGCAAGATCGCGTCACTCAAGTCGCGACGCAGTGCCAATTGAGGGACTTGGGATTCGCACTGCCGAAAAATGTTCTTAAATTCGATGTGATCGCGTTGCCCAATCCACATCAGAGTTCCCGCAGCGTTCGGGGAACTGATAACGGTCGATGATGCCATGATTGTCTTCCTTGAAATCATGAAACAGAAATGTATCAAACGCGAACGCAAAAAGCGCTCATCACTTTTCGTCAAGCATCTCTTCGGTTTCTTTCAGCAGGTGCCACGCGTCGCTGGATGTTTCGCTGGATCGCAATCGATCCAAAAAATCGCCCGTTGTGATCAAGCGGCTGATCTTGGCAAGGATACGTAGGTGCGATGAATCGTCGTAAGAGCAAATCAGAAAGAATATGTCCGTCAACTGACCACGATCCGAAAACGGAATGGCTGATGGACAGACTCCCAACGCGATCACCGAATCAGCCAAAATGGATGTCTGAGGTCGACGTGGGTGCAGCAGAGCAACACCGCAATCCAAAGCCGTTGGGTGCATCTGCTCGCGGCTCTTGACCGCTTCGGCCATCGCTGGCGCGTCCCACATCAATCCAGATTTTGAAGCCAAGTCGCAAATCGAACGGATGACCGATCCACGAGTCCTTGCATTCAAAGGGACACAGGTTGTATCGATCGTGCACAGGTCGGCTAGCAAGCGTTCTTCGACATCTGACGCGACCCGATTGACGACCTTTTGGACCTTTCCAAGTTCTTCGGTGTCGCTGGCTCCAATTCGTTCTTCCAGCCAGTGGTGAATCTCCGCTTCGTTGAATCGCCACTTGCCGCCAATTTTTCGTCCGGGGATCCGACCGCGCACCGCCATGTGCGTCACCTTTTGAGGCGTCACGTGCAGGTATTCCGCCAAGCGGGCAATGTCCAGATCTTCCATCGAGTCGTGTAATGCTTGCAACAGGAAACAAATTGTCAGCACGCATTGTATTAACCGTCGTCGAAAGCTGGCAGCGGGAAACGGCAATTAAAAACAGAAGTTCTTGCAAAGTTGATTAAAGTTTTGCCTCGTTCGTGCCGGATTCTCGCCTTGACCGAGATTGCCTGTCTTGAGTACTCCCGAATCTATGTCACCAGCAAAACCTGCGTGCCAACTGCAAAATCAAATCTGCGTGCCGCCAGCAAAACCAAGGTACCCGATCGTTCTGTTACCGAAGTAACCCAAATTCGATGCCGCTTACTCTGTCACTTTCAAAACAATTCGCCGCCCTTTGCGCTCCGCTCCCACTGGGGAAATCCGGTGGAGTGTTGATTGCGCGATTGCTTTTGATTGTGTTGGCGTTGGTGGTTTGCGTCCCGGTTTCAGCACAGACCTTTAGCGTGCCACAGACGACATTGGGGCCAGCTAACAATCAGTCATTTGGCGGTTCGACATCCAGAAACGCCAACACCGTCCCGGGATTCGCCGCGCCCACTTTTGGCGCACCGAACTTTCGCGGAACCGGGCCCGTTGCGGGTACTGGATTTTTTGGTGACACGACTCCGCGAATCCGCCCTGGTTCCGGAGGTTCGCTGTTTGATCCCTACGCAAATGGCGGCGGCAACACTGCTCTTGGCGCTGGAAATTTTTATCCAACACCGTCGGTTGGTGCTGTTGGAAACGGAAATGCCTACAGCAGTATCTTCGGTGGCGGTCCCAGTTCATTCGGTCCGCCAACGGGTGGTGGATCGGTTTTTGGAAGCCAGGCGCCCCCATTGTTCGGGTCGACTGCAGGCGCTCCATCGATCTTCGGTGGGTCTCCGGTCGTCGTGCCGCCCAATACTTATGGAGCTCCGACCGGCTTCGGATCAACCATCTATCCTCAATCAGCCATTCCATCAGGCAGTCCATCGACGCTGTTTCCCAACGGACTTTTCAATGGCGGCGGGTTTGGTGGATTCGGCGGTGGAGGCGGCGGATTTGGTGGTGCAGGTGCAGGCGGGTTCTTTGGTGGGGCTGGGAACACCGCATTCCGGTTGCTGCAGGGACCAAGATTTCGTCACACATTCATCAACTCTGGAAACGGCCAGTTCGATCTAGAAACCAACGACACGGACGTTTCGGTCGCGTTCGCTATTCCAAACTTCCTGACATTACAAAGACCGTTGTTTGTTGTGCCCTCCTTTTCGTTGCACCTTTGGGATGGTCCGCAGGGGCAAACGGGCTCCGACCTGCCTTCGCGAGCATACAGTGCGTTCTTAGATTTTGGTTGGCAGACCGATCCCAATCAGATGCTTGGCGTCGAACTTGGAGTCAGAGTTGGTGCGTTCACGGACTTTGATACGTTCAACAGCGATACGATTCGTGTTTTGGGCAAAGGCCTCGGATCATTTCGTTTAACTCCGTTCACAACTTTCAAGCTGGGTGCGTATTACATCAATCGCAACCGAATCAAACTCCTGCCAGCTGGCGGATTCTTGTGGCAGCCCAATGCTAATTCGCGATTCGACATTTTCTTTCCTCAGCCAAAGATCGCACGATACCTGCGGACGGTTGGAACAAAAGACGTTTGGTGGTACGTGTCTGGTGACTACGGCGGTGGTTCTTGGACCGTTGAACGAGATAACGGAAGCGAAGATTCGATCGACATCAACGACATTCGAGTCACGCTGGGTGTGGAATGGGGCCTGACGAATTTGATCCGCGTCGGTCGCCGAACCGGATTTGCCGAAATCGGTTACGTATTTGACCGCGAAGTCCTCTACGACGGCCAGCCAGGCGACAATTTCGAAACAGACGACGCTTTGCTGCTCCGGATTGGATTTGGGTATTAGCGTCCGGCATCACTTTGAATTGTAAACGCAGCTTTTTGCGGTGTTTTCCGATCGTACTCGTACTC
>CAZZDZ010000582.1:0-3070 GCA_964652675.1 uncultured Pirellulaceae bacterium
TTCCGCAAGCGGTGTGCGAAGATCTTCCTTGTCTTGGTGTGGCATCCCGGAGTCCAGTCGGGTTGAATACCGTTCAGTGGGCTGGGAAAGAGATACCCTCTAATGTCGTCACGAAAGATATTTTGACTATCGGACGTCATCTGTATTTGGAAGTTGACGAGATGGAGGCGGCACCAGGCGGTCCGATATCACAGAGCGAAAACTCAAAGAGTTAAAAGCAACTACTTCAAAATAGCAATATCACCTCGATATCCCAGCCAAGTCACTCCGTTGATACTTCCATAGCGGACATCCCCCCACGTTAGCATGCTAATGATGAAAATGTTTCTTATCCGAATCGAATTCGTTTGGGCGCTGGTTTTGGCATGGTGCATAGTCACCTCCGCTAGCGCCATGGATGATATTGCTACAAAACCTGGCGCGACCGGAAAACCAAATGAGGCAGTCGAGCTAGTTCTTAAGTCAAATACCTACGCCTTTCCAAGCTGGTCTACGTCTGGACCGGAAACGCCGATTCCCGTTTCTCCATCCAACGACACGTCATCTGTTGATGTGACGCTCAGAGTACGTCTTCAAGCTCTTCGCGAAGCTCAGCCCAGGTTGCGAGTAGCTATTCGGCTACTCAATGCCGATGGCAAGTTGAAGATAAACACTGTTCGATGGAAAGACGGCCCCGAAGATAAAGAGGTTGACGGAGATAGAGTTGAAATCTCGGTTGCTGAGCAAACTGCCAAAGGCGCATCAACGAATCTGAACGGCAAAATTGAGCTCAAAATCATTGACGGGTTCAGCCAGACTGAGTTGATTGATTCGCTTATTCGCGGCGAGAAGAGCATTGCGTCAGTTCTTCAGGTGAGTCTTTTTTCCGGAGACGCGAACGTAGGTGAGGCGAGCATTAAAATCGTGCCAACTTCTCGTAGCAAGTCAGATGGCAATCCAGTTAGGGGCGCCGCGATTGCTGGGATGTTGGTAAATGGCTTGGCGAAAGATGGACCGAACGACTGGGTTTATATGAAGCCCCCGCTTGATGGATCCATCGTCGGAATCTGCCTCGTTCCTCGCGACGTACTTTCTGAGATTCTTGATCGCGCTACCTTTCCAGATTCAATTCCAGGAAAAAAACAAATCCTCGGTATGCTAGATCGAAGTATCGGTATCGATGGTCAATGGGGATCCCATTTCCATTACCCAGGTATTTACTATGACTGCAGCCAGAAAACGTACTTGCTGGCGTTTAAGGACAATGCTGGCGACAAGAGTCGACAGCGGTACCAACAGAGACGCAATAAGCTTACTGCTCGGGCAGCTACCAGGGACCCGGTAATCCAAAGCAGACTGCGAGCGGTAAACTTGGGCTATCTATTGGTAAAGCCCGAATATGGTGTCGATCTCCCTGGCCTTCGCTTTACTGGAATTAATGTTGGTGGCGAAGTCGCAGTGTTTGCCGCAGTCGGATGCAAGCATACCGCAACGGTTTTCAATACGTCGCCTTTTCCTCGAGAGTACATTCAGCAGGGATTAACGGACGATCAAGGCAAAGAGATGGTTCCATCGCTAGTTGACAACATTGACTCCGCAGACACCTACATAGATTCGTACAAGCTATCGACCAAAAACCTTGATATCGACTCTGCAAATCCGTTACCTCTCTTCGAGTAGTCGTTGCGGTAGGGCCCTCTTCAAACTTTGGGTTCTTCCTCTCACAAGGGGATGTCCGTTTGGTTGTCAAAAATCAACGAGCGTAGTCGGACATGTTATTCTGAATTGGGACGAAATGTTCGTTAGGCGGTCACTAGCCGCTGGGCGTTAGCCCAATGTTCCCAATCAAGCACATCTTGAAATCGTGTAGAACCGTCGGCTAACGGCCAGCGGCTAATTTGTTCAACAGAAGGGCGAAGATGATCCACCGACATTCTTTATGTTTGCTTTTTAGTCTGCTGTATGGGTGCAGTTTGTTTGCCGCAGATCCAACGATCCGCAAGACGATCCAAGGCACTGTTGTTGATCAACAGGGAAAACCAATCGCCGGTGCGAAACTGTGGTATCCCTATGCCTACGAAGTACAAAAATCGAAGTACGTCGATGCAACCACAGAAACTGATTCGCAAGGTCGATATTCTTTGGATGTGCCTGTGGTCATTGAAAATGACGAAATCAAGCGGAGTGCTGGTAGCGAAGTGTTTTGTTACGCGCCTGGTTATTCTCTTTGGGCGCCACCACCACGCGTCTCTTCAGATCGAGAACAAAAGAAGATAGATCGAGAACGAAAGAAGACTTGGGGCGATCAGAAACATCATGAACTTGCTCCGCTAACCGATACCGCGTTTGTCGTTTTAGATACGAATGGCAAACCGGTCGAAGGCGTTCTAGTTGAGCCTCAGCATTACGACACACGGATAGGCTTTAACTTGGTTCCGGAGGGTGCTCGCAAACTAGTGGGCGGCCGTACCGATTCAGACGGCCGAGTCAAGCTTCCTGCGTTGGCACACGACCGCATTTTCGTGGTGCGATTGTCATCAAAGAAATACGGCGTTCAAACGCGGCAACTCGTCATGAAACCAACAGAGCCCACGGAACGAACGATTACACTTCGTCCCGTTGGCCGCATCGAAGGACGTGTGGTTGCTGATCACCTTGCTTGGTGCGGAGGTATACAGCTCTTCTTTGAAACGGAAAAGCCGTTTGCCCCTGGCGAAACTAGTCGTCCGCCGTTTCCAACTCAGGGAGAGGCTCGCGCGATAACGGACAAAACCGGACGATTCGAAGTGCCCATTATCGCCTGCGGTAATTTGAAAGTCAGACACACGATCTATTCCAATGATGTGCATGCGCGGCCAAAGTTGCCTAGGTGGCAGAAATTGGCTGAGGGCGACACCGCGAAGCTTGAAATTGTGATGGAGCGATTGGTCAAAATCCACGGTTCCATCGTTGCCGGAGATACGCGTCAGCCAATGGAAGCAATCAAGATCCACATCGGCTACGGTTCAAGCGGCCAAAGCACCGATGTGGTCAGCGATTCCGGTGGCAAATTCTCCGCTTGGGTGCTGCCAGGTAAAGTCCACTTTCGAGT
>CAZZDZ010000583.1:0-3065 GCA_964652675.1 uncultured Pirellulaceae bacterium
GTCGCTCGGAGATCGACGGCGACTTTAAGCAAGGCGAACGATGTCGCTGTTGGCAAAGAGCTCGGGCGATACGCTCAGCTGCAATGTTGCATACAAACTCGGTGGGACACTGATATCGCCAAGATACAATTCGCCAACCAAAGCAGTTGTCTTCTCCGCGAATAGTCCCGCTTTGGGCAATGCCAACGTGAACGTAGCAGTTGCGGTCGTGGAAGGCTGGAAGACTTGACCGGATGCGGTATCGATCCCCGAAGGAGTGTCGAGCGAAAGAACGAAGGCGTTCGCTTCGTTGGCAAACTGAATCAATTCTGCTGCGCGTCCACTGGGGGCACCGCTGAGGCTGTAACCGATGACTCCGTCAATGATCAACTCAGGAGCTTCCATCGAAAGTGACTGATCGTGAATAGGGATGCCCAGTGCTTGGATAATCGACAACTGGTGTCCAGGAATCCCTTGGAAAGAATCCGCCGGCCGCGTCAAAGCGACTTCCACGTTGGCTCCCCAGCTATGCAACCGCCTGGCCGCGACAAGTGCGCCGCCGCCATTTCCGCCACGACCGGCTAGCACCAACACTTTTTTATCCGCAGGCGTTCCCGACAGGAACCGCGACACGGCCAACCTAGCCAATCCTCGCCCTGCGTTCTCCATCATCTGGATCAGGCTGATGTGGAAATCTTCGATCATGGCTCGATCGACTTCGACCATCTGCTCGGTCGTCAGGTGCGGCACTGAGTCTTGTTGAACTCTTGGAAACAACTCACTCATCTCACGTCCTTGTTCATTGGTCTTGCATTGTTTCGGAAGGAGAATGGTCATGATGTTGTCTTTCCATTGCGTAGCCACACTTGAAAATACAGCGGACGTCGTGGGTGTGATACAGTTTCGCGCAGTGGACCGCGTCGGCTCCGTATTTCCACAAATAGAGTTCGGCAGCGGAAAGCATTCCGATGATTGGCGCGAGAAAGTAGATCCAAAGACCGGTAAACACGTGGGCTGGAACCGCTGATCCAACCGTTCGAGCTGGATTCATGCTCATCCCAGACAACGGCGATTCCAGGGTGATGTTGGCAACCAGAGCGAGGCCAACCAAGAGGCCTGTGTAGTCATGCAGTCGTGGCATATTGGTCGACCACAATACAATGCTCATGATTCCAAACGAGATCAATGTTTCGGCCAAGAACGCGGCGAAATGGCCGGCGGATCCGGGCACGGTCACCGCAAAGTTGACCGTCGAAACACTGACCCAATCTCCCAACAAAAACCAGGCAACGTTCATCCCAAAGATCGCGCCGGTGAATTGAGCGGCGACGTAAAACAACGCGTCCCAAGGCGAAATTTTTCCCAACCGTAAAAAGGTAAGCGTAACGGCGGGGTTGATGTGTGCGCCTGAGCGTCTGCCAAGCGACGAATAGACAATAGAAACTACCGTCAGCCCCATCACGAGGCCCATCAGCAGACGCTGAACAACCGGCACCCCAGACAAATAAGAATGCAGCGGAGAATCGCCGTGCCAAATCAGCGCGGTTGCCGAACCAGCAACCAGCATGAATAGCGCGAGGCTGATCGCTTCGATCAAATACTCCGGCCAATGCCTTCGCAACGACTGAATCATGACTTAGGACCGCTCGTGAAATAGGTGTCTGATTTTTCCGAAGCGGATGTCGTCGGGACTTTCGACCGCTGGAGGGCTGCCGAAAATCTTGACGCGTTCCACTACGGCAAAGTGGCTACCCACAATCATGCCGCAAAAGCACATATTTCGCGACCCATCTTTTGCTGCCTTTCGAGGATAGACACTACCTAAACTGGCGATACCGCCATCACCCTCTGACAAGACGTGTTTGCCAGCGGCATCGTGACTGATACCCCAAGTTTCGCCGCGGTCGTTTTTACCTTTGCTGGGGCAGATCCAGCCGCTTCTTTTCTGCGCTCATCGTGGGCCCTACAATATGCGACGGAATAACATGGAACGGAGTCGACCATGGCGGATCCATTAAATCGCCAAGTTAATCACTTCGTGTTTACAAGAATTACTGTAAGGTATCACGGTTAAGGTGCGTCATAATCGATGCCGATGTCCTCTGCAAATTTTCGCTTCTTCCAAATCTCAAGTAAAACAATGACGAAAACAAAAATCAGTTTGTCTCTTGTGGCGATCGCCGGTTTGATTGTCGCGATGAATGCGTTTCCAGCTCAAGAAGTTGCCGCTCAGTCTGGCACTCGGAGCCAGCCACCGACACAGAAAGAGAGCTTTGAACAGCGTCTTTGGAAATATCTGGAAAGTGTCTGCTACGACCAATGGTCTCCTGCGGGTGACAATGGTGACTTTCGCGAAAGCTCGGCGCCGCATGGTGCACTGGTCAAGACCTACATGAATCGAGTTGCGGCGGGTAACGCCAGTAATCTTCCGGCTGGATCGATGATCATCAAGGAAAATTTTTCGCCAGAGAAGAAGCTGATGGCGATCACGTTGATGTACAAAAGTAAAGGTTACAATCCAGAAGCGGGCGATTGGTACTGGGCGAAGTTCATGCCAAACGGAAAAGTCGCGCAAATGGAGACACCCAAAGGCAAAATGAGTCTTGCGGGCAAAGCAAAGGGCTGCATCGACTGCCATGCGGATGCTGGCGGTAATGACTTCGCATTCTTTAACGACTGATCAACCGTTTCATCGTTTTCATCGAGCATCTATATTGGCGGCGGCGGAAGCACGACTTCGTTGTGCGTGATTGACGATCCTCAGTTGAAGAAGGTGATGTTTTGCGGCTCATACGACTAATGGCGACAATGCTACTGGTTGGCCTTGGTGCCAATGGGTTACCTATCGCCAGCGCACAAGACGGATTGATCAAGTTCAATCGTGATATCCGTCCGATCTTGACTTCCAAGTGCATTGAATGCCACGGCCCCGATGACGCCAAGAATGATTTTCGCGTCGACGAAAAGGATGTGTTGCTGGATTATGTAGAAGCGGGCGAGCTGGATGACAGCTCGTTGTGGGCTGATTACCTGATCACCGACGACGAAGACACTCGAATGCCTCCGGTGGACGAGCCTCAGTTAAC
>CAZZDZ010000584.1:0-3065 GCA_964652675.1 uncultured Pirellulaceae bacterium
CGTTGGGGCTAGGGGACAGGGGTACGAGAAGCGGCGTTGGGCAACGCCGCTTTTTTTATGCGCCCACCCGAGAACCGTCGACTAACCTTCGTCGTCGACCGCGTGCTCTTTCAACTGCTCCAGCGAAGCAAACTCCAGCGACGACATGTGGCACGCTTCCAGTACAACCTGGGGCGCCATGCCGGCATCGTATGCTTCTTTCCAACGTGCGGCGCACAGGCACCATTGATCACCGGGCTGCAGTCCCGGAAAGCGATACATTGGGTTGGGGGTCGTCAGGTCGTTACCACGTTGTTTGCTGAATTCCAAAAACTCTGCGGTCACTCGACAGCAGATAACGTGCAACCCGGCATCCGATCCGCCCGTGTTGCAACATCCATCACGGTAAAAACCTGTCATTGGGTCCGTGCTGCAAGTCTGCAATTCGCCGCCCAAAACATTTTTTCCTCTAACGATTTCATTCATAGCGGTCTCGCACCCCGACAGTTCACTTTCAAAACGCAACTAGCACACACCTATGCTGGGCGAAATCAGCCAAAGTCGCAACAGGCTGAACGTCGATAACGTAGGGATTTTGCCCCCGGCAGAAATTTTCGCTAGCCATTGTTTTGCGTGCAATAAGCGACATATCAGCCGGAATCGTCGTCTAGCGAATACCAGAAAGTCGCTTGCGGCGGTATTATCGACAATTGAAGGACAAAGCCACCGTTTTCCAAGCTGACTTGAACATGGACGCGACCCTAAAAAACTTGACCGAACCCCAGCGCGGCGCCGTCACTCACATCGACGGACCGCTGCTGATTTTGGCCGGCCCTGGTAGCGGCAAGACGCGTGTGGTGACCCACCGTATCGCCTACATGCTTAGCCAAGGCATCCAGCCCTGGCAAATCGCTGCGCTAACGTTCACCAACAAAGCCGCCACCGAAATGCGAGAGCGTGTCAACGCGCTGGCTCCAAACCAAGATGTTTGGATGGGCACGTTTCACCGTTTTTGTGCCCAGACGCTTCGTCGACACGCGTCCATGGTCGGTCTGTCCGAAAACTATTCCATCTTTGACACGTCGGATTCAAAACTGGCGATGAAGCGGGCTGTGCAAGCCGCAGGTGTAAGCACGTCGCACACCTCGCCCGAGCAAATTGCATCGTCAATCAGCAAAGCCAAAAATCGTCTCGTCACCCCCGAAATGATGCTGGGCCAATCACTTCGCCATGATGACGCGATCGCCGCGCGCGTCTATCCCGTCTATCAAAAACAACTCTTAACTGCCAACGCCGTCGACTTTGACGACTTGCTGTTACACGTCGCACTGTTGCTGAAAGAAAATCCAGAAATACGCAGCCAACTGGATGCCAAGTTCAAATACATCATGGTCGACGAGTACCAAGACACGAACTTGGCTCAATACGCGATCGTGCGGGCTCTATCGATTGACCATCCGAATCTGGCCGTTACCGGTGACCCCGATCAATCGATATACGGTTGGCGCGGCGCTGACATAAAAAACATCCTGGACTTCGAAAAGGATTATCCCGATGTCAGCACCGCTCGCTTGGAGCAAAACTATCGCAGCACACCCAACATCCTGCGTGTCGCCGATCAACTGATTCGTCACAACCGACGTCGCAAACAAAAAAAGCTGTTCACTGATAACGACGAAGGAGAACAGGTAATCTTGCGAATGTTCGAGGATGGTTATCAAGAAGCCGATGGTATCGCGGCCGAGATTTCCAACGCGATCACTGCCGAAGGGATGCGGCCCAAAGATTTTGCCGTCTTTGTTCGCATGAACGCTCTGACACGATCGTTGGAACACGCACTGCGCAGCAGCATGATTCCTTATCAAATTGTCAACGGGCTAGCGTTCTATCAACGTCGCGAGATCAAAGACCTGTTGGCCTATTTGAATTTGATCGAAAACCCTAACCACGACATTGCGTTTCAGCGGATCGTCAACGTCCCCAAACGCAGTATCGGCAAAACGACCATCGACCGAGTTCGCGCTTTCGCAGATCGCAATGGGATTCCAATGCTTGCGGCCGCGCGACGAGCGGATGAGATCGACGAATTGTCCAAACGCGCCAAGTCGATGATCTGGAGATTCATACAGATTTTTGACCGATTGGCTGCCAGAGCAAACGACTCATTGGAAGATCTGCTGCGATTCTTGATCAAGGAAACAAAGTACGAAGAGCATTTGGAAAAAACTGCCGTCGAGCAACAAGACAGTAACCCGATGGCGAATGTTGACGAATTGATCAATGCCGCGGTTGAGTTTGATCACCGGCACCCCAACGACGGATCACTGGAAGCGTTTTTGGAGCAAGTCGCGTTGGTGAGCGACTTGGACGCGTTTGAAGACAAAACGGATTGCGTGACGTTGATGACGTTGCATGCCGCCAAGGGGCTGGAGTTTCCACGCGTTTTTGTGATCGGCGTCGAAGACGATTTGATTCCACACGCGAGGTCAAAAGAAACTGACGCCGAGTTCGAGGAAGAACGCCGGTTGTTGTTCGTCGGAATCACTCGAGCCAAAGAGTGGCTGCAATTGAGTTGTTGTAAGCGGCGTTCGGTGCGTGGTGACATCCGGCCAGTGATTCCAAGTCCGTTTTTGAACGAACTACCAATCGATGAAATGCGTCGCGTCGAAAGCACGGTGCAGCGAGATTGGTTTGACGAAGAAGACGATCTGGATCAGAGCTATCCCGATTCTTGGGATTTGCCAGACGAAGGCGGCGAGGACTCAAGCGTTATCCACGAAACGGGCCCATCGATGGACGACGAAGTCTGCCAGTTACCAGAAGAAGAACGAGCACAACAGAACAAGAAATCGAAAGCGAGCGATTTGGCAACCGAATTAAAGACGGCTGCCGACATGTTGTCCGCCAAACCAAAACCACCGCTATCAGCCTACCGCGAAGGAGCGATGGTGCGTCACGACGAGTACGGCGAAGGTTTGATTATCGCCGTGTCTGGGCGCGGCCCCAAACGTTTGGCAAAAGTTGCATTCCCCGACGGCGAACACAGTTTCCGAGTCGCATTTGCACCACTTGAGTTTGTCGAATAG
>CAZZDZ010000585.1:0-3054 GCA_964652675.1 uncultured Pirellulaceae bacterium
ACGTGGCAGTCCTCGACCGCGGCGAACAATGCGAGTCTGCTTGGTACTGATGCTAACGACGCTTGGACGCAGCATGTCAGCGACGCTGCGAAATGATGTCGATAGGTCTTGTGCGGTCGTCATATTGCCGACCGCAGCGAGATTGCGATCTTGGGCGACCGCGTCACTTTGCAGTTGACTTGGGACGCTCATCATCACGCCGGTCAACAACGACCCAACCAGCATCGCGCCTAGCACAAAGCTGATGTTCTTCCAAAGGTTTTGCATATCTTATTACTCCCGTTTTCGGTTAAAAGTCGTTCGGTTTGCGGATTCGTTTTTGGTAAAAAAAGTTCTGCCACTTGGGAGCTTGGGTAAAGTACCTACGCTCATGGGCAATTTAAAGTTCTCGAGTGATCACGTTTTCAATCAGCCACGCAATTTCAATCGGCCAAGCAGTGCAACTGACGACGTGTTTTTGTCAAGCTCGGAATCATCGCTAGATTGCCTAACGATCATTTTCCAACAAAATAGCAGTGTCAATATCTGTCGTTTCGACACTTCGCAAACAGCGGCTTCGTTAGCTGAGCAAACTTTGGGCCAATCATGCGACAATGTCATCGGATATGCGTGCCTTTGGTACAGTTCTGCGTACCTTTGCTAGGCAAGATCTGATATCTTAACGGGGGCTTTCGAGCGAGGGATTCCAGCGAGACAGGGAGGAAAACAAGGGAATGCGAGATACTGTAACGGTCATTTTGGCGGGCGGTCGAGGGTCTCGGCTTGAGCCGTTGACGCGCGATCGTGCGAAACCCGCGGTTCCATTCGGTGGCCTCTATCGCATCATTGACTTTGTTCTCAGCAATTGTCTCAACAGCGGAATGCGTCGAATGCTTGTGCTGACCCAATACAAAGGTCAGTCGTTAGATCGGCACATCAATCTTGCATGGCGCGGTTACTTTTGCCGCGAGCTTGGCGAATTCATCGATGTCGTGCCGCCGCAACAGCGGATCGACGACAGTTGGTATCAGGGAACCGCCGACGCTGTCTACCAAAACATCTACGCGATCGAACGCGAACAACCCAGTGATGTCGTGGTGCTTGCTGGTGACCACATTTATAAAATGAACTACAAGTCGATGGTGGATTTCCATCGCAAAGTCGGCGCGGACATCACGGTGGGCGCCCTGCGAGTTTCGCGTACCGAAGCGACTCAGTTTGGTGTGATGCAAGTTGATTTGGACCACAAAATCACGGGTTTTCAAGAAAAACCCGCCGACCCGATCACGACTCCCGAAGACCCCGATGTTTGTCTGGCGTCGATGGGCATCTACGTTTTTAACGCGAGATTTTTGTACGAACAGCTTTGTGCGGATGCGACCCGCAACGAAAGCGATCATGACTTTGGCAAGAACATTATCCCCGAAGCAATCAGCGAAGGGTTCCGAGTGTTTGCCTTTCCGTTCTTGGACGAAAACCGCAAACAAGATGCCTACTGGCGTGACGTGGGAACCATCGACGCGTATTACGAAGCGACGATGGACCTGATCGAAGTCGATCCGCAATTGAATTTGTACGACCAGCAATGGCCCGTCCGAGCCTACCAGCAGATGTTGCCTCCGCCCAAATTTGTGTTTGGTAGCGAAGGCCGACAGACCACGCGACGCGGCGAAGCACTTGATTCGATCGTTTGCCAAGGCGCGATCGTCAGTGGCGGCAAAGTCGCCCGTAGCGTTCTTGGGGCAAACGTGCGTATCAATAGTTATGCACAAGTCGAAGACTGCATTTTGTTTGACGGAGTCGAAGTCGGACGACGGGCTAGACTGAAACGCGTGATTGTCGACAAGGGGGTCCGTATCCCGCCAGAGACCGAAATTGGTTATGATCCGGTTGCGGATGTTGCGAGGGGATTCACAGTAACCGATAGCGGGTTGGTCGTGATTGCTCGAGGTGAGCAACTGCCATCGCCTGCTGAATCTCCCGTTCCCACAGCAAGATCGACAGGCTAAGAGAGATTGTGGATAGGTCTCCATCCACTATTTGCCGGTCCCAAGTTTCCTCTACGTTTCCAGTAAGCAAGGCATGTTGCAGTCAACCATCGCTTCGATGGCATACGATCTAGCGACAGTTTCGTCCGCCCAAGTCACGTTGGGCGTTGTTACTTCTTGGACAACGCTGTGTTTTGCGGCCTTGGTGATGCTGGGAATTGGAGTCGGTCTCGGCTACCTACTGAGTTGCTTGCAGGCAGACCGTGCAAAACAATCCAGTAACGCAAAACACGTTGACGCTTCGGCAGAACAACCCATCACCGATACCGAACGCGCCAAGATGCTGGAACTGCTGCACGATATCGGATCGTGGACCAATGAGTACAACGACAAAGTATCGCAGTACCAAAACGAACTGGGAAAGTTAAAGCAAACGGTCAATCAAAGCGAACCCGGCAACAGCATTTCGGCTACCAGTGATCGGATCGTGAACCTGTTGCAGCAATTCATGCAAAACAGCGGACAGCTGCAACAGCGTTTGGACGCAGCAGAATTTCAACTGGACCAAAAAACACGCCAGATCGCCAGCTACTTAAACGAAGCCCGCACGGATTCGTTGACGGGACTGTTCAATCGCAGAGCCTTTGATCAGCGGCTGGAAGAATTATTTGCAAATTTTCGTCGCGGTGGTCGTTCGTTTGTGATCGCCCTGGTCGATGTGGACCATTTCAAAAGTGTGAATGATTCGCACGGTCACCAAATTGGTGACATGGCGCTCAAGACAATTGCGGACATGTTGCGTGATGGACTGAGCGACACGCTGATGGTGGCCCGATTTGGCGGAGAAGAATTCGCAGTGATCATGGAAGGCCCGCTCGCCGAAGCGTCTCAATACATGGATCAGGTGCGCGAGGACTTGCACAAAACAGGCCTTTCGGTCGACGAGATCAAACTGCGCACCACGATCAGTGTCGGACTGAGCGAGCCGAGTGACGATACCGGTGCCGCACCGCTGGTGCGGCGAGCAGACGAGGCACTCTACGCCGCAAAAAATTTCGGTCGCAACCGCGTGTATTTCCACGATGGA
>CAZZDZ010000586.1:0-3039 GCA_964652675.1 uncultured Pirellulaceae bacterium
CAAAGCCTTCGTCGGTATCTAGCACGCCATCGTTGTCATCGTCGATGTCGTCCGCGTCACTGACGCCGTCACGATCGTTGTCAAACCCAACGGCAATGGCGCCGGCACTGGCTCGGCCTTCCAACCCAAGCTCATTGGTAACGGCAAACTCAAACGTTCGCATCGACTCAACATCGCTGGTCGTCGTAAATCCGACCGCTGACAGCGCCAGGTCAAATGTTTCTTCAGTTTGGGGCGTGGTGACTGCCTGCAGAATGACTTCGCTGGTCGTTTGAGACTGAACTTCAACACCATCAGGTAGCGCCGCCAAGTCGACTGCCAGCGAATCTCCGCCAACGGGATTCGACAGCGTGACTCTTAGCTGATTGATGTTCCCGACCACGTTGCGTATTGATGCATCCGCGTCGGCCACCGAAATCGTTTCGTCACTACCGATTTGGTAAAACGTTTGATAGCCGTTACCGGTAACGCCAGATGAATCATCCGCGTCCAAATCGAGACTGGCTTCACCAGCAAACGCCAAATGATATTCAAAAGTCTGCGGCGTGGTTGCCACACCAAGATCAATTTGAATGGCGATTTCGTTATCAGTGTTGGGATTGGTGTTCCATTCGTTGTTGATGTCGCTACCGTTGATGACTCCACCGCCACCAATTTCATTGCCGCGCCAATTGGACGAATACCAGTGCGAAAACTCGACTGATCCCTGTGCTTCCGCGAATCCAAAAAAGGAGTCATTCGGGCCACCTGGGTCTTTCCGCACTCCGACCAGAGAAGCATTGCCTCCGCTATCGTTGTTTTCTGCTAGATCCTGGGGCAAAGAGAAAGCCGGGCCGTTATCACCACCCGAGAGAAACGTATCGATCCCGTGGTAGTATTTCAGGAATTCGGTATTTCCCTCAGGCGGGGTGACGGTTACGCGTTGCGTAAAGTAGGCATTTGGGAAAGTGTAAATCGTTTCAACGATAACTTGGGCGTCGGTTGCCGGGTTGTAGGAACTACTGCCATCGGTGTTTGAGAACAAAGTTGTCGTGACAATATACGGGTCATCGTTAGTCCCAGCGCCCGAAATCGTTTGGCTTTCTTCGCCCCACGTTCCGTCACGCGTTGCGCCGTCAGCGCCCTGGTCCGACCCAGTCACCTGATCTCCGACAGCAAGGTAAATGCCATTGAAGAGATTAACAGATTCCTGATTTACGTTTGGTGCAAATGTTTGGTACAGGCCGTTGGCATTTCCCTGAAACTTAAATCCAACTTGAAGCTGGCCATTGTCAATGACATGAATTTCAAGTCAATCGGCACCATCGGCGGCCTGCCCACCACCTTCGTTAATGATTTTACTAGTCAGCAAGCCAAACCAATTAAGGGCATTCAACGAGCCAGTTTCGATCTCGCCGGTCGCAACTTCCAGTTCCCAATCACCACCCAGTTCCGCCGCACCGGTCAAGTCATCCGACGCCGCCACGTCGGCACCCGTGATCGATGCAAAGGTTTCCAAGAACGCTTCGCCATCAGTGTTGCCAGCCAAGTCGCAACCGTATAACAAAATATCCGCATCGTCCGCCAGCGCCTCGCCAATTTCTGCCAATTCGGCTGCGTACATTCCCGCCAACTCTTCGCCCGTAATCTCCGCATCACCCAAACGTAACTTCGCATCCTCGCCATGACTGATAATGTGGATCGCCCCGATGTCACTGCGGCCTTCCAAGTAGTCCGCGATCTGTTCCAAGCCGTCCTCGCCAGCATCCAACAAGTGAACTTCCATTGACCGCTCGCTGGCCGACATCAACAATTCGACCAACAATTGGTCTCCATTTTCCACCGCAGGATCCAAGAACACGATTTCCAATTGGCTAACGTCTTGGACTTGGCTGACTTGATCGGCGGCTGCCTCGATCGGCAAATCTACAGCAGGAACATTGTCCAACACGGGAGCGTCTGGCACGCCGTCAAAAAGAACACGATCTTCCAATTTCTCCATCAGCGAATCCAGGCGATGGAGGATGTCGCGTTCAGTTCGTGTTCGGCTTGTCGACGACTTGGATACCTTCGACGCGTCAGTACGTTTTCTGGACATATTGGACTGGTTTCTGTAGCAGTGGCAGTTTGAACGAGTAGCCAACGTGGCCCGCGGTGCGCGAACGGCCCGACAGTTAGCCTTTTGACCCTAGTCCTATCGACGATTGTCAAGTCAATTCTGCATGCGTACATTTCGTACTGACTTCTGTTCAGCTGGCATCAACATTGCTCAGCGAACGACTGCGCAATTCCGTTTAACAAGCATGTTTTGAGCGACTTGATGGCATGCGAGATATACGCGGAGAATCTGCTCGATCGAACTAAGTTTCGATCGCGATTAAGCCGTTGAAATACCTGTAGATGCGCTGCAATGCTCTGATCTTTTTTGTCGTCCCCATTTCTCGACAGGAGGTGAATGAAGTGCTCGGAATGCCAACAAAAGCCGGGCAGCTTCCGATTTCGATACGCAGTGCGTTGGCGATTTTGCGACTTAAGTTCTAGAGTGCACCGTGGAAATACAATCAACGTTTCGCAATTGCGAGAACAATCAACAGTTATACGATTGCTTGCAGGACGCATTGGAAACACCGTTTTTTCTCGCACACATTGACAATGTAAAAGCGGCCATCGAAGTAGACGAGCGGTCCGGTACCCAAGTCATCAAATGCACGCTATCGCTTGTCGTGCAAAATAATGGCGTGATCGGCGTCATCGGATTGTTCTCAAGTTGCAATCAATGTCGCGGCAAAGCGTGGCGAGCAAATGTTACGACGCATCCTTCGTCGGGATCCACTGGGCGTCAGCCACACGACATCGTCGTTGACCAACACGTTGTCTTCGATGATGAGCCGCGACACCTGAGCAGCCAGCGTTTCATCAACCGGCGATTCATCAGCCGCTGGGCGTTAGAGGCCGGAGGTTGAGAATCTTTGCATGCGGGAGTGAAATGTAGGCCGGGCCAAGGAGCTTGTCTTTACCCACAAGTCGAGGCTTCATTTCGACGTAGAATTCGCTCGGCGT
>CAZZDZ010000587.1:0-3017 GCA_964652675.1 uncultured Pirellulaceae bacterium
CCTTTTGCTACTGCGGAGATTTTCGTCTTTGGGTATCTTTCCAATCTGTTTATCACTGAAAAATCATTTCGATTACCTCGGAAATATCCCGGGAAACATTGCTGTGGAGCCCACCATTCCTGCCAAATCGATCAGCCCGTTGCCCATCATGGGATGGCGGGAATGGGTATCGATGCCCGATCTGGGCCTGCCTCACTTGAAAGCAAAGATTGATACGGGAGCCCGTTCATCCAGCCTTCATGCGATCGACGTTGAAACCTTTCATCAAGATGACGCGGTTTTTGTCCGATTCAACGTTCACCCAGTGCAACGTTCCCAAAGACGTCTGATTGCTTGCCAAGCCCAGATTCACGATGTCCGAAGTGTTCGGAGCTCATCCGGCGAAGTCGCCGATCGTTATGTGATTCGCACGCCAATTCGGTGGAAAAATCAGGTTTGGGAAGTCGAATTGACTTTGGCTGATCGTTCATCCATGGGTTTTCGGATGTTGCTTGGCCGCGAAGCCATCCGTGGTCGAATGTTGGTCAATCCCGGCCAAAGCTACTACGGCGGCCGACCCAAACGAAGAAAAAAGAAGCCATAAACCCGATGCGTCAGAGACTCGCCAATCGGACATCGCCGCTGCTCGCCCCGCTCACCTTTCCATCTCCTCCAGTGTCACATTGCTGCTGAGTTTTCGATATGAAACTGGCCATTCTCTCGCGAAGCCCTCAATGCTACAGCACGGCTCGTTTAAAAGAATCTGCTTTGGCACGTGGACACAAGGTTCGCGTCCTGGACACGCTGCGGTTTTCCATCGACCTTCGTAAAGGCGAACCGGATCTCTACTTTCGTTCCAAACAACTCAGCCACTATGACGCCGTGGTTCCTCGCATCGGCGCGTCGGTCACCTATTTTGGCACAGCCGTTGTCCGTCAGTTTGAACAGATGGACGTTTTCACAACCAGTTCGTCCGCTGGCATCTCCAACTCGCGCGACAAACTTCGCTGCATGCAGATCCTTAGTCGGCATCACATCGGGATCCCGCAAACCACATTTGTCCGCGAACGACGTGACATCCTGCCGGCAATCCAACGTGTCGGTGGCGTACCGATCGTCATCAAATTGCTTGAAGGCACCCAGGGCGTCGGCGTGATTTTGGCCGAGACCGTAGAGTCGGCCGAAGCCATCATTCAAACTTTGCAAAGCACGAAACAAAACGTGTTGGTGCAAAAATTTGTCTCCGAAAGTCGCGGTCGTGATGTTCGCGCTTTCGTGATCGGCGACCGCGTTGTCGCTGCCATGCGCCGGGTCGCTCAAGGCCAAGATTTCCGTAGCAATACCCATCGCGGTGGTACGACCGAACGAGTCATCTTGGACGAAACGTATAGCGAAACGGCTGTTCGCGCCGCACAAATCATGGGTCTGCGTGTTGCCGGTGTAGATTTGTTGGAATCCAACCATGGTCCTCAAGTAATGGAAGTCAATTCGTCGCCTGGGTTGCAAGGTATCGAAAGTTGCACGCAGTTGGACATCGCCGGTGCCATCGTCGACTACATCGCTGCCCAGGTTGATTTTCCCGACATCGATTTGCGACAACGATTGACCGTCAGTCGTGGCTACGGTGTCACAGAGATTCATATTCCTGATGGATCGGACTACACCGGAAAATCGATCGACGAAGCGGGCTTTGCCGAGATGGACATCAATGTTCTGACGCTTTATCGAGGAAAAACCGTGATTCCGAATCCTCGACTAAAACGTACCTTAGAAGCCGGCGATCGCTTACTGTGCTTTGGCAAGCTGGAAAGCATGCGAGGAATGATTCCGGAAAAAACGCGCCGCACTCGACGACCCAAGGTCAAGGTTCTGTCGACCGATGTATCGCAGTCATAGAAACTCCGTTTGGTAAACCCACTGTGTTTTCTCCTCGCACCAAAATTCCGATCGATTCTTGGCAAGGCCAAGACGTTCCTGCCGGTCAACGATCCAATGTCAAACTGGCGGTCGGAGAATCCTACAGCGGGATCTCGCTTCGGATTCCAATCCAGATACAACGCGCCAAATTGGATGGCCCCGTTGTCTTTGTCACCGCGGCGTTGCACGGTGACGAACTGAACGGAACCGGTGCGGTTCGTGAACTGATTTGCGATGACGCGTTTGAACTTGTTCGCGGTGCCTTGATCTTGGTGCCGATTTTAAACCTGCTGGCCTTCGATCGACACAGTCGCTATTTGCCTGATCGCCGTGATTTAAATCGGTCTTTTCCGGGCACTTCCAGCGGCAGCTTGGCCAGCCGGATGGCGAATACGATTTTTCAAGAGATCATTGCCCGCAGCGACTTTGGTATCGATCTACACACCGCTTCGGTTCGGCGAACGAACTACCCGCACGTTCGCGTCGATTTTGATAATCCACTCGCTCGAGATTTGGCTTTCGCGTTTGGCAGTGAATTTGTCTTGGACACCGCCGGCCCCAAAGGAGCATTGCGACGTGAAGCATGCCGAGTTGGTTGCTCGACCATCATCATGGAAGGCGGCGAGGTTTGGAAAGTCGAACCAGCCATCGTCGAAACCGCTGTACGTGGGATCAAAAATGTCTTGACATCGTTGAACATGATCGAGGGTGAAATGGAGACGCCCGACACGCAAATCACGATTGAAAAATCTAAGTGGATTCGTGCTGAACGCGGCGGGTTCTTGCAGTTCCATGTTCAACCGGGACAAATCGTCCAAAAGGACCAACGGTTGGCCACCAACACAGATCTGTTGGGAACGGAGCAGTCACTAATGGTCGCTCCGTTTGATGGAGTCGTGATCGGCATGACAACTTTGCCCGCGATCAGCCCCGGCGAACCACTGTGTTTGATCGGTCAGCTACCACCTGGTTCACCCGCCGCCGAAATAAAACAAAGCCGTGCTTCGTCGGATGATGGTTTAGAAGAAAGAACGATGGACGATCTGTCATCCAACATGATGGTGGTCGAACATGACGACGAATAAAAGGTTTTACCAGCACGCAGCGCCAGCAAGTGAATC
>CAZZDZ010000588.1:0-3002 GCA_964652675.1 uncultured Pirellulaceae bacterium
GACCTGAGTTCCGCAAAGTTCCCGTTCCGAAAGATTCGTTGCGCGGTGGCTTGCTGGGTACGGTCGCGATTCACGCGATGGGTTCCGATGGCCAACGTTCATCGCCGGTTGAACGCGGGGCATGGGTCCTGCGTCACTTGTTGAATGCCCCGCCACCGCCGGCTCCCCCCAACGTACCGCAACTCGGTCGGCTTTCCGACAAAGCACTTTCCGCGAGAGAATTGGCGACCGCACACCAAGAACAACCTCAGTGCGCTAACTGCCACCAAAAGATCGACGCGATTGGTTTCGGATTGGAGAACTTCACTCCCGCTGGGCTGTGGCGTGATAAGGAAACTGTGACAACACGAGGCCGATTCGGCAAACGAAAAGTCGAAACGCAGTTCGAGATCGACCCAAGCGGCCAGTTGCCCGACGGCACAAAATTCGACGGTTACTTGGAACTGCGAGACGCAGTGGCACTGAAAACGGATGACTTTGCGAAGGGGTTTACCGAAGCATTGATTTCATATGGACTTGGCCGACCGTTTGGATTCACCGACCAAGAACTTCGCGATCAAATCATCGACCAAACACGCGTGAGCGACTACGACGTCAGCCAGTTTATCCACGCGCTCGTTCAATCCAACACGTTTCAAACAAAGTAAATCTTGATGCAAAATTTATCTCGACGCGCGGTGCTTCGTAGCAGCAAGGCTCTGATCGCGCTACCGTTTCTGGAGTCGTTCGGGTTTTCCAGGTTTGCCAGTGCAACGACAAAGGTTGCGGCGCCTCCCAAACGAATGGTGTTTTTGGGAATGGGTTTTGGGGTGACGGCTGACCGTTGGTACCCCGATGTCAATCAAGTTGGCGAAAAGTATGATCTGCCCGATGTCTTAAAACCGCTGACGCGACACAAAAAAGACATCACCGTTATCCAAAATCTAATGCACCAGTATTCTGCCGATGGTCACAGCGGCAGTACGTTTTGGCTGACGGGCGCGAACCGATACGAAATTCCTGGCCAGAGTTTTCACAATACGGTTTCGGTAGACCAAGTCGCTGCGGAAACACTGGGCGAACAGACTCGATTTACGTCGATTCAACTGACGGCAAAGGGTGCGTCCAATGATGGTCACGGCCCAGGACAATCGCTCGCTTGGAACCGTTCAGGCAAACCGGTCGCTGGGGTCGACACACCTGTCGCCGCGTTCCACAAATTGTTTTCCAATGACGATACGCCGCTTGAACTTCGGCAGCAGCGGCTAACCGAACAACGCAGCGTGCTGGATACTGTTTTGTACGACGCAAAAAGCGTTAATCGAAAGTTGAACCAAACGGACAAGGCAAAGCTGGACGAATATCTGCAGTCGATTCGCGAGATCGAAATTCGTCTGCAAAAAGAAGAAAAGTGGCTTGCGGTCGACAAAAAAACGCCCAAGAAACGAGTCAGAGAGCCCGGGCCGACGTTGGAAGGCGTCGCAGAAATCAAAATCATGTACGACTTGATGGTCGCTGCAATGCAGGTCGATGCAACACGCGTGTTTACGTATCGAATGCCCTGTGACAGCATGATCGCCAGCTTGGGCGCCACAATGAGTGCCCACAGCATGAGTCATTATTCCAAGGGTGAGCGTCGGACGGTATCGATGAACCGAGACACAGCCCATGCAAAATTGTTGGCCGGGTTCATCGATCAACTCAAAGCGTCCAAAGAAGTGGACGGAACCAGCTTGCTAGATAATTGTACGTTGGCGATGGGCACAAACCTGAGCAGTGTTCATACGTTGAAAAACTGCCCGACTCTGATCGCCGGGGGTGGAGCTGGGTTCAAACAAGGACGCCATTTGGTAATGGACGATCCCAAGACGCCATTGTGCAACCTTTGGCTGAGCACGCTGCGCGGGACAGGAATCAACGTAGATTCGTTCGGGGATTCAACAGGAGTGATCGAAGAGTTGTTTGGCTAAGCATCATCTGATGCTATCGCGTTTGGATAACGACATCGTCGAATTCATTGAGGTCGTCAAACGATCCGATGCCGATTCGGCCTTTCCCGAATGTTTTGTCTGTGATCTGCATATGGGGCTTTTCCATGTCGTCGAAATAGACCTTGATACTGCCCGATTCTAAATCTCGGCTGACTTTCACGTTGTGCCATTGGTCGTCCCAAGGCGTCTTGCGTTCGTTCTTGGTCAGCGCGAGACGCGGCGCTTCTTTGACGATCATGATTTGGCCGCTGTGAGGATCGGGAACAGCGCCCAAATGAACGTAGTAGAAATGTTGATTGTCGATGTAGTTAAAGAAAACGCAGCAATCACGATGGTTTCCCGTGTCTTTTGTACTGCGAACCCGAAACGTCATATCGAAACTGCCGACTTCCAAATCCTTTACCAACGCAACGTGACCGGGGCTACGAACGGGCGGTTTGTACTTGCTCTTTCGTCCGGTGATCTCAATCGATTTGTTGCCATCGCGATCAGCGACTTTCCATGTATCCGCGTCAAGCATTTGCCACCGGTCTGCGCCCTTTTGGAAATCGTCTTTAAAAACGATCTTATCCGCCGCCGTATCCGCCTCCTGTGATTGGACAGAAGGCAGAATTGCAAACGCAATCACAAGAGCGAAAAGGAGTATGCGAATCATGATGCGGATACTTTCTCAATGGAGTTAAAGTGAGCGTTGGTTTCAAATCTGTTTCAGACCTGAATTGTAAGTGCGTTCGTCTGATCAACCAAGCTTCTGATCAATATGTGAATTCTTGAGCCGGCTCCGGTCGACGGCTTGCGCAGCCAACCAAGTGGGCTCCCGCTGCGCCATTGATCGCTTTGGCGTGAAAGTTCGCGATCATTCCGCAACCGACGATTCCAATACCAATACTCATGATTTCTCTTGTTTATCTCTCTCGGGCGGCCTTTGTTGAAGCTCAATTTCGCAAGTCGGCGTAGCCAAAACAAGCCTACGGCGTTACGTTTTTAGGCTGAATCGTACCACAGCCGGTATGGCGTTCTCTTGGCAAATAC
>CAZZDZ010000589.1:0-2995 GCA_964652675.1 uncultured Pirellulaceae bacterium
CTACAATCATTCACACTGCCCCACCCGATTCCCGCCCCAATTAATTCCCTCGTTGCGTAACCAAAATGGCTCGACTCCTTTCGATCTTCGTCGCTCTTGTTTTTTCCTCTCACGCGGTAGCCGAAACATGGTCTCAGTTTCGCGGCCCCAATGGTGATGGCAAAGTGGATGGGCAAAACGTCCCGATCAATTTTAGCGAATCAAAGAACGTTACTTGGAAAACCAAGCTCCCTGGTCGCGCTTGGTCGTCACCGGTCATCGCTGACGGTTTCATTTGGGCGACCACCGCGATCGAAGTCTTCCCCAGCGACGAAGAGAAGATTGAGATCATGATCAAACAGGGGATCGAGGAAAAGAAATTCAAACAGCTACAAGTCGCAAAACGAATCGATTTGAAATTGTTGAAAATCGACCTGCAATCTGGCGAGCTGAAAACCACCATCGACTTGACGAGTATAGATGCGCCCGATGCGATTCATTCATTGAACAGTTACGCGTCGCCGACACCCGCGATCGATGGTGACAAAATCTATTGCCATTTTGGAACTTACGGCACATTCTGTATCGACCGCGCCACGGGAAAACAATCTTGGACTCGAAAGCTACCGCTGGTTCATTCGGTTGGCCCTGGCAGTTCACCGTTTATCTACGACGACATGCTGATCTTGATCCAAGACGGCGTCGAACGCCAATACGTCACGGCACTCAATAAGGCGTCTGGCGAAACGATTTGGGAGAAGGATCGTCCGGAAATGGACGCTCCCACCGGCGACATGAAAAAAGCTTATTCCACCCCGATTGCCGTCAAAGACAAACTGGGACGCGAGCAATTGATTTGCATGGCATCCCAGTGGATGGTCGCTTATGAACCAAAGACTGGAAACGAAATTTGGAAAGTCCGCCACGGCAAAGGATTCTCGGTCGTGCCACGGCCTGTCTACAACGATGGCGTCGTTTACTTTTCGACAGGTTTTGGAAAACCGGAATTATGGGCAGTCAGCGTCGATGGTTCGGGAGACGTTACCGACACCCACGTGCAATGGCAAGTCATCAAGGGGATTTCCAAAAAGCCGTCACCGCTGGTTCACGATGGTTTGATCTATGTCGTCGAAGACAACGGCGTTGCGAGTTGCTTTGAAGCAAAATCGGGAGATCAAGTCTGGAAGAAACGCATCGGCGGAAACTACTCCGCATCACCACTGATGGCCGGAGGCTACATCTACGTAGGTTCACACGAAGGCGACGTTATCGTTTTGAAACCAGGAACCGACGGCAAGGTGGTGGCCGAAAACAAAATCGACGGCCAAATCATGGCATCACCGGCTGTCACCGATAACGCGCTGATCATACGAACCGCCGAAGCGATGTATCGTATCGAAGACAAGTAAAAGGAAAACTGACTACTTGTCTGTCAAGTTATCGATCGCTTTCTTGATGGCAGCTTGGTCTTTTTTTGACAGCTTGGCAAACTTTTGACTTGCCAACGCCTCTGATACTTCATCGGACGATGCCTCTTTGGCCCAACCGACCCAAGCGTCAATCGTGCTCTCCTTGGACATCATTTTCTTGTCGCCTGACTTTTTGACCAGCCAGCTGATGAATGTTTTCCGATCCACCTTCAAGGCTTCGGCGACGCCTCCCGCGACATAGGGATCAATCTGGAATACATGTTGTCCGAACGAAAAGTTGTGCAGCACTTTCCGTTTGTGCGCAACGATCATTGTCACCGGCACATTTCGATTCAATCCGTAACTGCCCGGTCCATCGCGACCCGATCGTGCGTACGCGACCATCAAGTGTTTTGGCAAGTACTTCCGCACACTTGCGACTTCTTTTTGAATCGTTTCGGGATCGTCGCCAACGTAAACAACGATCGTTCGAAATTTACCAGACGCATGTTGCTTGATCGTCTCAGACAACTGGCCCAAAAAGTAGGTGGTCTTGCCTCCCAATTCTGAATCGTCAATCAATGCGATCAGGATGGGTGTCTCATTTGAAAGCTCGGCCGCGTCAAAATCTTTCTCGTCCAGTTTTCCGCCAACACCGACTACATCAAGTGTGGGCAGTTTCTCACCTGCTTGTGGACCGGAATAAAGTCGTTTGCCGTTTTGGTAAAAGTTGGCAGGGTCTTTTACCGTCGCCGTTTTTCTGTCGCCATCGTAGTTGTCTGGATCTTTCGCCTTTTCCTGCGCACGCGAAATCTGCGTGCAAGACATCAGCACAAAGAACGACAAAACGACGGATAGCTGAATGGCAAAACGAACGATCATTTGTTAACTCCATTTATGGTTGGCCGCACCGGCCAGGTTTGTTCAAGGCTTCCGGAAAAGGCGGGGAATCGATTGGTCCGAGTGATCAACAAACCATCATAGCAAGGCAAACTCACGCAATGCCCAGTAGGCGTAAATCGCGGCGACGAAAACGGTCTTCATTGCGATATCCATTTCCTTGTTGCCCACGTTTACGCGTCGGTCATCGCAATCGTGCCGGTTGAAGTGATTTTGAGCCTCGTGCTTGGTTAGACCCATCAAATGGGCTCTGGATAAGTGTTTTCAAGCCAACAGCGACCTACTTTTGAGAACACAAACACTGAGAAAATAGAATGTCCTTTCGAATACACAAACACACTGCACTCGTCCTGCTGATAGTCGCCTGCCAAGCAGTGTGCCTTTTGGGCGCGATAATGGTTTTCAGCTCGAAGATGCGTTCGTCAATTAGGCAAACGATTCACGATCAAGTGCTCGCTGACAATGTTCAAGTAGCCAAACAGATGACTTCGTTAATCCGAAAAATGGAGATATCGGACATCCGTGAAAACCGAGACTCTTGGGAGCAAATGCAAACGTCGATTCGTGACATTCGGTTGCCAAACCAAGGGTTTGTATGTTTGACCGACAACACCGACGGATCACTCTTGTGTCACCCAGATCTCAAGACTCACCCAAAGCTGGCCAACGGATCTGAGTCCGAATCAACAATGGTTAAACCGGCGATG
>CAZZDZ010000590.1:0-2983 GCA_964652675.1 uncultured Pirellulaceae bacterium
TTTGGAATAGTCATCCAGGGGCATCTTCGGCAAGGCCAACTGAACAAAACGTCAAACAAGCAGTTTCACGCCAGATCCGGTGGTGCCTGCATCAGTCCCCTGCGCACAACTTATTACCCCTTAAGGACTATGGGCAAGTCACTTTTAGGAGTTGTAGAACTTAGTAGTTCAGCGGCGCGCGGCCGAAACCCAACAAGTCTCGACCGGGAACGACCAAGCTACTATCACAGCATTTGCCCTGCGTCTTGGCGCGTCGGAGTCGCGTGTTGATCAGTCCTGCATTAGAATGTTGCAAGCGGACCATTTCGGGGATCAAAACGAGGGATATCAATGGGGCTGGCCGATCTGGATCCGAATGAGGCAAATCCTTATCAAACTCCGCGCCAAATTTCGGCTTTGGCGGTCGGTGATTGGGAAAATTACATTGACGGTGTCTTACGGTTTGACGTTGCCATTAATCGCCGGGATGTCCGACGTCTACTTCCGAGATCCACTTGGTGGATTTACATCTTCGTCGCACTCTTAGTCCTATCAGTCTCCAGCGGTCCGCCGTACACGCTTTCGATTTTTGTTGCGTTCGTCCTGGTTGTGACCTTGAGCATTCGCTATGTGCAAATGTTTGTGTTGTTAAGGCAAGTTCCTCAGTTGACCGAACGGTACAGCGGTTGGCTGGAATCGGCGGGTTTGTCGATGACAAGCGATCGAACTGATTTCTTTGGCAATTGGAGCGATTTCTACGATGTCGTTGTCACCAAGAAATGTTTGGTAGTCCGATTTGATCGATGGTTCGTAGCGAATTTGATCATTCCTTGGGAATCGTTTTTGGAACCCGACGAGGCAAAGACGGTTCTGGAAAGTATTTGCGAGCAGCGCAAGCAACTGACACCCGCGGAAATTGGCGATGCCAAAATGGCGATGCAATTCACCACTCCATTGCGTTGGGAACCACCAACAGAGCATGTTGCATTCGACGGAGAAATTACGTTTCGCGAAATTGTTGCGACGAAACCCGGAAAGAAAATAAAACGATTTTTGAAGGCGTACCTTTTCTTAGGAGCATGCGGTTTTCTGCTCGCCATCTTAGGCCCGGCTTTCCTTGGATTTACCGGCATTCTTTGGGCTTTTCCGTTTGTGTTCGTCTGTTTTATCCTGGCCTTCGGCGCGATGGCGCATCCGCTGATGAAAAAGAACAATGATCAAGTCGCTTTTCGTCTTCGTGGCAGTGTCAGTCCTGAACGACTTATGGTGGGAGCGGCGACTCGAGAGTCGAACTCGCAATGGGGCGAATACGCAGATTGCATCTACGACGAAGATCACCTTTGCATTCGACTTCGAGGATTGTTTGGTGGATGGTGTTTTCTTGCTCGCCACCAGTTCGCCAGCAAAGAGGATTATCAGCAAGCTTGCCAGTGGATTGAGTCGGGACTAAACCAGGAAGCAAAAGCCTAGAATGGTGTTGTAGCGGCACCTGCAGAAGGTTCAATTCTCGGTCCAGCTCCTCAAGCAACCAGCGGATCGACATAAAGACACCTATTCGGGGCCCCTGCTTGGGCCGAATTTCGATATTTTCTACTGGATCGAAGCTGAAAAGCGTGTTGAGCACGCTCGAATCCGCCATATTTTTAGATCTCAACTAGAGTGGCAGCATGTCTGAACTATAGGAAACGAAGCGGATGAGCGAAGCGATTGATTTTAAGCCCGACGTGGGTGCCGAGGGTGAGATCGAACACTCCACACCTGAAATGTTTGCGCGGCATCTAGTCGAGTGGGCGATTGATAGGCATGCCAGCGACCTCTTTGTTTCCGACACCGAAAATAGTGTCATCGTATCGGTCCGACGGTTGGGACGAATCGAAGTGGTTCGGAGACTGGCCCGCGACTACGGACATCGATTGCAAGGTTACTTTCGCGTCTTGGTGGGGGCGGACGCAGGCGAAAACATACGGCCAAGCGAAGGTCGCGCGTCGATCCAGACGCCCAATGGCGGAACGGTCGATTTGCGTCTCAGTGCGCTGCCAACGTTGTTTGGGCAAGACGTCGCAATCCGGTTGTTTGATCCAGTAAACGGTGCACGCGCTTTGGATGAACTGGGATTGGATCATCATGAATTGGCTGCAATCGAATCACTGATCGATCGCGATGCTGGATTGATCTTGGTCGCAGGCCCAGTCGCCAGTGGCAAATCAAGTTCGTTGTACGCCATGATCGATCGATTGGCAGATGGTTCACGAAAGATCCATACGCTAGAAGATCCCATCGAGCACTCTGTGGCCGATGTGATGCAGTCCCAAGTGAATCTGCGCGCGGGGCTGGATTTTGCTGACTTGCTGACGATCGTGCTTCGTCATAGCCCAGACGTGATCATGATTGGCGAAATACGTGACGAACAGACGGCTGCTACTGCAGTGCGGGCGGGTTCCAGTGGTCAACTGGTCTTGGCCACGATCCATGCCAAGTCGTCCGCCGAAGCGATTGAGTCGATGTTGCACTACGGATCAAATCCGAAGTTTCTTTCCAGCGCTTTGATCGGTGTGATTACCCAGCGTTTGGTTCGCCGATTGTGCCCGAAGTGCCGTCAAGTCGTGCAGCTCGATTCGCCAGTCCCGATTCCGCAACACATTGCTTATCGACTAGAAGGCTGCGAAGCGGCTGTGTATCAGCCAGGTCGTTGCGAAGCTTGCTTTGAAGACGGATTTTGCGATCTGACGTGCGTGCCAGAAATCATGGACGTCAACGACAACTTGGCCGATGCGATCGCCAACGGGATTTCATCCAGCGATCTTGTCGCGATGGCACGTCATCACGGTATGCTGACGTTGGCGGATACTGCGTTGGTAAGAACGCTACAAGGCATCACAACACCACAAGAAGCCAACCGCATTGCAATGAGTGCGGAACTAGCCGAGCTAGTTTTGATGGCTAAGTAAGTCAAAGTAGCCGTCGATCTCCGAGCGACGTAGCCCGACCGAACAGGCATCCAACC
>CAZZDZ010000591.1:0-2941 GCA_964652675.1 uncultured Pirellulaceae bacterium
GGTCTGGCGCTGGTTCTCCGCGTTGGTAGATGTAATTGAATTCTTCTTCGGGGTCTCGGGAGAACACGAAATTGTGGTGCAGCAGTTGTTCGTATCTGCGATTGAGCCCCAAATACAGCACTACGCCACTGCAGGCGGGTTCGGGATCGGTTTTCTTTTTGAACTTGTTCGATTCGGTGGTGCCGCTGAGAAGTTCGCGGTAGGTTCTGACTGCGTCACAGTTGCTGACCACCGCGTCGCATTGAATCACGTTGTCATCGACCGTTTGAATACCGGTGACACGACCGGATTTGCTGATGATGCGAAGCACGTCCACTTCGGTTCGCACGTCGACGCCCAATTCGACTGCCAGTTTTTCCAAAGCAAGCGGAACGGCACGCGTGCCACCAATCGGGTACCAGATGCCTTCTTGAGTTTGCATGTGCGCGATACTGCATAGCACGGCGGGGGACGCGTAGGGTGATGAGCCGACGTACTGGGTGAAGTGGTCCATCATTTGCGAGACGCGTTTGTCTGGAACATGCGACCGCACGACCGAAGCGACGCTGCGTCCCATTCGTAGTGACATGACATCTTTTAGTACGGCGGCCGAGAATGCTCCACCGACTTGCATTGTGTCGCGCAGCCCACCGACGCTGCGCCAAAAAAAGAATCGATCCGAAACGCCATGCAATTGCTCGCTTACTTTCATGAACCGTTCGTAGCCGGCGCCGCTGGCGGATGCCCCTGTAAACTCATCCAAGTTTTTCTTCATCGCATCGGTGTCAGCGACCAGATCCAAGACGGCATTGTCGTGCCCGGCGACCTTGTCTGCTTCAAAGAAACATCGCCACTGGGGATCAAGCGGGACCATCTCCAGGTAGTCGCTGATTTCTTTGCCAGCTTCTGCGAAAACTCGTTTCAAGACGCTTGGTAACGTCACGATGGTTGGGCCCATGTCGAAACGAAAACCATCTTCGTTCAACGGGGCTGCTTTACCACCGATCCATTCGTTCTTTTCCAGCAGAGTGACTTTGTGGCCGCGGGCTGCCAAGACACACGCAGACGAAAGCCCACCAAGTCCGCTGCCGATAACAACAACGTGGAGCGATTGGGGGTCGGTGGTGATCATGGGAGCGCTGGAGGGTCAGACGGTTCATCGAGAAGGAAAAGGGCGGCGTGAAGTATCTGTTGTTTTGACGCTCGCGCTGAGGTGATGCAACCGGGCGTGAACGAGTCGCAGTGAGGCAATCAATTCTTGGGACTCGTCAAGTTCCAACTGGCTGTCACTACGGTACAATCCGGCTAAACCCCTTTTGGACATCTTTAAGAGACCCATTCAATGAACCGCAACCCTGTCGAACACTCTGTTTTAGACGCGATCGCCAACCGCTGGAGCCCGTATCGATTCGAGCCCCGTGAGGTCGAAGACGAAAAGCTGCTTCAGTGTTTGGAAGCAGCGCGATGGGCGGCGAGCTCCTTCAACGACCAGCCTTGGTCTTGGGTGATCGCTCGACGGCAGGACACGGTGGCTTTTGAAAAGACCATTGGCTGTTTGCTGGAAGCCAATCAGGGTTGGGCGAGCAACGCTGGGGCGCTGATTTTGACCGCCATTCGCACCAAATTTGCGTACAACCAGAAACCCAACCGCGTCGCCTTGCACGACTTGGGGCAAGCCGCTTGTCAGATGTCGTTGCAAGCGGCGGCGCTGGGGCTGCAGGTTCACCAAATGGCAGGAGTGAATCTGAGCCGAGTTCGATCGGAATTTGGGATTCCAGATGAGTTTGAACCGCAAACCGCCATCGCAATCGGATATCCTGATAGCAGCGAACCCAAACCCGATAGTGATGACGCAAAATTACATCAGCGTGACACCGGCTCGCGACAAAGAAATCCGTTGTCAGAGCAAGTTTTCACATCGGCATGGGGTCAGAAAGCCGACTTTGTCGACTAGGCCCCAACGGCAAGTACGTTGCATAAGTACACTTCGGAGAACCGTATCGATGTGGGCACTAGATTGTCGTCGGCCCGCAAAGTGACCGTTCTCGTTAAATTTGACGCACAAAGCCGCCATTCGGCTAGGTATGGCCTGTGTAGACAAATACAATGCTGTGCTAACGGATAGACTTAAAATAGTGCTGCCGCCGAAAGGCCGTAGCGGAAGTCGTCAAAGACTTTCGGCGTGATGTGGTTTGCCGAAAGTCTTGACGACTTCCGCTACGAGGTTTGCGAGGTTGCAAGAGTACCTTTTTGAAAGAGAGTGATTGTTAGTGGCGGAAGATTGGAAATCAGGCGTTAGCTTTTCCGAACGTACCGATATCGGTATGCGCCGAGCGAACAATCAAGATTCACATTATTCTCTTCCCGCGTCCACCCACGATCGCTTTTGGTCACGCGGTCACTTGTTCGTGGTTGCTGACGGAATGGGTGCTCATGCGGCTGGCGAATTGGCCAGCAAGATTGCAACCGAACAGATCGCGCTGAACTATTTTCGGACGACTTCGGGCGACCCTGTTAACGCTTTGCGAGCTGCTGTCGAAGAATCAAACTCAGAAATCTATCAACGGGGTCAACAGAATCCTGAGTTCCACAATATGGGAACCACCGCCAGCGCGATGGCGATCTTGCCACAAGGTGCGATCATCGCGCACGTCGGAGACTCGCGGGTCTACCGATTGCGAAACGGCAACTTTGAACAAATGACTTTCGATCACTCTCTGGTCTGGGAGATGGAAGCAAGCGGGCAAGTGAACCCCAATAGTGCACTGGGACAAGCGATCCCCAAAAACGTGATCACACGTTCGTTGGGTCCCAATAAGCAAGTGGTCGTTGATGTCGAAGGCCCATTCAAAGTCGAAAAGGGTGATCGATTCTTGCTCTGTAGCGATGGACTATCTGGGATGGTCGAAGATCCTGAGATCGGGACTTTGATGGATTGCTTGCCAGAAGATTTGGCCACTCG
>CAZZDZ010000592.1:0-2926 GCA_964652675.1 uncultured Pirellulaceae bacterium
CTGCGTTTACAACTCGCTGACCTGCTAGGTCTCTATTTTCGGCATCAGCCGCGTTCGAACGAAAAAAACGTCGCACATCTGCGGGGATGTGCGACGCTTCTCGACAAGATTGTCTGGTCGTTATGGAGTAGAGCCAGTTTCCTGGCGTTTATCCACTTAGACCAATTCTTTCTTGGCACCTACGAGCGTTCGTAGTCGTTCTGCCAACAAGTGGGCGTCGAACGGCTTTTTGAACGTTTCGTTGATGCTGCTGCGATCGAAACTCATTGGCTGGCCATCATCTGGCAGCAATGCAATCAAGATAATATCGGTAAAGTCGATGTTCTTTCGCAAGTTCTGACAGATTTGCACTGCCTCGATCTTGCCAATCGAAAAGTCGACGATGATACAATCTGGATTGAAACTTTCAGCTTGAATACCAGCTTCAAAACCACTCGCAGCAATTGCTACTTTGAACGATTTTTCTGGTGGCAGTTCGCGCTTCAAGTTTTCGATCAGTACCTGGTCTTGGGCAACGATCAGGCACTTTGCCATCGCTTCGTCTTCCAAGTCGCCCAGGGGCATACCGTGTTCCTTTAGAAACTTGATCAGGTATTCGCGTGGAATACGTCGATCTTGTGATCCAGGAATTCGGTAGCCCTTCAAACGCCCCGAATCGAACCATTTGGAAACGGTTCGGGGTGCTACTTTACAAATCTTGGCGACCTGTCCAGTCGTAAAGACCTTCATCTCAGGCTCTCCATAACGCCTCGTTGATTATTCCCTCGAACAATGGTGCGTCGGTAACCATTGTCCTCGCGGTCTTCTTTCGTTTCCTTCTTTGCATCATCAACCGGTCCTGATCGGTTGTGTTCCTCAAACGGTGGGTCGCTTGGTGAAACAATACAATGAATTTAACGCTGGGTCAGACCACCCGGCTCGCGTCCTGCGACACTCTCCGAACGGGATTCCTCGTAGTTTTGTGTTTAAACAACTTTGTCAGCACAACGCTGACTGTAGGGGTAGATGCAAGGTCCCGGCGACCAACGCCCAACGTTCCTTTGCGAACCAAACAAGTGACGGACAAGTCCATCAATCATTGTTCGTAGGAACGTTCGGCTATAATCGCCGGTTCTGATATCACGCCGATGCGATTGATGCTCTAATCAGAAAACCGACTACGCAGACTAATCTGCACAACCAATCAACTGATCGTTACACCAAACACACTTTGTGAGATGCGATTCCCAGAATCCCCCCTGGGTGAACGATTTGTTTTTTGAGTTGCCGTTTGTTTGTGATCCGTCTTGGGCGACTTTTCACAAAAACAACTCAAAGACTCCTCGTCCGAAGGTTAATGTCGAGTAAAACCGTGCTAACTCTTTAGTGCGTTTGAATGGGAACAAGCAGTATCAGCGGTTTCGAAGCGTGCGAGCGCCCTATCCGGATCCCCTAGTTCAGGTGGTGGGTTCGCGTTTTTCTCGGCAAACGGCAGTTCTTCGACGCAAAAGGAGCCCCCAAAGTGCCTGAGAATCTGTTTGGTAGGACGGAGAACTTTTTTTGTTTCTTTCCGTTTCTTCAGCTCGCCCGAACTGAATGCCGTGATAGCAATACGGGGTTTAGAAGGACTGGGCGGGTAAGGGACACCGCAAACGCGCAGGGATTTCGCAAACACCCAGGCGATTGCCAGTGTTGCTAAGCAACACGATGTCGTTGTCGTGTATGTGTTCGGGCTGATCACGCTATATTGCTCTCAAACGATCTCATTCTTCTGCGGTTTACATTAGGCATCTCCATGGACGATTCGGCACTTGGCTTCTTTCGCAACGCCATCGCAACACCCAGCCCCTCCGGATACGAGGAAAAGATCCAAGCCGTCATCCGCGATTACATCTCGCCGTTTGCCGACAACGTCACCACCGACGTCCACGGCAACTTGATCGCGTCGGTTGGTGACCCAAAAGGTCCACGTTTGATGTACGCGGGTCACTGCGACCAGATCGGAATGCTGATCTCCAACATTGACGACAATGGTTTCTTGTACGCGCAGACGATCGGCGGCTGGGATCCACAACAATTGGTTGGCCAAGCGATGACGGTCTGGACCGATGGTGGACCGGTACCCGCCGTGATCAGCCGCAAACCCATCCACTTGCTATCAAGCAAAGAGAAAGGCCAAGTGGTTCAGTTGACCGACATGTGGTTGGATATCGGAGCGCAAAACAAAGAGCAAGCTGCAGAAGCCGTTCGCATTGGCGATTGCGTGACGTTGAAACTAGATTCGCAAGAGCTGTTCAACGGACTGATGGCGAGCCCCGGAATGGACAACAAAACCGGCATGTGGACGGTGATGGAAGCCCTACGGCGCGCGACTGCGGACAGTTCAAAATTGCGATGTCACTTGCACAGTGTGTCGACGGTTCAAGAAGAGATTGGTTTGCGTGGTGCAAAAACGGCCGCCGGCAGCATCAACCCATCTGTCGCGATCGCCGTCGATGTCACCCACGCATCGGATTGCCCCACGATCGACAAGAACAAGCAGGGTGACATAAAAGTCGGTGGTGGTCCGGTCATTTTCCGTGGCCCCAACATCAACCCCAAAGTCGCGTCGCGTCTAATCGAATTGTGCGAATCCAATGCGATCGCATATCAAGTTGCAGCCATCGGGCGCGCGGCGCCAAACGATTCCAACGTACTACAAGTCCACGGCGGCGGCGTGGCAACCGGGCTGGTTTCGATCCCCAATAGATACATGCACAGTGCGGTGGAGACGATCGCATTGAAAGACATTGACGACGTCGCACAACTGCTGACTCTGTTTGCACAAAGCTTGTCACCCGAGTGCGATTTCATTCCGGGCTAACGGTTTAGGTTAAAAAAACTCAACAGATTACGCGTTTTTACAGCTCTAGGCCGCTTTTGCCATCCCATTGAACGAACCCTTCGA
>CAZZDZ010000593.1:0-2926 GCA_964652675.1 uncultured Pirellulaceae bacterium
TTTGCCAACTTTGGCATTAGAGGTCGGTGATTCGTTGTCGCATTTGGGTGTGTTTTTGGTCGGTGCGGAAATGCGGCCTTGGAACGCTGGTTTGGCGAACGGCGACTCCGTCTAAATCTCCCAAGTATTCCTCGCGGACCTTGGGGTGCTGCATGACTTCATCGGGCGGGCCCACTGTCAAGACTTGGCCTTGGTAGATGACGTAGCAGCGGTCGACGGTGCCAAGAATCTCACGAGCGGCGTGATCGGTGATCAAAACGCTTATGTTGTTGTCGCGAAGCTGTTCGATGACGCCTTGGATCGACTGAACCGTGACGGGATCGATCCCGGCAAATGGCTCGTCCAACATGACAATCTTGGGATCCGAGACTAGGCATCTGGCGATTTCCAGTCTCCGACGCTCTCCACCGCTCAATCCTGCCGCTTTGCTTTTGCGAATGTGGGTGATGTTGAATTCTTCTAACAGTTCGTCTGTGCGTTCTTTGCGCATCTTGCGATCAAAGCCAAGCAGCTCCAGCAGCGCCGAAATGTTTTGTTCAACCGTCAGTTTTTTGAACACACTGGGTTCTTGGGGCAAGTATCCCATGTGCCCATCGCGTGCGCGGCGAAACATCGGCCATTCGGTGACGTCTTTGCCATCCAGAAAAACTTTCCCGCGATCTGGTTCGACCATTCCACAAATCATGCGAAAGCTTGTCGACTTTCCGGCTCCGTTGGGGCCCAGCAGGCCAACGATTTCGGAGTGGCCGACGTGCAGATTGACGCCATCAACCACGCGACGTCGTCCGTACGTCTTCTGCAACTCAACGGCTTCCAAGATCGGTCGCGGCTGTTGGTCAGATAGTTCAGGCATTCTCAGAGATCCTTCTCTTGCGTTTGTTCGTTCAGAGGTTGGCGAAAAGCAGGAGCAACGAGGCTGGACGCCTGTGGCAACATTGATTCACGACCAACGTGAGAATGACGGTTTAACGTATAACTTTGAATCGTTTGAAATTGGGCGTCATGGGAACTGGTTTGGTCCACGGGTGCGGCCAGAACACAAGTAACGCTTTGCCAACTAATAAATCACGTGGCACATAGGATGCATCGGCCCATGTGTACGCTTCATCCAATGCTTCTTGTGGCACACCAAATTGGTTGTGCACTCGCTTGCTGCCGATCCAACACCTAGCGTCCATACTTGCGGGGCTGTTGTCACCCATCGGAAAGAACTGGTCTTCTTGAAGTTCAAACGAGACCTTACGGCGTGCGCCCCATGCATCAAATTTTGACCAGAGACTGGTATCCGAAAAAGCTTCCTGGATTTCGTTGACAGTATACGATTTGCCAAGTTGCCGCATCAGTGGCACGTCATAGTCATGCAAGCCGCCAAGCTGGCTGGATGTTGCGATGTAATATTTGTCGCGGTCCAAACGCATGTGGTGAATCGTGCTCTTGCCACCGTTGACTGCAATTCCGACCGGCGCCGCGTCCAATGGGTGTTTAAATCCACCATACTGCGGGTGATTTTTCTGTGCGGATCGATAGTCGGCCAGTTTGTAAGTGGTCGGGGCGTCGAACTCAATGACTGTGTCGTCGACCCACATCAGCAGCTCGTCGTCACAGTTACTGAATCGAATCCGATGGCGGCTTCCGGCTCGCAAGTCGGTCATCGCTGCGGGCGACGCGATTGATTTGCCATCAGCGGATTTGAACGCGCGGGCTTGGCCGTTGTCGTCAATTGCCAAACTGGCTTTGCCGCTTGCGAGATCAACAATGCATTGATACTTGACGCCAGCTTCGACCAGTTCCATGACCAGTTCTTTGGAGTCACCAGACGTTTCGACGTCTGCTTCGAAGATCAAATCCCCAACCCAGTGCTGACCCGCTTTAGTACGTTGCAGTCGTGGCAAACCGGATCGTCCGCTGTGTTGGTCGCCAATGGACAGAAAATTGCCGAATTGATCGACCGGGCCTCCCGAGTTGTACTTTTCACTGACCTCATAGTCGGGTCCGACCACCATCGACTTGAGGAAAGCAAGTGTTCGGCCAATTCGACCTCGGCTCATCGGTTGCTGTCCTGGTGCGACTTTGTAAATCATCGACAGCGAATCGGTGTAGAGCAAACTGTTGTAGGAGTAGAAGTCTGTGATTAGCCGACTTTGATAGGGATCGACACCTTCGAGAGACTTACCTGATTCTGCATCCGACCATTGCTCCGGCGTGGGCCAGCGGTGATAGTACCGAAGCCATTGTCGTTGTGCGTCGCGAGATTCCAGGGTGGCGGTTAGGCCTTCGCTGTCACGATTGACGACCCACGAATCGGTCGGTGGCGATTGAGCCGATTCACGCCACGGTTGCCAACGACTGGGATACTTGGCATCAATCAAAACTTGTGATTGATGTGCCGTGTCGTAAACGTGCTGCTGCATAGCCAGCAGTTTTTCGGGTGGCTTTCGCACGATCCCATCGGGAGCGTTGCTGCCGACTGGACGCGCAAAAATATCGCCGTGTTGAATGCTTAGTGTTTCATTGGGTAACCCGACTAATCGTTTGATGTAGTTTTGCTTTGGGTTACCAGGGAATTTAAACACGATTACGTCCCAGCGTTCCGGTTCCGAGATCGTATAGGCAAACTTGCTGACCAGGATGCGGTCGCCGTTGAACGTGTGGTGGTCGCGGTTGTTGGCCAGATCAAGTGAATTGATGTGTCGGCAATTTGGACACACACCGCCGACAACGGCAAAGTTGTTTCCGCCGTTAGCCCGTTCCCTGCTCGCGCCAACGGGGAAATTTTGATTGCAGCGGTCGCAGAATAGATCTTTGTGTGCCCCCATCAACGCTGGAGCCATAGAACCTGTTGGGATCACGAACGCTTCGGCGATGAAAGCCCGAAACAGTAACGCAAGAATAAACGCAACCACGAACGCTTCGACGGTCTCACGTT
>CAZZDZ010000594.1:0-2925 GCA_964652675.1 uncultured Pirellulaceae bacterium
GTCGCGTGGTCAACTGCAGAACAAACTCATCAAACTCTGCGAACCTGCCTTCTAGTTCTTCAAGCTGCACCATGACTTTTGTCAGATACTCGTCGCACTTTTCCGGTGCGTCGCAAACGTCCAAGTAACCGGACGTGGTTTGTTCGAGCAGTTTTAACTGGGATGCAAATTCAGCTTTGCCTTCGGTGCTGGCCAATTCGCCAACGCGTGCTTTGAGCGAGCTTCGCACTCGATTTAGCTGGGCGAACACGTCCCCGATGTTGTCGATGATTTCGGTGCGTTTGGTGGTGTCTTCGATTCGCAGATTGCTAACCGTTTCGGTCAGCAATTCCAATTGCGATGCGGCCGTGTCGACTTCTTCGCCCAACGAATTGGCTTCGGAAACCGTTGTGACCTCGGCAATTTTTTCGCCTGCCGTTGACACTCGATCTTGATACGGATCCAGCGAGCCGGGGGTTAGCAAGAAATCAACGCAGCGACGACTCACTCGCTCGGCCCGTTCGGCGGTTTCGGTCTCCAGTTGTTCGATGATCGATTCGTCGACGTAGCGCAGTTCTTTCAAGCCCAGTGCGTGTCCACGTTGTTCTCGCAGGCTGGCCAGTGTTTTGACAAAGTCATCGATTGATTCGAATCGGCTACGTTCGATCTCTTTGACCAAGGCTTCGACGTTGGCTTGGACCTCTTTGGTTCGTGCGTTTGTGTCGCGACGTACCCGAGTGACTTTCTCGAACTCTTCGACGGCTGCGTTGGCGGCTTCGCGGATTTTCTTGATCGGTTCAGAAAGCTTGTGCGTTTCTTGTTTGTCGATCCAGAAATAGCTGTCCAAAACGTCGGATGACTTTTTGCCCAAGTCGACGTACAGGCCATCGTAGCTGTCGTCTTTGTCGATCAGGCCCAAGATTTCGCTGCACTCGGCCATCCCGCGCACGATTTCTTTGTTGCCGATTTTGAACAGCAACGAATCGGTTTGGTTTTCGGGGACGTAGTTGGGGCCGGTAAACGGAGTTTGCCAAATCTGAATCGGATGATGCTTCTGCGCTTCATCGTGAGTGCTGAAGCAAACCATTTCGCCACGTTCGAAAAACGTTTGTCCGTGGCACACCAATGGGGTTTCGACGGTTTGCGAAATCAGGTTGTATCGAAGTTGAACGTAGGTGCCCGTTTCGGGGTTATAAAACAGGTACAAGTAGTCTTCGCCGTTGGGCGAGGCGACGGTGCGCTGGTAACGCATGTCGGACAGCCCGTGGTCAAACCGTTTGAATTCGCCAGTTTGCAAGTAATAGCCGCCCGGGAAAATCACGCCGTGATCTCCTGGTAGCATCACGCAAGCGTGCTCGATCTCATCCAGCCGCATCGCTTGTTGGATTTTGTCGTTGTAGACCAAATAACGCGTGACGTCTTCCTGATACGGTTTCATTTTCAGCAAGACCAGGTTGCCAACGATCGCGTAGTAGATTTCCGCGTCATCAAGCTGTTGGTCAGCGTGGTCGACTGGTTCGGCATAGATGCCTTCGCCAGATTCTGTGTTGTTTTCGACTTTGATGGTCAGGTCACCACCGACTGTTTCGACAAAGACTTTGTCGTCGATCGAAATGTGCGGGTGGGCGCCGTAGTGGTGTTGGTCGCGCGTCGTTCGCGTCCAACGAAATTCGTGTTGTGGTGGATCTTTGACTTCGTGCTCGGATCGATTGTCCAAGTACTCCAGCGAATCAGGTGTTACTCGCCATTTAAATGATTTGATGTCACGGGATGTTTTTCCAACTTGGAAAACCATGTGCATCATCGGGCCGCTGCGAAAAAATCGCGTGAACGTTGTGCCTTTGTAGAATTTGTACAGCTCGTGAAAATCAGAATTGAACCGATCGTCGCCAATGAGCTGCAAGTCGGCGGTGTGGAATTGTTGGTCAGCGAAGCTGTAAACGCTGAAGACGTCTTCGAGATCGATGTCGGTTTTGAGACCGAACTGGACGTTGTAGCCGAACAGAAACTTGTCGCCAATCGAAACCAAATCACGAGGAACGCAGTTGTGTTCGGTGGTGACACGCTCGGTGGAAATCAAGTGCGTGTCGATGTTGCCGAAGACATTGGCGCGTTCTTCGTTCAGTTTGGCAATCCGATCACGCAAATCGCCAGCCGCATCGCGCAATCGATTGCGCAAGACTTCGTAAGTTCCCGCGGCGAGTTTGTTATCGGCCATTACTGGTGTGAGATTCGAAGAGGCGTATCTGTTGGATGACTGACTTGCGTCGGCGCTGGTTAGCTGGTTGCTCCTGAGGTTGAAAAAAAACTGGGGCTCACGCCCCAGGTTTCATTTTGCCGGCCGAGCAGCTTTGCCACATTGGGTTTAGGCTTTCTTGCCGTTTGTAGACGCCACGGTTGTGGGCGTCTTTGCTAACAAGCGACCGGCCTTTTGGTCGGCGACGTTTGCCGTTCCGGCCATGCCCAGCAAGCTGGTCAATTGGCTGCGAACGTCCTCGGTCTTGGCCATTCCCATCATTTTCGCGATCAACGCTGCGATGCTCAGGTCCTTGACGCCATCGGTGTCCAAGTTGAACTGCCCCATCATGCTGCTGATTTGATCTCGAAAATATTCGGCGTTGCCGTCAAAGAACGTGTCTTTGATATCCGTCGCAACCCGCGAGTTGTAAACGAATCGGTCGATCGCCTTGCCGCCTTTGACAGCCGAAGTGATCTGGTCAAAGAACTCTCCGTCACCACCGACAATGTCGATCCGCGCGGCCTTGAGTGCTTCGCCAACCACGCCTGCCTGGCTTTCGGCAATTCCACGTTGAGCGTCGATCGCAGCGATTTCGACATCCTTTTCTTTGTTCAACTGCAACTTGAACTCTTCGTGTTCTTTGCCGACTGTATCCAGGATCTTCATCGCTTCGGCCTTCTCGGTGATACCTTGAGCCTCTGAGCGGA
>CAZZDZ010000595.1:0-2911 GCA_964652675.1 uncultured Pirellulaceae bacterium
GCAATCGCGACGACCGGTGATTTGACGCCATCGTTCTTGCCAAGAGCCGTCACGATCATCCCCACCTCGTTGTCTGTTGCCGCGTCAAATAATTCCGATTGAAGACTATCGACTTCTTTGCGGGTCGGTGTTCGCTCTTTCAAAAGTTTGGCAAGCCGCTCTTTCAGACCGAGCCCAGCGTTTCTTTCTGCGAACTCCCGGTGACCTGGTTTAGCGAACTGCAGTTTTTCAGCATTCAACGCGGGCAGCCAATAGGTTTTCAACGCCTTGGTTGTTTGCGACAGTGCCTGATCAATCAACGTGTCCTTGGGTTGATCCAGAGAATTCAACGCGGCGACAAACGATTCGGCTCGGGGGATAAACCCAGCCGAAAGCACCGCTTCCATCCTCGTCCTAGGGAACGTGTCGGCGGACGCCGCAGCGATCATGCCAATGGGATCTGATAATTTTTCGTGCCAATATCGAAGCATCCGTGCACCCGCTGATCGCGCGTGCCCGTCTTTTGCCCCAAGGACTCGTTTCAAAATGTCTTCGCTGACACGGTCCACGTTCTGACAAGCCCACATCGCTTCGACGATTCGATGGTCATATTCGGGGGCGTCAACATCAAGTGATTTCACCCACGATTCCAAAGCGTTGAGCACTTGGTCGGGGTCCCGTTCGCTCAGTTCGTTTCTAGCCTGATGCCGCGTCCAATCCTCGGGGCTCTTCAAATGTTCGACTAATGATTGCAGTGATATTTCGGTAAGCGTTGGTTTTTTTACGAGCTCTCTTTCCTTGTGGGTGATTCGCCAGATACGACCGTGATCGTGATCGCGACGAGGGTCACGAAAATCATGTTGAGCGTGGTTGATGATCGAGTTGTACCAATCGGCCACGTACACCGCGCCGTCGGGACCGACTTTCACATCCACCGGACGAAAGTTGGGATGTCGAGAACTGATCAGCGGCGAAAGCACTTTGGCACTAAATCCAGCCCCGTTTTCGATCAGTTCGTATCGCACGACCGTCCGACTCTTGAACCGTCCCGTTAAAAGTTGTCCGCGAATGTCATCTCCCACATGAGTGCCGGTCGCCAAATCGCCACCACACTGTTTCTCTGTGCTGATTAGCGGCTTGACTCGAACCGCTTCACCACTGTTTCCTGTTGCCGGGGACAAATACATGATGCGCGGATTGTTCACCATAAAAGACTGTCCCCACCGATCGAAAACGTGTCCCCATGGGTTACCGCCGGTACCACGGCAAAACATTCGCAACTGTTGGGTGCGCGGATTGAATTGGTAAACGCCACCGTTGAAATTCCGGACGACGCCGTACTGCGTTTCAACTTGCGAGTGCAAAAAGATGCCTTCTTGGAAATAGATCCAGCCACCTGGCCCACGTCGCCATGCACTGATGCTGTGGTGACTGTCTTCGATCCCGAACCCCGTTAACACCAATTCTTTGACGTCCGCGACATCATCGCCATCAGTATCCTTGAGGAAGAAAATGTCTGGTGATTGAGCGACGTAACAACCGCCGTTTGCCAATTCCAAACCGGTGGGCAAGTAAAGGCCGTCTGCAAATACAGTCGATTTATCTGCTACTCCATCGTTGTCTGTGTCTTCCAAGATGATGATTTTGTCATTGGCGACTTCTCCCGGTTTCAACTGCGGGTAAGCCCAAGAGCAGGCGACCCAAAGCCGGCCTCGTGAATCCCAATGCATGTGGACTGGATTGGCAAACATTGGATCAGCCGCGAATAAATTGACTTGGTATCCGGGCAGCAGGTCAAAATTTTCCAGTTGCGAATTCGGATCATGATTGTTCATCAGATCCAAGTCCGCTCCTTTCAAGTTGGCGGTTTTGATGCCTTTTGCATCCTGTGCAATCGCATTGGGACTCAACAGAGATAACAGAACAGCGCAGCCAATGGCTGAGAGTAAGTTTTTCATTCGATGTCTTTCAGTTGCCACGTCGTTCGTGTCACTGGTTAAGTTTTGGTTCACTGGTTGGGTTTTGTGTCGGCGATGCGCGAGAGTCGCCAAGTACGTGTTTTAAGCTTGATTCCGCTGCGGAGTTCTTTGTCTCGCTGGCTGGCGATTTTATCGAATTCCACCACTTCGGCTGGCAACGCCTTGCCGCTTGGCGACGTCCGTCGTTCACCAACAATGTGGACTTGGTTCAGAGCTTTCCAACTGTAAGTGAACTGCAAGTTTTTGTCGTTGATGTCAGCACGATACTGCTCGGCCAAATCGTGTGCAGGCGAAGAATCAATGGGAACGCCTTTTCCCCAATCTTCCGCCGACGCCATCGCAACCACGCCGTCATCAACCAACAGCCGGTACTTTCCGGGGGAAAGGTTTTCGACAATGAGCGTATCGCGGGCGAATGCCAACTGCGAAGGGAGACGCTGCTGGGTTGGAGGACGCAGTGTCGGTGCCGATTTTTCGGTAACTTGAAATCGAATGCCGTTTTCGTCGGATGACAAATTGCCAACATCAACGCCACGACCACTACCAGATACTTTTTGGGCGTCGATCCGCATAACCCACCGGTCGTTGCTGCGATCATTGGTCGTCAGTTGTTGAAACAGCGAATGCCCAATCGCCCAATAGCCATAAGCGTTCAAGTGAATTCCATTGTTCGTTAGATCGGGTCCAACGGGCTCGTTCATCAAGTAGTGAGACGGTTCGAACAAATCCACAAACGGAATGTTTGAATCGCTGGCCACTTCTCGCATCGCCTGGGTGTACGTTCGCAATTCGCCGAGTCGTTTGTCGTGGGCCGGAGACAAATTCCCCCTCTCTTCACAAGCGATTGGCGAGACAAGAACGAGTCGAACTTCTGAGGTTCCGTTGTACTTCTTGCCTTCATGCGACTTGATAAACGCTTGGACCTGGCCCTTGAATTCGTCAATCCCCTTTTC
>CAZZDZ010000596.1:0-2908 GCA_964652675.1 uncultured Pirellulaceae bacterium
CGCTTCGCGGGGGTCAGGCTAGGTTTTCGGTTTTCATGTTGTTGGGCACATTGACGACCCGTCAACGTTGTGCCAGCCAAAACAAGCGTCAAATCAGTCGCTTGCTGGCAAACCGCAGGCCGCCGATGTCGCGCAGTTACCGTGTCCGCAGGCGTAGCGAACCCACGCTGATCGCAATCACTAACAGACCGCTCGTGAGAAAAACGAGCAGCATAAATGCGGGCGTGCCCATCACCCTCAGGCTGTTTGCGATGCTCAGCCCACCGGCATTCAAGCTGGTGACTGTAAAGATCAGGCCGTAGCGTTCAAATGTAAGCAAGCTTATGAATTGGAAGGCTTCGAAGCGATACGCCAACAGATTCAGTGCCCCGATCGCGAGGATGTAAGCGAAGGAGAGCAGGTTGGGCGCGGCCTGGTTTTTTGCAAAAGAAGCAATGAATAGCCCCACCGCAAAGTACCCACAAGTTTGAGAAATCATCGTTCCCCAAAACAGGAGCGATGTCAGAACCTCCGGCTTCAGCGCGGCAACCACGATGGCGGACGTGCCCAGGGCAAGCCCACCGTGCACGATTGCCTTGGAAGCAACGAACTCGATATAGGAAGCAGGAGTCAGCAGGATTGCTCGTAGCGCTCCACGCTCACGTTCTTGCGCAGTCATGGATACCATTAAGCCCGAGGCCGCAAAGAACAGGATCGTCGTCAGGAACGTACTTCCAATGAGTGAAATACTCAGAGCATCAGCCACGGACACATCCGCAAGCGCGTTTCGAGCAGCCGTCTGTTGACTCTGGGGAACGACCGGCTGAACGGTCTCGAAAAATTGCGGTATCTTGCCAAAGTGCTCAAGCGATACCGACAGGAACCAGCGAGTGATAGGCCACAAAACCTTTTGGTCCGAACCTGGGTAGCAATAGTTGACGTGACGTCGAACTTGGTTTCGATCTCGAAAGAACGCAGACTTGCGGATCTCAATCACGCAGATGTGCGGTGGATACGCTTGCGACTCCAACTGACTGGCTTTCACAAAACGAATGCTCAGCTCCTTCGGCGCACGCCGCTTAAGAAGTTCAACCCATTCGCTGTCTTCCCAGTAGACGATCCATGATTCCTTGAACGCTGCGCTAGCGCGGCCTTGTTGCTCTTCCTGTTCGACCAGGCCACTGAACCCAAGCAGAAACGCCATCAAAACGAACAGGCCCAACAGCATCAGCGCAGGCCCATTGCGAACAAGACGCGACATGTCCTTTCGGATCAGCGTCAGCAAAATGTACGGGCGTAGTCTCACTTGTAAGCCTCTCCAGTAAGCTTCCGAAATACGTCTTCGAATCGAAAATCGAGTGAGTGCACCCTCAAGTCAGACTGGGTACTCACTAACTGGGCAAGTTCCGCCCGCGACACGGGGTCGTCTTGGTCAAAGAACTGACGGACTTGCTGACCATCAACATTGTGTTCAACTCGCACCTTGTTTTCCGCGTGGCGCGTCATGAACCCGCTCGGTGTGTCACTGTCAATTAACTTGCCACGCGATAGGATTGCGACGCGGTCACAAATTTCTTCTACCTCGGTCATATTGTGCGTGGTAAGAAAAACGGTAGTGCCGTCTTCGCGTAGCTCACCCAAGAGATGGCGAACCAGACCGGTAGAGTGTGCGTCCAGGTTGGCGGTTGGTTCGTCGCAGAAGAGAACTTTGGGGCGATGCAAAATCTCGCGGGCGATCAACAGTTTCTTTCGCATGCCTTTGGAGTACCGAGCGACCGCCAGATTCGCGGCCTCAGAAAGCTCCAGGCGAGCCAGCACTTCGTCAACACGTTGTTTGGGAATTCGGTAAAGCGAAGCATAAATCCGCAGGTTCTCTCGCCCACTAAGTTCGTCGTAGTGGTCCTCGGTATCCGGCACGTATCCGCACAACTCTTTGACTTTATGAAGATCTGCCGGAATCGAATGTCCCGCGATCGTCACGGTGCCCGATGTCGGTCGCAGCACGCCGGTGAGTACGCGAACTGTGGTTGTTTTACCGGCACCGTTGGGGCCCAGAAAGCCAAAGATCTGCCCCGGTTCAGTCTGGAGATTTAATCCGTCAACCGCAACGAACTTTCCGAACTGCACCCGTAAATCGTCGATCTTAATCATGCCAAGCAGGCGCGTGGCCGTCGCGAAATCCGAAGGTTTAGCTGTTAATACCGACGAAAACGCTTCGTCACACAAATGTCATCTATTGGGATGCGTTGTCAGGCCTGCGTCCCGCCACATCAGAAAGAAAAAGGAGTAACGAAAGATGCGATCGCATCCAGGCAAAGTCTGCCCCCCTTCGATATCGGCAGCACAGTACCGTTTCACTGAGCAACAATGCGATTAAGATTGAACGCACAGCCTTGCGGGCAAAGACAAACCGGGGCGGGTCCGGCTTTTGCGGTGGCTCGATTTGTTGGACGAAATGCGGTTGATGAATGGATCTCACTACGTGTGAGTTCTTTGCAGAAACAGACATCGCAATGGATGACGCAAAAGCACGCGTCAAAGGCGTCTGGTTGTGCCCTGAAAACAACTTCACTTCTGTTCACTTGCGTCTCGGCTCAGCGAGTCCCACTTGCAGGTACCTGGAGAAATAGGTGACGGCAATGCCTTTCACAAGTCTAAGTAGAAGGTAAAATCTCAACCGACTCAATCGATTTCATTTATCCGTTTTGCTCTCCTTCCCGGCGAGCTGGGGTTGGGGTGATGAAACTGAGCCGATGGCGCTAGTCACGGGCCTCCAAGCAGCCCGGGTTGCGGATGCAAGGCCCGCGGCTCAAATGTCCATTGAGCAGTATTGGACTGAAGCGGCTAGCGCGAGTGACCATTCCTTTTTTACTTTTCAAAGTGGGATTCTATTCTGTGATTCAAGAAAAACGTTTGGTTTTGACAGTTG
>CAZZDZ010000597.1:0-2907 GCA_964652675.1 uncultured Pirellulaceae bacterium
GAACTGGCGTTGGCGCTTCTGGGCAGTCGTTCGATCGATTGCCTTTCTATGCTGATTTGACTGTTGGCGCGCAGTTTCCCTGTTCGCCCTCGGGATGACGTTTGCGTTTTGCCGATTGAATCAACTCTTCTGGTCATCGTTTATCCGCTATCGAGGTAACCGAGCGCGTTTTGGTACAACACTCGACCTTCGTGGTCGATCACCGAAATCGTTCGCAGGTTTCCGCCGCAGTCTTTGCAGCGAGGTCCAGCCGACTGGGGTGACTTGGTGTATGCCCATAAACAGAACGCAAGACCTAGGTACAGCATCACCAGCCAGCGAACTTCTTCGTTGTCGATGCGACTGTTGGGACTTTGCCATCCGTAATATCGAATCTTCTGAAAGCCGCTCGGTAGCGTGTGCTGAACGACCGCGCGGATGAACTCGGTGCCACGAACGGGTTTGGTTCGACTTCTGGTTTCGCCGCTTGGCGTATAGCGATACGTCACGTTTTCCGAGTCGATTGCCACGATGGATCAATTTCGATTTTACGAAACCGTATTTAATACCACATGATCGCCAACCGATCGGTATCAGGGCAACTCCCGATACTGCATCGTTCGTCGTGGGCGATCGCATTGACATCTTCGTTCAACTTGATGGTTCGCTTGAGCCCCTGATTATCGATGCGGTCGTTACTGATCAAAGGAAGCCCAATTTTGGTATGCTGTTGCCCAATGGTGGGTACACTTTACTTGACTACGCAAGAGACAATGGACTTCGTTTGATCTATCGTCATTCAATCGCGGCGACTGACCCGATCACCCTCAAGCATCGACCTGAGACGACGCAACCGCAAAACAACGGGTAGCCATGTCGATCGGGATTGGGACCCGGTTGCTCCGGGGCTCCTCCCATCTGATCGAGTGCGAAGTAACCAAGCCAACCCACCATGTAAGAACAAAACTCCCTGAAAAGACGTCGCATCGCCGCGGCTTCGGGCTTGGTGAAGATACGGCATCTACGAACGGGTTGATGTTGGCCAATTTGCAGTGCTTTCTGATCGTACTCGTACTCAGGCGTTTCGCCGGTACTCGTACTCGATAACACGGTTTCGCTCGTGAGATCGAGTACCATTCCATTGAGTACGAGTACGAGTACGAAAGCCGTGTTATTTAACTGCTTGGGAAATGGAGGTTCGTTATCTTTTTGGCCATGTCGTGTTCGGGGAGAAACGCTAATTCGACGAATGCTGTTCGCGAGGGTCGAATCCGCATTTCGGTTAAGTCGCCGAGCGGCTTTCCGCCGATGAATCCTTGGATGGGACGTTTTTCTAGATCAAGGTTTCGCAGGGTGATCGACGAGTTCATCGAAATGGGCGCCGATTTCCAGCCACGTGGTGTCATGACGTTGGACCCAACCAACATCCAAGCGTCGGTGTCGGCCAACATGGGGGCTGCTCCCATTGACGTTGCGTATGCGGTTGAACCGGCTGCTGTACAGGCCAAGACTCCGTCACATACCAATTTTTCGAAACGCACTTGGTCGTCCAATTTGACTTCGATCCATGCCGTTTGGCCGGTTGATCGTTCGACCCAAGCATCATTGAACGCTAGGTCCACTACGGTCGTCCCATCGATCAGATCGGATTCGACACGCAGCATCGGTAGGTCTCGCACGATCACTTGATCGGGTGGAAAGCTTGCGTTTAAGACGTCTTCGCGGTCATTCAACAAGAACCCAAGGTGGCCAAAGTTAACGCCAAAGAATGGAATCCGGCGTTCCCAATGTCGTTCGATCGCGCGCAACATCGTGCCGTCGCCACCAACAGCGACGATGTAGTCGGCATCGTCTGCCGATATGCCAGCGAACTGCTGCGCCCATTTTGCGGCGGCAACGTTTCGGTCATCGAAAAATGCGAAGCCGCGTTTTCCAGCCAAGGAAACTTTGCGTGAATGAGCCGGTGTGCTCAACCGGTACAGCCCGCGGCTATTGATGAAATTTAATACGGGGGCGTCAATGTGGTCGGAGACGTCTTCGCCACGCACAAGCGAAAGCCGAATGTCCAGGGAACGTCCATGCGTGTTGACTTCGACTAGCCGATGATTTGGCGGCAAGTCGGATCGATTGAGCTCTCGATCACGGGTGTGGACGACCAAAAAGTTGGCGTTCTGCCACATTTCTTCTGCGCACTGCCACCAACGATGGATCATCGAATCGCCGGTTGCCCCGCCTGCGACAAATTCTTGTGGGACGACGTGCCAGACGTCCGTGTCGACGTAGCGTTTGGCCAACTGGTAGTTGGTCGTGAAGACTTGGTTTTCTAAATCGGAAAAATCTAATTCAACGCGTTCAATTCCGCTGAATGCCAAGTCAACTAACGCAGCTCGGAAACTGCATGCGATCGCATCTTGCCCTAGTTTTTCTTCGCGCGGACCGGCCGGGACAATGACAACGCGATCGGCGATCTTTGAAAGCGCACGAGCGATCTCGGTATGGTGAGTCCCAGGAGGATTGAAATTGCCTCCCCACAGTGCAAGCTCCACGTTTTCTACCTCGCGACGTGTTGGTTTGGTCGTTTAACGCCAAGGCTGTGTGGACAGCGCCACTTTTGACTTTTCTGGTAACCCGAAGCGTTCGTTTGGAAGTTGCGCAAAACGTCATCGGGCGGGTGAGTTTCCGCAGGAATCGTTTGGGAACGCGCGTTTGCGTATTGTATGAATATTAACATTGCGGCACTGAAAAACCAGCCACTTCGCGGCTGGCGAATTACGGTGCAACAACAGTTCCTGAACGGTCACTCTTCTTGTGGTGATGCGCTTTTGAAAAAATGTATCCAGATTCGATCGATCGACTGTGTGAATCAACCAGAAAACCAGCTGCGAAGCAGCGACAGCATATAGCCCCATGCGTTAGCTGCGTTAGCAT
>CAZZDZ010000598.1:0-2905 GCA_964652675.1 uncultured Pirellulaceae bacterium
CCATGAAATACAACTGGATAACGATGCCATCAGCGATATCGCGTTTTGCTCTTGTTCTGGCGACGATGCAGATTGCCTGCGTGTTTGTGGTTGCGCAGGAGGCCAAAGATCAGGTGGCTGGCAAGGCGGGAGTAACTGCAATTCCTGCGCTGGCGTACTTTGATCAGAAAGATATTGATCAAGATGGCCGCTATGTGTTGGTGGGTCGATTGAGCCTTGGACGTCAATTCTTGGGCACTCGGGCGACGCCCCCGTATCGCGACGTCGTTCGATTCCATTTCTTCAACGGTGAATCGCTCAAGTTTTCGAGCTTCACCGACCAAGCGATGGAGGATCGTCTAGCGAAAAGCATTGCCCATGGTCGGTCAGTCCCTGCGGTCTTGACCACTCAGATCAACCGCAAAATCGTAGGTCATGACGGCATCAATCGAAGCGAGCGTTTGGTGACCAAGATCGAATCATACAAGTTGATCAGTGCCGAATCGATCCTTGGCCCCGCGAAGATCGAAGGGTTCGGCGAGGTCGAATTCGAGCGCTTCAAGGCCGCGCTGGATCCGGATTTTGAAAAGGACGGGATCGCCGTCACTCTTGGCAAGGTCACCGTACGGTCGAAGGTCACCCCGAGAGGTTCTGCGCTCTCGATCCAAGGTGTTCGGGTTTTCAATACGACTGCCAAGCCGGTAACAATTGAGGTCACCGATTTGACGATTAAGCAGGACGGTGTGAGCCAGAAGTGCACGCTAAGTCCGCGCTGTCGAACACCACAAAGCTGGCAGGTCGAAGCGTCAAGTTGGTCGGATGGCGTTTATCAACAAGGAAAGATGCCCGCAAACCTGTGGACGTTCGATCGGCCCAAACCGATCAAGCGGGAAACGAAGGTCGAGGTAAAACTGACATTCAAGTTGAATGAAAATGAACCTGTCACGGTAACGCAAGTCGTCCAGCCAATATGAAACAGCGCTGGAGTGCAGGCTTTAGCCGCCTTTTACTCGCTTTCTTCTTTCCTAAGCGAATACTCGAATACTCCAGCGGCTAAAGCCTGGACTCCAACACGCCTGCGGTCTATTCCAAAGTTTCATTGATGATCGTGGCGACCATTTTCAGGTCGGCTTCTGGGCGTGATTGGCCGATCTTGACGGTTTTGGCTGGATCGCGCCCGATCTCCAGACGCATTACCGATTGCTCGTTATTCTTCCAGCCGGTGTCAATGACTTTTAAATCACCAATTTCATCTTTCGTGAAGCTGTACTGTTTTTTCCCCAGTACTCCCCATCGATGAACGTCTAGCCTGTTTTGGGCCAGGCGTATTTCAAAGCGTGTTTTGAACGCGATGAACCCATAAACCAACAAAGACAGGCCGCTGCCCACGAATCCGAGTGACCAAAGGGTGATGAAAATGCCGACGCCAGCAAATCCATTTGCAGGAACCACCGCTGCAAAAACGACGATGCCGATGACAGTAAACAAAAGCCCCATCAGGCAATGAGAGACGGTTACCCCTCGCGATTTGCCCGGCAAAGAAATGATCGCTTCATCGGGGGTGTAGTTAACCGAAACGCGTGAATCATTGGTTGGAATGGGACGGTCTTGTTGATCACGATAGAAGTAGATGTGTCGATCGAGTTGCGACAGGACAAGGGCATCATTGAGCAGTGCTGACACCCAATTCATCTCCTCCACCGTAAGCTGAGACAGAAAGCCAAACTTTTTCGCACCCAGAACATGGATTTGCAACTCTTGAAGGCGCTCGCCGTTGACTTCGGTGTTGCTGTCAGCGACGCCTATCCGCTGAATTTGCTCTCGTTGCCATTCTTTGTGACGTTCACGCAATTGCGACTTGGTGCGAACGAACAGCAAGTCATCTGCCGTTGCGATGGTCGTACGCAACGTGCTTTGGTGCCGGATAATCAGCAGCAGCACAATTCCCGCGATGATAAACGGCAATGTAAAGAGGAATGAAAAATCGTTGTTCCGAACGTTGGCCATTGTGCCGAAAAACATGAACCACACAAATGAATTCCAAATAGTTGCAAAGATCTTCATGAACTTTGCTCCCGGCCAATCTTTACGCGCGGGGATCTCGATCGTAATCCCATCGTCACGTCGAGTGACTTCGATTTTTGTTCCTTCCGGTGGCGTCTGATACGCGTCAGTCGGTTGATCGGCTACCTGATCTGAATCAATGATCTGAATCCCATCGCTGTGGGGACTATCAGTGTCAGGTGCATTTGAACGTTGAATCGGCGTCTGAATCGATGGGGCTTCTGAATCCAGCCGCGGTACCAAGTCTTTGGCCAGTTCCATTAACAGTGCCTTGGGATACCCCAAGGCAACGCAAAACACATCTCCCGATTTGGTTTCGGCGATCAAGTGATAGTCCAGTGATCCGAGCAACATCAGAAAGCCAACAGGTTGTTTGTTGGACAGGTTGGGTTTCTGTGGACGCACATCCGACAAATCACTGACCACGACGAGGCGATGGATTTCGTCAATCTTGATCTTGCGATGTCGGCGCGCAATCAACGCTCGTTCAGCACAGACCAATTTCTTGGTCGTTACCGCGATCGTGCAATAGGAACGGTTGCACAATGCGCCGACGCTCCAACACAACACGCCGATTGCCGGTATCAGGCCGAACAATCCCAGCAATCCAAACGCAATCAAGAACCAGCCGAATTGCCTGTCGAATTGTCTGTTTTGTTTGACTATATCAATCCCTTCGGCCAAAGACATCCACGTTCCAACAAACATGAGTACGATGCCGAATAGCGAACCGGCCAGTAGGATGATTAGAGGTCCACGTTGTTTTCGGGTGTCGCGAACAGGCAACCGATAATTGACCCGATCGATCGCGACATCTCGCTGAAACGTCTGGTTTTCAGACGTTTGGGAACTTCGTGCCAGC
>CAZZDZ010000599.1:0-2885 GCA_964652675.1 uncultured Pirellulaceae bacterium
CCGCTACTTAATTTGGCAATCGTTGAATCTGACGCTGATGATTCGCCGCCAACGAAAACGCTCAAGCCACCGGTGGGGATCGTTGCCGGATCGATCTATGGATTGGCGGCGGCTTTCTTGTACACCGGCGCGAACATTGCGCTACGCAAGTGTGTGGGCGTGGACCCGTTCTTGGTGTCGGCAGTAAAAGCCGTTCCGACTTTGGTTGCATTGGCTCCGTTTTTAATTTGGATGCGATTGTCAGGACAGACGATTGCGACAAGCTATGCGATCGTGCCGCGTTTCATTGCCGTGTCACTTCTGGGACAGTTTGTTGGCAACGCAGCGTTTCAGATTGCGCTGGAGATCATTGGGCTGGCCGCTTCGGTGCCGATCACGCTGGGGACTTTGCTGATCGGCGGTGCGTTGCTTGCCAAAATCATGTTGCGTGAACCGATTCGCACTCGCAGCATCATTTCGATGATTACTTTGATCGCTGCGGTCGTCGTTCTTTCGTTGCCCGGAGCGACCGAAACACCAGCGGAATCGACCAACACAAGTCCGTTGTGGGTTGGCGCACTGTGTGCAGCTGCATCGGGTTTTGCGTACGCGTTGTTTGGTGTTGTTGTACGACAAGCCATGCTGGGTGGATTGTCCGCTCCCGCGACCATGTTCATCAGTGGTTTGGTAGGAACGGTTTCGTTGTGGACGTTTTGCTTGCTGCGGATGGGAATCGATAGTATCTTCGCGGTACAGGATCAATATTGGTCGATGATGATCGCTGCGGGTGTGTTCAACTTTGTGGCATTTGTCGCCCTGAGCACCTCGCTGAAAGCGCTGCCGGTGATCGCGGTGAATCTGATCAATGCATCACAAGTCGCGATGGCGGCGGTCGCGGGAGTCTTGCTGTTTCACGAACCAATTACCGTGCCGCTCACGACCGGCATTGCGCTAACGTTTGCGGGGCTGGCCGTGTTGGCCAAGACACGTAAGTGAAATCGTGACGCGCTATTCGAACAGTGATTGAGGTTTTGCGGCGTTGGACGTGAAGTGTTTGACGCACTGAGCATCGTCATTGCGGACATTGTTGACTCGCCGCGAGACCGGTGTGGTGCATAGTAGCGATTCGGAGGCCGGAACGAGGAGAGACTGCAACGACTGGTGGTCGTCATTCTCTGTGTCCAGCCATTGGTCGTAGGATTCGCGTGCTAGAAATACTGGCATGCGATCGTGGATCGCTGCGGTGGTTTGGTTGGCTGCGGTCGTCAAAATCGTGCAAGTTGTGATTGGTTGTCCATCAAGGGTGGCTTTGCTGTTTTGTTCCCAAATCCCAGCGAGTGCGAACGGGCTGTGGTCGGCTTGGTGGACTAAGTAGGGTTGCTTGGCGCCTTTTGCGTCGTCGGTTTTCATCCATTCGTAGTAGCCGTCAGCAGGGATCAAGCAGCGACGTTTTGCAAACGCGCGTTTGAAGGATGGTTTTTCGGCGACCGTTTCACTGCGAGCGTTGATCATGCGACTGCCGATGGCCAGGTCGTCCGACCACGAAGGCACGAGGCCCCAGCGGGCATAGAAAAGTTGTTGGGGGTGATCGGGCGCGGAACTTTCAGAATGGATGCTACCGATGCATGCGATGTTCTGCGTGGGCGCGATGTTGTACCGAGCTCGATTTTCACTTGGTGGGATTATCTCTTGAATCTGTTCTAGCTGCATCTCCGGCAGGAACATTTGGCACCAAGCGGAGGCGGGAGTTCGCAGGGCAAGTCGACCACACACGATAGATTTTTAATTCTCTTATGGCGAAACGCCAGTTAAATGGCTGGATGATTTTGCCCGATTGTAGCATTCTGGGTGAAGCAGAATGCTGCACCGAACGCGTCGAAGAAATCGCGTTCTTTGTCGAAAGGGCTTTGAAAACCGGCCAAAGAAGCCGACGCCAATAGCGAACGCGCCTCCACGATCGCTCTTGGCACCGACAAAATCGCCTAGCGGTCGATAACCGCACGCTTTGAAGCACTTGGGGAAAGTGCCACAAATCGAACTTCTGCATTATCGAGCCGACGACCAAGAGAATCTTTAAGCAGATATCGGGCCAAAAGCAGATGATTTCGATTTGAAAGTCGCCATCTCTGCGGCAGAGATGTAGCCCGACCATGTACGATCCAAACCATTACGATTGGGAGCCTATTCGGTCGGCACTTTGTAGCCATCTCTGTCCCAGAGATGTAGCCCGACTTTGTGGCGACCAGTTTTTGAGAATTCGGATCGTAAGTTCACTCGTGCCATTGGCCAGCATTTCCCTACGATCCGAATCACTACGATTGGAAGCCTGTTTGGTCGGGCTACGTCGCTCGGAGATCGACGGCTACTTTTGAGATTTTGGATCGTAGGTTCGCTCGTGCCATTGGCCAGCATTTCCTTGCGATCCAAATCACTACGATTGGGAGCCTATTCGGTCGGCACTTTGTAGCCATCTCTGTCCCAGAGATGTAGCCCGACTTTGTGGCGACCAGTTTTGAGAATTCGGATCGTAAGTTCACTCGTGCCATTGGCCTTCATTTCCTTACGATCCAAATCACTACGATTGGAGACCTGTTCGGTCGGGCTACGTCGCTCGGAGATCGACGGCTACTTTTTAAGATTTTGGATCGTAGGTTCGCTCGTGCCATTGGCCGGCATTTCCTTACGGTCCGAATCACTGCGATTGGGAGCCTATTCGGTCGGCACTTTGTAGCCATCTCTGTCCCAGAGATGTAGCCCGACTTTGTGGCGACCAGTTTTGAGAATTCGGATCGTAAGTTCACTCGTGCCATTGGCCTTCATTTCCTTACGATCCAAATCATTACGATTGGAAGCCTGTTCGGTCGGGCTACGTCGCTCGGAGATCGACGGCTACTTTTTAAGATTTT
>CAZZDZ010000600.1:0-2884 GCA_964652675.1 uncultured Pirellulaceae bacterium
TCGCCAGACTTCGGGCGAATTGGCAGGGCTCCTGAACTCTGGCGAGCCCAGCTACAACAAAACGGCTCATAGAGCAACAAAACACGATCTTCGTAAAACCGAGAAAAACTAATGACTCTATTAAACCGCAGAAGAATGCTAATCTCAGGCGCCACCGCGCTGATGCTTCCGAATTTGGAAGCAAACCTGTTTGCTGCAGGTGCATCTGGCGTAACGGCAGCTGCGATTCCCAAACGACTAGTCTTCCTGGCGATGGGTTATGGCGTCAACGCAGCCAACTGGTTTCCCTCGAAAGAGCAACCAGGAAAGAAGTACGATCTTCCACCGCTGTTAGAATCCTTCAAGGATCTAAAGTCTGATTTTTCGATCGTGCAAAATCTGACGAACCAAAAGTTGGCGAACCCTCACGCCGGTTCGCAGAACTTCTTAACTTGTGCCAATCTTGCTGGCCATAACAGTAAAAATTCGGTTTCCTGCGATCAGGTCGCCGCAGCAGCGATCGGCGAAGATACTCGTCATAGCTCGATGTCAATTGCCGGTGGTCGCTGGCGAGTCGATGGGCACGGCACCTTCGCTTCTTGGGCTCATGATGGCAAACCCGTTGGCACGTATGAAAAGATGTCGGCCGTCTACGGCGCACTATTTGGAACCGGTGAAAAAGCTCGCCAAGCCATTGCTAGGATCGAACGCCAGAAAAGTAGCTTGGATGCGATCCTAGGAAATGCCAAACGCCTCAACGGGGAAATCAGCGCTTCCGATCGCCACCGTGTTGACGAGTACTTTACGTCGATTCGCAACATCGAGAAACGGCTGAGTAAAGCGCAAGATTGGGTTGAGACGCCGTATCCAAAGTCGCCGTTCCCACGCCCCGATGACCGAATCAGTGGTAAAGAGCAAATTGAACTGATGTTGGATATGATGGTCGCCGCGATTCAAACGGACTCCACTCGCGTGCTGACATACATGTTGCCAACTAACTTGGTACTCCAAACGCTCAACGCGCGCCCGAATCCTCACCAGATGAGCCACCGTGCCAGCGGTGAGCTCGACCCCAAGGCACCTCACCAGCAGCGTGATCGAATGCTGGCCGAATTGGTTTCGGGATTTATCCGCAAGCTTAAGGAAACCAGAGAAGCTGATGGAAGCTCGCTTTTGGATCATTCACTGGTTGCTTACGGTTCCTCAATCCGTGGAGGCCACGCGGCAACCGATGTGCCGTTACTACTGGCCGGACATGGCGGCGGTGGCTTAAAGCAAGGTCAGAACGTTGTCTACCAGTCAAAGGTTACTCCGCTGGCCAACCTTTGGTTATCGATGCTCCGCCATGTGGGGGTCAACACAAATCAATTTGCCAATAGTAAACGCGTGCTGACCGAGCTGGGATTTCAGTAAAACGTGAAAACAAATCCCATGAAACCATTACACATCAATCATTTCCTCACCGCCGTTTTTGCCGTCATTCTTCTTGCCGCGTCCTCTGGTTTGGCCGCAGAACGATCTGACGTGGATCACCCTAACGTAATCTACATCCTCGCCGATGACTTAGGCTACGGAGACGTGCATGCACTCAATCCAGAGCGTGGAAAAATCGCCACGCCGCACATGGATCGACTGGCAGAACAGGGAATGACATTCACCGACGCACACACCAGTTCGTCTGTCTGTACGCCAACACGCTATGGCATTCTAACAGGACGATACAACTGGCGGACGCGATTGCAAAAGCATGTGCTACGAGGTTTTGACCGACCGTTGATTGATGCCGACCGACTAACGGTTGCCGACGTGTTGAAACAGCAAGGCTACACCACCGCTTGCATCGGCAAATGGCATCTTGGCCTAGGGCTTCCTGCCATCAAAGGAAAACCAAACGTCGGTAAAAATGGAAAAGATGTCGATTGGTCAGGACGAATCAGTGGTGGCCCCGTTGATCTAGGGTTTGATTATTATTACGGCATTTCCGCCTCGCTGGATATGCCGCCCTATATCTATATCGAAAACGATCGCTTTATCGGAGCCGCAACGGAAACCAAAGGATGGCCCCGCAAAGGCCCGGCGCATCCTGATTTTGAAGCGAGCGATGTGCTACCGGAAATCGGACGCAAGACGGTTGAATTTATTGAACAGCAAAAAGCCGACAAACCGTTTTTCGCCTACGTGCCCTTCACATCGCCACACACACCCATCCTGCCGGCGAAAGAGTGGCAAGGAAAAAGCAAGCTTGGCAAGTATGGCGATTTCGTCATACAAACCGATGCGGTGATTGGCCAGATTGTCAATGCCCTCGATGCAGCGGGACTAGGCGAAAACACAATCGTCATCGTAACCGCTGATAACGGATGCTCAGCCAAACCGTCTAGGGCAAACGAATTGCAGAAATTGGACCACTATCCCAGCGCACAATTTCGCGGTTACAAATCTGACCTCTGGGACGGCGGACATCGCGTCCCCTTCATCGTTCGCTGGCCCGCCCGCGTGGACGGAGGTACCACAAGCGATCAACTCATCTGCCTCACCGATCTGATGGCCACCTGTGCTGAATTGTCCGGCGCAACGATTCCTGAAAATGCAGGCGAAGACAGCGTCAGTTTCGCCGCTGCACTTGAGGGAAACCCGATCGAATCGACTCGCCAAGGAGTAATTCACCACTCGATTGACGGAAATTTTTCTTACCGTCAGGGCAAATGGAAACTGCTGCTGAGTACGGGATCCGGCGGATGGTCGAAAGGAAAAACGTCTGACGGAGTTGTCGGCCAGCTTTATGACATGGACACCGACCCGGGCGAGACCACGAACCTTTACACGTCCGAGCCCGATGTCGTCGCCACGCTACTGGCCCAGCTGGAATCTGATGTCGCCCGTGGCCGTAGCACCGCTGGAGCCG
>CAZZDZ010000601.1:0-2879 GCA_964652675.1 uncultured Pirellulaceae bacterium
GGAACTGTTACCGGCAGGGAAAAGCCGCGATGACCATCGTTTTTGATCGACCCTACGAATTTGTGCCACCCGACCGTAGCAACATCGGTCCTTGGGTCATTCAGCGATTGCGCTTGGTGGATCGGTATCTGGCCCGAAAAGAAGGCGTCTTGGCTCACGAATGCCGGCACTGGCAAAAGCTCAAAGCGTCCACCGATGCTGGCCATGGTGTCATGTTGGCGCCGAACCACTCTCGTTATGCCGATCCATTGGCAATGGGATGGCCTGGTCGCTACGCAAGCGTCAATTTCTTTGCCGTTGCGTCCTGGCATCTCTTCAACAAAGGCTGGTTTGACTCGTTCGCGATGCGCAAATGTGGCGGATTCAGTCTCCACCGCGAAGGCATGGATCGAAAATCGCTGGAAACATCCATCGAGTGTATGGCGCAAGCTCAACGGGCATTGATCTTGTTTCCCGAAGGCCAAACCTTTCGCACCAACGACATCGTGCGGGACCTGTTGGATGGAGCCACTTTCATTGCGCGTTCCGCGGCTCGACGACGTGCCAAACAACATGGCGGCAAAGTCGTCGTGCATCCGGTAGGCATCAAATATTACTGCATGGAAAATATTGAATCTTGGGCCGGCGAACAGCTGACCCAAATGGAGCGAATGTTCGGTTGGCGACGGACGCAAAGTGGTAGCCTGTCGCAGCGGTTGACGCGAGTTTCTGAGTCGATTTTGCGGTTGCAAGAAATACAATACTTGGGCGACGTCCAATCGGGAGCCAACGGGTCCGGTGGTCCCCCCCCCTCAGAGTCCACAGACGAGCGCAGAGTATCGCTGGCTAAGCAGGTTATCCGTCAGGTCGAAGAACGGCTGGAGTTGCCAGTGAACGACGAAGACGATATTGGCACGCGATCGCGGCCGATTCGAACAAAGATCTCGTCAAAGTATTTTGAATTGGCCAACGATTCTCCCGAGCGTGTGAAGTTACGTGACGACGATTTCATGACCGATGTGGCCCATTGGTTGAATTCATATAGCGATTCTTACTTCGCCGCCGACGTGGTAACGGACAGTCGAATCGTCGAAACGATCCAGCGATTTCAAGAATTTTTGATCGGAAAGGCAAATCGTAAATTTCCGCTCAAAGCTGTCTTGGAAGTCGGCGATCCCATCGAAGTGCCCGCCAAAAAAGCGCCCCGTGGTGAGGCCGACCCGCTGTCCAAAGAAATCCACGCGGGAATCACCGAAATCGTTGATCGCTTGGTGGCTCAAGCTTAGCAACCAGCCGTAGCGCACAAAATGCGCTCGGGGCCGTCGCCTCCTGTGGACACTTAAGCCATCGCAGGTCTTTGTCCAACGAGTTTCTTTTGATCGGTTAAATTGGATCAACAAACTGTAACTGATTGCGCTGTAACCAACAGCGCTGTTGACCGATTGCGCTGTAACTGATTGCCTGGAGACTTATTGATGATCATTGGTGTGCCCACGGAAGTAAAAACAGATGAGTATCGCGTGGCGATGCTGCCAGTTGGTGTCGAAGAATTGGTGGCCAATGGTCACAAAGTCATTGTGCAGGCTGGCGCTGGTTTAGGATCCGGGCTGCCCGATCACGATTACTTGCGAGCCGGAGCGGAGATGGCCGCAAGCGGTGCGGACGTGTTCGCCCAAGCGGACATGATCGTCAAAGTCAAAGAGCCGCAAGCAGAAGAGTACGATTTGATTCGTACCAATCAAATTCTATTCACCTACTTTCACTTTGCCGCCAGCGAAACGCTGACACGCGCGATGATCGATAGTGGTGCGACCTGCGTGGCTTATGAAACGTTACGCGACCAGCGAGGTCGGTTACCGCTGCTGACACCGATGAGCGAAGTCGCGGGGAGGATGAGCATCCAAGAAGGTGCGAAGTATTTGGAAAAACCGCAAATGGGACGCGGCATTTTGCTCGGTGGTGTGCCCGGGGTGGCGCCGGCTCATATTACGATCCTTGGTGGTGGCGTCGTCGGGTCTAACGCCGCCAAGATTGCTGCAGGCTTCCAGGCTGACGTCGCGATCTTGGATGTCAGTTTGGATCGGCTCCGGTACCTGGATGATGTGATGCCTGCGAACGTCAACTGTCTTTTCAGTGATCGTCACACGATCTTGGAACAACTCAAACGTGCCGATTTGGTCATTGGTTCCGTGCTGATTCCTGGTGCAAAAGCGCCACAATTGGTCCGCAAAGAAGATTTGCGGTTGATGAAACCCGGCAGTGTTGTCATCGATGTCGCAGTCGATCAAGGCGGATGCATCGAAACCTCGCGCCCAACGACTCACAGCGATCCAACTTATATCATTGACGAAATTGTCCACTACTGCGTCGCGAACATGCCTGGCGCGGTGGGTCGAACCAGCACCTTCGCACTTTGCAATGCTACGTTGCCGTATGCCAAGCGGTTGGCAGCCCAAGGCGCTCAAAAATCGCTGGAACTAGGCGGGCCGCTTCGCGAAGCCATCAACGTGCATCACGGTCGCGTCACCAACGCGGCTGTCGCCGGCGCGTTTGGGTTGAAGCACGACGTGACGTAATTTATCACTTTCGCTGTTCGAACCAGCGGACGATCGACATGCCAGTCGACAGAACGGCCGCCAGCAAAAGCGGTGACGCGAAAGTGAACATGACAAACGCTTTTTGTGCTGCGCGGCCAACATCTTCGCCTGCGTTGGCGGATTTTCCGTTTATCAATACGCTGATCTCTTCTCGGATAGCCGGCACGCGAGAGGCATAGAGAAACCCTGCTGACATAATCGCAAACACGACCATCAACAAAAGCATAAAGCCGATGCTGATTTGAAATTGCGGTCGAGGACGTTGCTGTTGATTCATCGTTGAACTTCCAAACCTTTTGTGCG
>CAZZDZ010000602.1:0-2873 GCA_964652675.1 uncultured Pirellulaceae bacterium
CTAGCCTCCATTCACACAAAGGCGTTTTGGTATTTTGATTCCACTTGGTACTCCTTCGGGCGATAGCTATTCGAGGGCAAACGGCTTTCGTCCAGCACACGACTCGATGAGGCGGCTCTATGTGTGGTCATTGATCTGCTTCGCATCACTAGCCTTAATGCTATTTGCGGGCTCCATTTCCTACTGGTCGCAACCGAAAGCCACGGTTGATGCCATCGGATCGCTGGTGTTAGCCGTTGGGTTTGGGACACTCGCGTTCTTTTGCTGCATCCATTTGGCAACAGACTGTGTTCGTCGGCGGTACTTAGAATCTGTCTCGCGACACGACCTGCGGCGACGCCTTCGAGCGACGCCTAAATCAAGGAAATACGTTGCAGACCCGATTCATCTGCGGTCGATGCGAATCGGTGGCCTCTTCTTTGGCGGTTGTGCTATTGTTGCATTAACCTCCAAACTTCTGGGGTGATCGTCTCTCCAAGTGACGTGGTCTTTGCGGTTCAGCGGGCACCGGTCAACTACTTTACGTAGACCCGCAAACGTTTCTTGCTGTAGTTCTTTGCGCTAGCTGAAAACGTCCAGTCGGGATGTTCACCCGGGCTGTTGCCAATCCCAAGGTCGGCGTTGGATCCCTGTTTCCAGTGGTTGAGTGCGAAAATCGTTTGCTTGGCACCGGCGTTGTGGACTTGCATACTGCCGTAACCATTTGTCGGCGGACCAGGGTCATCGCCGAAATCGTATTTGTTGTTTGACGCTCCGGCGATTTTTCGTTGGTTGCCGGGTGAGTAGTTGTTGGGCCAAAATTCGATGTTCCCGGTCGCGATTGCAGTGCCAGTCGTTACGCCAGACACGTTCGAGGCGACGGACAGACCAGTTACCTTTTGTCGAAAATCGCTACCTGATTTTTCGGTGGGAATGCCGATTTTCGTTGCGTCATCCGTAAACGCATCCATCGAAACAAAGACGGCTTGGTCGTCGCCAGCGCTGGTTCGCAATTCAAGTAAGTACCCAATTTGTTCAAAGCTGCCGACACTGTCGCTGTTGTCCACGTCGTAACGAATGTTGGCGTTCAGTTTGGCAAGATCCAAATCGTAGACCAACTTGTATTCGTCTTTGATCGATAGTTGGCTCAAAAAATCTGGTTCGGTACCGCCGCGAAACGCTCCCACGGGTAATCCTGTACCGCCCATTAAATTGGGTTCGGCCAGTTTGTCCCAAGCAAACGTAAACGCAACGGGCGCGGTGGTTTTCTCGCTGGTCAAAATGATCGAATCCCCATCGATCGTTGCGGTCGCATCTTGGTAGCCGTTTGATCCGGCGCCTATGACTTTAAAATGCGTTGGCGCCGCGCCATCGCGTGTCTTCAAACCGCCGCCTGTGTTTTTAAAACTGATTCGCAGCTTTCCATCAAGCACGTCCATCGAATCCATTTCGGGGCTACTTGCGACGACATCATCGCGACCATAGTCGTTTTTGAGCGCCAATAGTGCCAAACGTTTTCCGACGTCTTGTTTGTTTGGCGGATGAATGTTGTTCAACGTTGCAATGTCGTTGATCACGACCATGGCGGTGTTGGGTAGCTGTTGCACGGCGGCCTGTGCTTCCCAGAACTGCGCCAAGATGGCGGGGTTTTCGTTTCCGTATTGAAATGGTGCGATTTGAACATAGTAAAACGGAAAGTCGCCTTGTCCCCAAAGTTCGCGCCATCCGTTGATCAACGCTTTCTTTTTCTCGGTGTACAGCATTCCATCGTTGTGATTCGATTCGCCCTGATACCAAATCGCTCCACGGATCGGGTAACCAACCAAAGCGTGAATCATGCCGTTGTACAGCATCGTGGGATCTTGATGGCTTTTAAACGGAGCAAGTTCAGTTGGGAATGCGGGGCTGGGGGCGACGTTTTCGTTCTTTGCGATCTTTTCCGTTGCCGATGCGACCCAACTCTTTGTTGCTTCGATGTGTGATTGCAGCAACTCTCGATTGCGTTCGGTTCCCGGTGTGCGATTGAGAACACTTTTGTAAATGTCCGATAACGCTTCGACTTTTTCAAAGCCCACTGGCGGCGTCCAAGGTTCGACTCGAGTTCCTCCCCACGATGAGTTTAACAATCCAATCGGTACATCAAGTTGTTTGTGCAGGTGCCGTGCCATGTAGTAGCCACACGCGGTGAAGTTGCCGGCAGTTGCTGGCGAACAGATTTGCCATTTGGATTCGATGTTATCAAGTGGTGTCGTGGAAGGTTTTCTGCCAACTTTGATGTGGCGAATCATCGGATAGTCTGCCGCGGCGATTTCTTCTGCGGCGTTGCTACTACTGCGTACGCTCCATTCCATATTAGACTGACCGCTGCACAACCAAACTTCGCCGATCAAAATGTCATTGATCTCGATCGTATTGGAACCTTTGACCGTTAATGAGATTGGTTCTTTGCTGGCGGTCATCGCGGGCAGTGCGACTTTCCATTTACCCGTTTTGTCGGCCGTTGCCGTTTCGCTTGCGTCGGCCAAAGTGACGGTGATCGATTCACCTGGTTCGGCCCAGCCCCAAATGGCGATCGGTTTTTGCTGCTGCAATACCATCGAATCGCCAAAGAAACCAGGTAATTTGACCTCCGCATGGGAGTGCGTTGCCAAGGTCGCAAAAACGCAAGCCAGAGCAATAAACGACAGTGTAAAGCGCAGTGGGGCTATTCGATTCATGGTGGGGAATTCACGGGGGGCGGGAAACTTATCGCAGGCAACGCTTACAGAGCGAAACTGGCTGCGACTCCAAACGGCAGCGAGGCTATACTGTAAGTCACCGAAAGCCGACGTGCCAACGTTCCGTTTTCTCCCGCCTCCATTTATCCTTCCCCAGTTGCAAAAGATGGCGATGCC
>CAZZDZ010000603.1:0-2866 GCA_964652675.1 uncultured Pirellulaceae bacterium
GGTCGGGCTACGTCGCTCGGAGATCGACGGCTACTTTTGGCGACTAGTTTCTTCACACCTACTCTTTTACCGAATACTGATGTGCGTGTTCGTCCAGAGGAAATATCCAGACATTGCGGAAGCGAACCGGATTTCCGTGGTCCTGCAAGAACAAAGGCCCTGTCATCGTCGCCTTTTGCTTGGCGCCGATCTTCTTCAAATATTCCGTCGTTCCATAACGATACGGATGATAGACGCTTCGAGGCTCGCCAATCTCAGTTGCGTCTTGGACCTTCTTACCATTCAACCAAGCAGTGATTGTCCCCGGCTTTATGATTTTACCTCGTTCGTCACGTCGTGGAGCGCGGTAGCGAATGTCATAAACCTGCCAACTCCCTCGATCACGAGCGGCGTTGACCAGCGGCTTGCTAAATCCATAGACCGCCCCCATGTCATCCTTGCCTGGGCTTTCTTTGCCGAACGAATGGATAATCTGAACTTCGTAGTTACCGTGAATGTAAAGCCCGCTGTTCCCAGGGCTTTTGCTGGGCAGCATAAACTCGGCGTGAATGTCTGCATCGCGAAAGTGCCAATTGGAGACGATATGGTTCGTGCGCTTTTTGCCATTGCCACCAGTACTTTCCAAAGCGCCATCTTTGATTGGCCAATTGATCGAATCGCCTCGCTTGCTGACAAATTCAATCGTCGTGCCGTCATCCAATAATACGATCGCGTCCTTTGGAGGCTTGGCCTGCAATTGAGATTGATCGGGCGCAAAGTCGGATTCCGCCACGCTCGTCACTGTCAATTCTCTTTCCTCCGCCAACAGACTGGTATCCTTGTCCAATAGGCCAGCGGAAGAGATCACAATCAACAACCAGAACAATAGACGCATCAATTCAAACCATTAGGCGGGTGCAAGGAAAGTAAGAAGAAGCACACGCAAAATATAGCAGGGCAGCAATCCGCATTCGCGACTTTTTCCAATACTGGGCCTCGAGAGTCTGTCTTTTGGCTAGAAGTTCCTGACGTGATCGTTCGGCGGGCCCCTTTGGTTGGAACGCATGCCGGTGCGCTGCGCAACTTCTTCAAGCCGTATCAGAGCGGCTTTATCTGCAAGTGATGAAGCCCGTGTTATCCAGCACGGAAATGATTACGTCGATGCGGCGAGCGTTGCGATCTGATCTTCGGCTAGCGAAAATTCCAGTTCGGATTCCGACGACTCTGGCGAATACTCTTCGGCGATCACTTCGTCAGCCGCTAAGGCGAACGAAGCATCCGCGTTTGAAAACACTTGGGTTAGATTGACTACGTTGACTAACGGTGTGCCGCTTGGCTGATCTGCGATTGTTGATGAGGTGGTCGGGTTCAAGGTTTCTAAAAACCCGCTGAGCAGCAAACCGCTTTCGCCTTCGGCTGACTCTTCTGCCGCGCGCCGGCTAAGTTCATTGATCACCAGCAGAGCATCCAAAGCGGTGGCGCTATTGTCTCCGTTCGTATCGAACAGATCATCAGGCAGTATGCCCGAGGAGGTTGGCGAAATTAATACTCCATCCGAATTGGAAAAATCGCGTCTGTCCAGTTCGTTGATGATGACCAATGCATCTAAAGCAGTGACTTCGCCACTGATATTGGTGTCAAATGGCTGGATAAAATTGTGATATGCAGGTCCAAGCGTCGACTCAATCACCAGATTGTTCGTGTCGTTGAGTATCCGTCGCACAAAGGTGTTATTAACAAACAGCGACTGGTCAAAACGAAAATTCGTTGGCGTCGGGAACTGAAGTGAATCTTCGGGACCACCCGTTACCGAAAGGGTGGTTGCGTTTTCAGGCAAGATCGAGACCAAGGAATCCAAGTCGATCGTGAGCTGCTGTGTCGCAGGATTGTTCAGGTTGATGGCAAGAAAATTCTGCAGCGAAACACTGCCAGCGTCGCTGATGTCGGTGTCAACGGGTGCAATAACATCTATTTGGTTCAGCCCGGCGCCAGCGTCGATCGCCAACCCATCTGCCAAATTACCATCGGTTAGCTGCAGCACGAACTGATCATTCAGCGGACCACCAACCACATTTGTCAGGCCAACCAGTTCGGCGGTAGGAGCAGCGAAAAACAGACTTTGTGCGTCGCCGACGGTCAGCAGGGCGTTTTGATTGGTAATGTTCGTGACCCCGTTGACGATTCCAATGTCGGTCGATTGGCTCGTCGTGCCGTCAACAAACTGCAACAAAACATCTTCGACTTCACCGTCACTAGCAAGTCCTGTTGCTGCCAAACCACCGGTGCTGCTGAGCCGGAATCTGGCGATGGTCGTTCCTAAGGTTGTGCCGCTGTCGATCGCAAAATCAACCGTGTTGTCGCCTTGGTTAACCGCCAAACTGGATGCGATTTGTTCGCCTGGATCGTCAAAATCAAAGTCTTGATTGAAATCGATAAAGACATCCAGGAAGCCGGCTCCCGATGAAGAAACGACAAAGCTGGAGGAGGTTTGGGAAGTGGGTAACACAACCGCAGTGGATACTTGAGTGACTCCGTCATCGTTGTCGCCGTCCGCCGCATCCGACGACAGAGCGTCGAGTTCAAAAGTGATCGTTTCGCCCAAGAATAGTCCTGACTCTTCGTGTCGCGGTCCGTCATCGGCGAGCAACACAGCGTAACCTTGGGGCGCGTCCGCAAAATCGACTGGAGCCACGTCGTTGTCAAGAAGCGTCACGGTATGAACCAATTCTGTATCTAGACCTGCACCTGTGGGTTGTCCCAGCGTCAAGAGGATGGTCTCGGTTGGCTCGTTCAAATCGTCGTCTCGCACGGTGGCGAAGATGGTAGCGGAAAGCTGTCCGGCGGGAATCGTCACTGAGCCAACATCGATATTGAAATCACCAAAGTT
>CAZZDZ010000604.1:0-2860 GCA_964652675.1 uncultured Pirellulaceae bacterium
CAATTTTTTGAACAACGAAGCCGTCTGGACGAGCGCCATTTCACTGGACGGAAAAATTGTCTGGCAAAAAGAGATCACGAAGTACGTCGTTCACCAAGGTTTTGGTTCATCGCCGGCGATCTACCAAGATTTGTTGATCGTTTCGGCGGACAACAAAGGAGGTGGTGCGGTCGTCGCATTGAACCGATCCAGCGGTGACGAAGTCTGGAGGCATAAGCGTCCCAAGAAACCCAACTATTCATCACCAGTGATTCTCAACGCAGCAGGAAAAGAACAGTTGATCATGATCGGCTGCGACTTGGTCACTAGCTTGGATCCAGCAACCGGCAATAAGAACTGGGAATTTCCCGGTGCGACAACTGAATGTGTCATTTCAACGGTCACTGACGGCAAGAATATCTTTACAAGCGGTGGGTACCCCAAGAACCATATCTCCGCTGTAGCAGCAGACGGAAGCGGCAAATTAGTCTGGGAGAACAAATCGCGTGCCTACGTGCCATCGTTCCTTTTGCATGACGGGCACCTTTACGCTGTGCTGGATGCGGGGATCGCAGTTTGTTTTGACGTGGCCGACGGTTCGGAAGTCTGGAAGAAACGATTGGGTGGCACATTTAGCAGTTCGCCGGTGATGGTCGGCGACAATGTCTACGCGACCAACGAAGAAGGCGAAACGTTTATCTTCAAAGCAAAACACGACGGCTACAAAAGCGTTGCGAAAAACAAGCTGGGCGAGAACGTTTTTTCAACCATGACCATCTGTGGAAGCCGGATCTACACGCGAGTGGCGATCACCGAAGGCGGCAAACGAAAGGAATACTTGTACTGCATTGGTAAGTGATGGATAGGAACAAGTGACCAACAGACTGTGTGTCACTGCTTGCTTTTCAGTACTTTGCGAATTTCCTCGCGTCGGGCCATCAATTCTTTTTCATAGCCGCGGTTGACCGGTTCGTAGTACACCCGGTCGACTCCCAAGTAGTCTTGTGATGCGACACCATCGGGTGAATCGTGGCTGTATTGGTATCCCTTTCCACTGCCCAATTCTTTTGCGCCTGCGTAGTGTGCATCGCGCAAGTGCATCGGGACTGGAACAATTTGCTGTTCGCGAACATCTTGCCGCGCGACGCTGATGGCTTTCGTTGCCGCGTTACTCTTGGGGGCAAGTGCCAAGTACGCGACCGTTTGGCTGAGCGTCAATTGTGCTTCTGGTAATCCCACGAACTCGCACGCTTGCATGGCGGCGACTGATAACGACAACGCTTGCGGGTCGGCGTTGCCGATGTCTTCGCTGGCCAAAATGATCAGTCGACGACACAAAAAACGGATGTCCTCGCCGCCTTCCAACATCCGTGCCAACCAATAGATTGCCGCATCGGCATCGCTCCCTCGAATACTCTTGATCAACGCGCTGGCTAGGTCGTAATGGTCGTCGCCGGTCGCGTCGTATCCGCCCAACCGGTTTCCCATCGATTCGATCGCCGCCTGTTTGGTAACCGACGCGGCATCTCCGACGCTTCGCACCGCGATCTCCAGTGCCGACAAAGCGCGTCGAGCATCTCCTTCGCAAGCATCCGCTAGATAATCCAGTGCATCGTCATCAACAGTGACCCCATCGGCGGCCAAACCTCGTTCCTCATCCTGCATCGCGCGATCCAGCAAACCGCGAACTTCCGCTGGCGATAAAGAATTCAGTTGAAATAGTTGACTGCGACTGATCAACGCGCCGTTGACTGCGAAATACGGATTGCTGGTCGTCGCGCCGATCAGCGATACAATCCCCGCTTCGACATCCGGCAACAAAGCATCTTGCTGGCTTTTGCTGAACCGATGAATCTCGTCGATGAACAACAACGGTCGCGGCTGTCCCGTGGCAACCAAATCTCGAGCCCATGTGAGTGTTTCGCGAACGTCTTTGACGCCACTGGAAACGGCGCTCAACGTGCGCAGTTGGCTGCCGGTTTCCAAAGCCAACAGGTGCGCAAGCGTTGTCTTACCGGTCCCCGGTGGGCCGTGCAAAATGATGCTGCCCAGTCGTCCAGAATCAATCATCCGCCGTAATAACTTGCCAGCACCCAAGATATGTTCTTGGCCGATGTACTCGGACAATCGTTGCGGACGCATCCTGGCGGCAAGCGGCTGGGCCTGTTCCAAGTAATCTTGTTCGGCGGATTCAAAAAGCGATGGCGTTGGACTCATTCGACTGACCTTTCTATTGGGTGCATCGAATTTAACGACTCAGATCGCTTAGAGCGAGCACTGCAATCTACATCGGCGCGATTCTTTTGGACCCCATGTCCGTCGTCAAAACAACGTGGGCATCGAATGCTTCGCGAATTAGCTGTTGTTTGATTTGCTGATGGTCGGCGCTATCCCACAAATCTTCAAACTCCCACGGGTCAGACTGCAAGTCGTACAGTTCCCCCAGTTTCTTGTCGTGGTACATGCACAGCTTATAACGCTCGGTTCGATACATCGTTCCGAAAGTCCCCGTACCACCGGTGAAAAATGGGTCCAGAGCGTCGAAGTACTCGCTGCGAACAAAATCACGATGGTAAGCAGCATCCGCTTCGCCACGCAGGATCGGCATCAAGCTTTTTCCTTGCATGTAATCGGGACACTCCAGTCCTGATAATTCCATTAACGTCGATGTCATGTCCAGCAGTTCAACCAGCGCGTCACTTTTCAGCCCCTGTTTGAATTTTGCTGGCCAAGAAAACAGCAACGGAATCCGCACGAGCCCTTCGTAGAATCGGCAACCTTTAAACATCAGTCCGTGATCGCCAAGCGATTCACCATGATCGCTTGTAAAAATGATCACCGTGTTGTCGCGCTGACCCGATCGATCCAATTCCGCCAGCAA
>CAZZDZ010000605.1:0-2856 GCA_964652675.1 uncultured Pirellulaceae bacterium
TCCCCAAGTTTGGCCCAGCCATCCAAACCATTACCTTGGCGAGATTTAGTTGGACTTTTTCTCTTGGGTTGGACGCGGGACTGGAACCGATTCGCGCCATCGAACTTTCGCTTGATAGCACCGACAGCGAGTATTACTGCGCGGGCGCCGAAGACGCTCGAGCAGCCATTCTGGCCGGATCGACTCTCGAAGGCGGGTTGAGAGCAACCGAAGTCTTTCCGGATGATTTCCTGGCTCGTGTCGAGACCGCAGAATTGTCCGGTTCCGATGCCGAGGCGATGGAGAACTTAGCAAAGGAGTACGATGAGCGTGCGAAAATCGCGATTCGCACACTTTGTGGAATACTCAGCGGGATCATTTGGCTGGCGGTTGTCATCTTCATCATTTTCATGATCGTGCAGATCTTGATGTCGATTCTGCAACCGTATAGCGAAGCTTTGGACATGCTGAACAATCCTTAGGCGATCGCTGGCCTTAGACGATCGCCGTTAAGCTGCAGACCGTTGAGACGAATCGATCACAGGTTGAGAATTCGTCGGTACAGATTCGGCAGCGAAAAATGAATCCAGCGTCTCATTCAAGCTTCTCAGTTGCTCGTTTGCGGTCTGAGAGAGGTCTAGAAACAAGACCTTTGATTTGCCCAGCACGCACCACGACGGTTGTTCGCCATCAAGCAGCTCGAATCGTACTGTGAAACCGAGAGATTTCGCTTTCTTGATTTGCGATTTGAGCCGCTGAACGATATTTCCAGTTTCATCGCCGTTGTTTGTGGGGTTTTCGTTCGCAGCCGTGCTCATCCTGATACTCCCAAACGTAAATCTAACTTGGTTTACATGCCGCATCGAAACACTTTTTACTCTGTACGTGCCATCAATCTGCAGTCGGTCCGATTCCGATTGGCTGACCAGACGTCGTAAGCGGATCAAATTGCCTAGCCTCCATTTTGATCGCCGATAATCAAGTGCGGCAATCTATGCGGGACTATGGCTCCGTTGTATAGCGAAATGCGCTAACTGGACGATAGATCGTTCGTAGCAATGCCGCCAAGCTCAGAAGTGATTTCCTCATCGGATCTAGCTGTTGGGCTGCCAAGTCAATGAAAGCTAAAATGCAATCGCATCAAGATGCTCAGTCCAATTTGTCCGAACAACAGATGTACATACAGCATCTCAAGGGTGAATTGCGAAAAATGCAATCGCTAGCTGCCTTAGGCGAATTGACCAGCACTGCGACACACGAGTTCAACAACGTGTTGATGACGGTGATCAACTATGCGAAATTGGGCATTCGAAATCGCGACGATGCGAGTCGCGACAAAGCGCTGAATAAAATTTTGGAAGCATCAGAGCGTGCCGCCAAAATCACGAACACGATTTTGGCGCAAGCAAGAAACCGCAGCGATTGCCACGAGCCGACGGACCTTGCCAGCATCATCGACGACTCGATGATTTTGCTTGAACGAGAAATGCGTCAGTATCGCGTCGCTGTCGAAACCGACTTTGACCCCAACACGCCACCGGCAATGGTCAGCGGCAATCAAATCCAACGCGTTCTGTTGAACTTGTTGATCAATGCACGCCAAGCGATGGCTGACGGGGGAACGATTTTGGTTCGGCTAAAACCCAGTACCGAATCCGGGTTCGTCGAATTGACAGTCCGAGACTCTGGGTCGGGGATCCCGCGCGAATCGCTTCCAAATATTTTCAATGCGTTTTATTCCACCAAGAGTGGACCTGACGAATCGGGAAAAGGTGGGACTGGTCTGGGGCTGGCCGCCTGTAAAGACATCATTGATGCACACCAAGGCAGAATTCGCGTCGAAAGCAGCGTTGGAGTTGGCACCGCGTTCATCATTCGCCTGCCAATCGCTAGCGACGCTCAAGCAGCAGCTTGAAGAAAATAGTTCGTCTATTTTCACTCTGATGTTTCGCGCCTTGTCCTACGAGGCGCAAAAAAAACCGGCCATGGTCATGGCCGGTTTTTCAGTAAGAACATTTGTGGGTCGAGGTTTATTTGATCTCGAGTAGCTCGACTTCAAAAACCAATGTTTCGTGCGGGCCAATCGCGCCGCGGCTGCCGCGTGCCCCGTATGCCAATTCCGATGGAATGTAGAGCATCCATTTGGAACCAACGCTCATCTCTTTCAGCGCCATCTGCCAACCCTGGATGACTTGGCCGACTTTGAACTCGGTTGGCTCCCCGCGCTGGACACTGCTGTCAAAAACTTTGCCGCTGATCAACTTACCGGTATAGTGCACCTTGACGGTGTCCGATGCTGACGGCGAACCACCAGTGCCTTTCTTGAGAACTTTGTACTGAACACCGCCTTTGAGAACCTTCACACCCTCTTTCTTGGCGTTCTGCTTGAGCCAGACGACGCCTTTTTCCTTTTGCATCGCTAACATCTCGTCTTGGCGTTTTTTCAACAGCTTTTCAATTTCGCCCTGAACATTCTTCAGTTGCTCATCGTTCAACGCTGGTTCTAGTTTCTTCAGCCCATCGGTGACGCCTGCAGCCATCGACGAAACGTCAAAGTCGCCGGGCTTGAATCCCTGTTGCATCATCTGCTGACCAACGGAGACACCAAGGAAGTATCCCATTGGATCGGCTTTGGCGGCTTGTTCGTTTGGTTTGTCTTGAGCCATAACGGGTGCTGCGATCAGCAAGGATGCGACGAGGGAAATCCCAACGCGAAATATTCGTAAGGACATGAACTTTGGTTCCTGAGAAAAAAGGGCAGCGAGTTGCTGGGGTTGGTTGGCGATCGCGATCGTCGAGATCTAATTTCAAGGAAGTTAGGATAGCAGTGATCCATCCAGAACGGCACCTGCTAACGGGTGACTACCACGGCGAACG
>CAZZDZ010000606.1:0-2850 GCA_964652675.1 uncultured Pirellulaceae bacterium
CGGCTACCATCCGCGGGCACGCATGCGTTTGAGAATTTCGATTCGCAACTGGCCTTGAGCGGCACCGAGAGCGTTGCGGTAGTTTGCTCGAGCCATCTTCAGGTTGCCTTCCTTTTCTGCTTTCAGACCTCGCTCAAAATCCGTGTACGCACGTTCTTGTTTGACGTTCGCGTTCGCAATCCTTCTTTGTTGAACGTGCGTATTCTGCGCGTGTTGATACGATTGCAAAAACTGCTGTGTCTCGTTGGTCTGTTGCGACTGGGGCAACAACACTCCGCCGCCAACGACAGGAGTGACGCTCGTTACAAAGGGACGTAACGTTTGATCGGAGATCGTGCCTGGAATTCCGTTCGTTGTTGTGACCGATGGCGCGGTCGTCACACTGCTCCGACTGCTGCCTTGATTGAGGGTTAAGCCAAAGTTTCCAGAGAAACCGCCGCGATTGAATCCAAAACCCGTTCGCAAGCCAGCGTTGGGATCGGGATTTCCAAACGGAGCCACCGCGTTGCCGCCGAAATTCCAAAAGAAACCACCGGGACCACGCAAGCTCCAACTGACGCCGTTTTGTTCGAAGAAAGAGGAACCGTTGTTTTGAAACGGAAATTCTTGATTGATCAACTGCGCGTCGACTTGTGACGCAGCAAAAAAACTGACGGCAGACAGCAAGAGTAGTCTTTCCACGGGACGTCTCCGTTGAAGTTTTCAAGAGAACAACCAGAGTCGATTGATCCGGGGACACATTATGCCGGAAACGAATATCTTTTGCACGTAAGTTTGGTAAGCGATCTAAGTGTCCATTGTGCCAATTGGCCCAAATTGCGTTGACGAAACGAGTGAGGAATTCCCGATTTTGACCGTTCTCACTGCTAAGAATACGACTCAGCGCGTAACGATACGACAAAAACGGAACGTGGCTCGCGCCCCCACGGGGCGCTCGACAAGGAGGATTGGGTAGCATAGGTTATTGCCAGGCGTGGCTGGTTGCCTTTGTGGCTCACCCTGGTTTTAGTTTCCGTATTTAGAAAACTGTGATGTTCAAACAACTACTCGCAATTATTTTGCTTTCGACAATCAGCTTCGCCTGCGCAGGTGAAGCCAAGGCCCAAATCGGCTCGAAACTGTTCAAACACTGCAATGAAGCGCGTTATCAACGCGCCACCTACAACGCAAACCTTCTTGCCTACAAAGAGCGCTACACCGCCGGATGGGTCGCCGGATACCGCGGCTCCCAAGGACTCAGTTACCAACGGCCTGCTGGTTACCCAACGACTCCAACAACACGCTATTACTCCACGCAGCCGGTTTACCAACGACAAGTCGTCCACGGCACGCGTTCTTTTTAACAGAAACGCAAAGAGTACTTGTCTGCTTTGGTGGACTGCCGTGTTTTCTAAGCAAGACGTGCTGCGATCACAACTGCAGCCGTTTCAATTCGGTAAATACGATTTCCCAAACCGATCTTTTCGTATCCCGCCTGTACCGACTCGTTGACTTCATCGTCGGACCATCCGCCTTCGGGGCCGATTAACGCTGCCACGTTGCCTTTGGGTTGGTCTGAGATTTCGCGGAAAGGTTTTCCGTCAGGGTGAGCGATCCACTTTGTCTGGCACTCAGAACTTGTTTCTAAAAAGTTTGTCAGGCCGATCGGGTCGGCGATTTCCATCAGAACATTGCGTTGGGATTGTTTGCATGATTCGATCACCGCGCGTCTAAGCTTGCTTATTAGGCTGGCCGACGGCGCACGCTGGGTTCGCTGAGCGACAATTGGCGTCACGATAGCCACGCCAAGTTCCGACAATCTTTCGATCAATTCTTTTGCGCGATCTGGTTTTGGCAATGCGATCGCTAAATGCAAGTGAACGCTTGGCTCCCGATCAATCTTCTCAGGCGCAGACGCTTTGCAGTGACAATCTCGCCGTGTCACTTCGGTGATGACCGCGACCGCTTGATTTCCCAGACCATCGAACAGCTCGATTTCATCCCCCACTTGGACTCGCATCACTCGGATTGCGTGTTGTGACTCGCTCTCGTTCAGCGTGATACTGCCACCATCGTTTGGCAAACTGGAGTGATAGTATCGACGAGTCATGGTGGGCAAAACCGTTCGTTTTGTTGCTGCTTAAGTTCCTGGCGGGCACAGGTCGATCACTATTGTTAGCTGAGTTGTGTTTTTTTGCCATCGCCAACGAGTCGTCTTGAAGTGGAATATTTGCGTTATTGGTCGTTGTGCGAAAGACCGTTTGGCCCGGCCGCAGCAAGGTTTTTCTTTGCCGCCGACCCTCAACGCCAAGCCATGACGTGGATTCAGCATCAGGTAATCAAGGGGCAACGGTTGAGCCTGTTGGTCAGCGGCGGCGGACTGGGGGCAACGACGCTGCTAAGACAAGTGGCAACGCATGCCGGCTTTGACGATTGTGCCGTCGAAGCAATCTACACCAGCGGACGACAAAATAGCGTCGATCGAGTCTACAAAACTCTCGTCAGCGCACTGGGAATGGCAACTCAATGGGACAGCGCCGGGCGAAGCGTTGATGCGATTAAATCGGCCATCGATTCGGCCCGCGCTCAGCGGCTGCAACCGGTTTGGTTGCTTGACGAAATCGGTAAACACTCCTTAGAAGCCGTGTTGCAACTGGCTCGGCACGGCCTGCGAATGTCGGTGGTCGCCACCGTCACGCCTAGTTTGCTGCGACGGTTGAACAAGGCCATCGGCAACCGTGTTCCGCGAATCAAACTCCAAACGCTAAGTCACGACGACACGGCGCAGTTCATCACGCATTCTTTGCAAGTCGCTCGCTGTCAACGCGACTTGTTCAGCGATGATGCTGTCGCCGCCATTTACCAAGCCAG
>CAZZDZ010000607.1:0-2844 GCA_964652675.1 uncultured Pirellulaceae bacterium
GAGACATCGTCCAATAGGACTATTTCACTAAGCCCAGCAAGGCTTGCAAGCCATCGGTCTTTGGGCGACTTCTGACTTTGATACGGTCGCCAGGTTGCAATGCGTAGTCGGTCTCTGGACGTACGATTTGGTTTTGCATGCGAACGTTTAGACGAAGCCCACTTGGGTTAGGTCCCAACGAACGAAACAACATCACATCCATGCTTGTAAGCTTGGTTTGCAATCCACTTTGGCGAAGCAAATCGCTTACCCGAACGCTTTGCCCGTCGGTAGGCAGTGGGAGGACTCGCACCGGATCACTGTCTTGGGGAACGTGCAATACGATTCCGCCACTGGCTCGTGCTTGCTGTATCGCGTTATAGGTATCTTCGGTGAAGGAGCCATCGAGAGTCAGGCTTGGATCTTCGGGCAAATAGGTTGAGCCTCCCGTTCTTCCTAGCGATAGACTTGGCAGGCTCCAAGTTGAACAACCCAATGTCAGGCTCAGCACAAAGGCGACTTGGACGGCAGCAAATAGCTGTTTGAAGTGTGACATTGCGATTGGCTCGGAAAATTGCTCCGCGAAACAACGACCGCATTCAGATAAGATTGCGGCAAGCTTTGCGGATTGGGAGATCTGTAATACGCCATCGTCCAACGTGAACTTGGAACTTGAGGTTTTCCACAAAAAATGCTCAAGTCTAAAAGTGCCTGCTTCGATGCGGAGCGGGGACGTTTGCGATGCTGGCTGGCCCTTTGTGTCCTTGTTTCGGCCTACAAAACCAGCCAGTGAGACTGGCGGAACCGGTTACCCCTCGCTCGTTCACAATCGGGTTTGAAAAGAACCGCGACCTTTTGATGGAGCCACTGTTCGGATACGACGGCGTTTTTGTTGCCAAATTGCTTGGAATTGGGCAAATTAGACGCTGGTTTCATCCTTCCGCTCCCGCCTCATGCTCTGTATATTGCTGAGCTTCCAATCACCCAAATACACAGTAAAACCTCAGCGTTAGCGGAGAATAGGCCATGGCACGGCAATGTGAAGCCTGTAGCAAATCGGTCCAGATGGGCAATCGAGTCGAAACACGCGGTAAAGCGAAGTACCTCGGTGGCGTCGGTACAAAGAAAACCGGTATTACACGTCGTAAATTCGTCCCCAACCTGCAAAAAGTCCACGTGACATTGCCCAATGGTACAAATAAGACGATGCGAGTTTGCACCCAGTGCATCCGTAGCGGCGCGATTCGAAAGACGGTCAAAACGAAACCGTTTGACGTTAGCGGCGGCAAACCAAAGAAGAAGTAGTCGCGTCTAAGGTACTGATCTCCGAGCGTTTCGCTGCGCTCGCCACGTATTTTCCGGAGCCCAATCGTGGCACTCACCCACGACGAAGTACGTAAGCTGGCCTTGCTCGCGCGGCTGGAACTTTCCGACGACGAAGTGGAAACACTGGGTCCGCAGATTGATAGCATCCTTGGTTTCGTTGCTCAGTTGTCCGAACTGGACACAAGCGACGTGGAGCCGATGACAACTGCGTTGGATGTCGACAATCGTTGGCGATCCGACCAGCCGGCACCAAGTCTCTCTTGCGACGAAGCGCTAAAGAACGCGCCATCACGCGATGATCAGTGTTTTCTGGTCCCTCCAGTGCTTGGGACGGCGGCTGCCAAAAAGCCGTCGTAGCGAACCTGAGTCGGCCGAAATGACACCGCGTCGATTGTAACTTTTACAAATGTGACGTCGTTGCGTTCACAAATTCTGGCTTGGTGCGCGATAACGCGCTGCGGAATTGCCCGATCCGATAGCCCAATCCGAACAGGCCCCAATAAAGCGTGGCCTTTTCGTGAAACGCGTCTCGTGAAACTCGCTTTGGCATCGATCTTGCTTCTTCTGGTAATCACTGGTTACCACCTCCCATACACCACGACCAGCTCCCAGGCCGATCGCCCGATTGAAAGCGAGACATTTATGATTCCTCCTGCCGCAAAAAGCTTCTGCACTCCGACACGAGCCATTTGTTTGCTGTTGAGTATCGCAGCAGTGTCTGATGCCCAAGCTCAAAATCAAGTTGATCGCGTTACGTACGCGCGTCAGCAGGCTCGTGCAAAAATGCAGCCGATTGGTTCCCCCAGCGCAATCGATCGCTATCGAAAACCACAATCGTTCCAGCGCCAAGATCAAAGATTCGCCCAGCCAGCCCAGCAGCAAGGAATAGCGCAAAGAGAACGTCAAGCACAATTCCAAGAGACCGCGTTCAATCGGCCAACCCAAGCTACGATTCGCCCAGCGTCGGATCGTCGGTATGATTCGCCTGCCGGACAATCTGCAGTGAGGCAAGTTGTGATGATGCAAGAAGGCGGATTTGAGATTCCTACTTTGCCACCGGGTAGCCCATTGCCTGGGGTCGCTCCGGGTGCAAATCTTGGCGCGAACTCTGCAATCGCGCCCAATGGTATTCCAGCGGCTCCTTCACAAGTGCCCGATCCAACTACGGGACGGACGTTGCCGTTGGGCAATTCAGGTAGCACGACGCGCAGTCCAAGCGACTTGCCGGGGAACACTTTTTCGCAAAACAATGTGAGAGCGAATGATCTCAATCCGGTCGGTCAGCCACAACTGCAAAGCAACGGATTTGCAACCGTCGATAACTGCAACTGCGTCTCCGGTCCAAGTGGTTACAGTGCCGCGTCCGGCCTTGGATGTGGTTCTAACTTTGGGTTTGTCGCCCCCGCCAATTTCAATCGCCCACTCGCACAGCAATTTGTCGCGCCACCTGCTCAGATAGCAGCTCCGGCTGCCATCCCTACCCAACCCGTCATTGGCGGTGGTGCATTTGGACAAGCTGGATTAGGAACTGGACTAGGA
>CAZZDZ010000608.1:0-2835 GCA_964652675.1 uncultured Pirellulaceae bacterium
GTATTCAGTACGCTACACACGAACGATGCGCCCAGTGCCATATCACGAATGGTGGACATCGGAGTACCATCTTATATGGTGGCAAGTAGTGTGATTGCGGTCCTTGCCCAGCGATTAGTAAGAACCATATGCCCCCGCTGCAAGACTAGATACAAGCCGTCCGAAAGCGTTATCGCCGATTCGGGCCTGCCGCCCGAAATGGTCAAGCAAGCGGAGTTCTGTCGCGGCAAGGGTTGCCCCTACTGTGGGCGGTCGGGCTACCGCGGTCGAATTGGCATCTACGAGCTGATGCTGATCAACAACAAAATGCGCGAATTGATGTTCAAGGCATCGTCTACCAAGGAGATTCGCGAAGCGGCCATAAACAACGGCATGTCAACACTTTACGCCGACGGCATGCTGAAAGTAATCCGTGGAATCACGACCTTTGAAGAAGTCTATCGAGTAGCCAAAAAGACCGAGCAAGAAGACCTCGCACTGCAGCATATCGTGGACGATTTGGACTCGCTGTAGGCCTCCAAGACAAGCCGTTTTTTGGACCAGATGGTGGCGAATTCGCTAGCAAAAAGAGCATCTGCGTTCGGGTCGTTCGAGATTCAATGCGTGGGTGCAGCATACCCACATTGGGGAACCAGGCCCCTAACGCTTCGAAAGAGATTTGGCGCATTTCGCTGACATCAGATCAATCTGATTGCGGCTGACTCAGGCGCGTTAGGCAAACATTTTTGCTGTTTTTTTGGTCATTCGACCCAAACAGGTGATAATGGCCCTGGTCGCAAAGGCAGGCATTGATGCCAACTGATTGCAACAGTCCCTTTCGTTACCGCAAAACATGCATGATTACGCTGCCCAGATCCTTCGGAAGTAAAAGCCTCCCAATCTGATCAGCCGTCGCGATAAAACCTTTTCCACTTTTCATTGTCAGTTACCCCAAAAGGGCCACCGCCTGAATCGTCCCACTGGTTGGATACCTGTGAGCCTACTCGCGGTTGGAAACTGAATTACGACCATTACCTAGGGAGTCGTTACCTTGGCAACTGTACTGATCGACAAGTTGTTGCAAGCTGCGGTAAAGCAGGGCGTCAGTGATATCCATATCGTTGTTGGCCAGCCACCCGTGTTTCGTCTGCATGGTCGAATGCGAAAGCTGGAGACCAAGACACTGGAGGCCGAAGACACCGTTGGCCTGATGAAGAGCATCACGCCAGAGCGTTGCCAACGAGAGCTTCAAGAAACGGGAAGCTGTGACTTTGGTTTTGCCTTTGGCGATGCGGCTCGATTCCGAGTATCGGTTTTCAAGCAACGCGGCTTCATTTCGATGGTGCTGCGACAGATCCCCAACGACAAATTGACTCCTGAGCAACTTGGGTTGCCCGAGTCGGTGGTAAAAATGGTCCACCGTCCGCGTGGTTTGTTCCTGGTGACCGGGCCAACGGGATCGGGCAAAAGTACAACGTTGGCAAGTTTGATTAACTTGCTGAACGAAACGATTGACCACCACATTATCACGATCGAAGACCCGATCGAATTTTATCACGACCACATCGAAAGCACGATTAACCAGCGTGAAGTCGGTGTGGACGTACCAAGTTTCTCCGAAGCCATTCGCCGCGCGTTGCGGCAAGACCCTGACGTGATTCTGGTCGGCGAGCTTCGTGACTTGGAAACGATCGAAGCCGCGATTAGTGCGGCCGAAACGGGTCACGTTGTTTTCGGCACTTTGCACACCAACAGTGCTCAGGGCACCGTCAACCGAATCATCGACGCGTTCCCCGGAAACTTGCAGGACCAAATCCGAACGCAGTTGGCCAGTACGTTGATCGGCGTGGTGGCTCAAACGTTGCTGCCGCGAATTGGTGGCGGTCGTTGTGCTGCCTACGAAATTTTGTGCGTCACGCCGGGCGTATCGAACCTGATCCGCGAAAACAAAACCTTTCGAATCAACAGTTCCATTCAAACCGGTGCCAAGTTCGGCATGCAGTTAATGGACGACGCGCTGTTCAAACACTGGAAATCGGAAACGGTTTCGGTAGAAGAAGTATTGGCCAAGGCGCATCGGCCGGACGACTTGGCAAAACGAATTGTGCAAGCTCGGCGCGGCGAAGGCGACGACGCAATCCCGGTCCCAGAAGACGAAGCATAAGTACAGCCCCCTTTCGTGATCACATGATTTTTAACTCATCCGTTTACGGTAACTAACTCTACTATGGCACCACGTAGAATCGGACAGATCCTCGTCGACCTCGGTTTTTTAACCGACGAACAGCTTGAAATCGTGCTCGAAGAGCAGGAGCAGCAGCCCGGTGCGCTCTTGGGTAAGATCGCCGAAGACATGCAGCTGATCACCGACGAGCAATTGGTCCAAGCGTTGGCCGAGCAGATGGGGATGCAAACGGTGTCGCTTGAAGAAGCGAATTTGCCGGATGAGTTGCTTGAGAAAATCAGCGAGACCATGGCACAGTTGTATCGCGTCGTGCCAATCAAGTTCGACGACGACGCCAACATGCTGACCGTTGCCACTTGTGACCCTCAGAATTTGACGATCCAAGACGAACTGCGGACGTTCCTTGGCCACGACGTTTCGATGGTGGTCGCGACCGAGCGTGACATTCAGCAAACGATTGATCGCCATTACGACAGCGAAGCCGAAAGTGTCGAAAAGCTGGTCGCGGAACTTGCTAACGACGAAGAGCTAAAAGCTGCGATCTCGGCGCTGGAAACAGAAAAGTTCAACATCACCGACGCGGCTGCTCTGGCGGATTCCGCGCCCGTGCGAAAACTGTTGAACATGGTGTTGTTGTTGGCGATCAAAGACCACGCCAGTGACATTCACTT
>CAZZDZ010000609.1:0-1292 GCA_964652675.1 uncultured Pirellulaceae bacterium
GCGTACTGAATACCAGGTGTCCAGTTAATGAGGCCTGGATTCCCATCGAAGCGGTCTCGTGGTCACGCATTTCGCCGACCAAAATGATGTTTGGTGCCTGTCGCAGCATTGCCCGAATAATCAGAGCGAAGTCCAATCCGATCTTGTGGCGAACCTCCACCTGGTTGATGCCTGGTAGGTAGTATTCCACCGGGTCTTCTGCGGTAATCACTTTGCGGTCTGGGCGGTTCAGTGCGTTCAGTGATGCGTACAGTGTCGTGGTCTTGCCGGATCCCGTGGGGCCTGTCACCAGAATGATGCCATTGGGGCGCCGGATCAGCGAGTTAAAGTTTCGGAAATCACGCTGGGAAAGGCCCAGTTGGCGAACCCCCACTTTGATGTTGTCCTTGTCCAGCAGCCGCATCACGCAGGACTGGCCGTGATTGGTGGGGATGATGCTGACTCGCAGGTCCAGCTGCTTGTCGCCAACGGTGATTTTGATTCGTCCGTCGGTGGGTCGCCGTTTTTCGGAGATGTCGATTTTGGACAGGACTTTGATGCGAGCAATGATCGCCGAAAGCATCCGGCGTGGGGCACTTTCGCGTTCAACGCAGACGCCATCAATTCGATAGCGGATTCGTACTCGATCCTCGAATGGTTCGACATGAATATCGCTGGCCCGCAACTGAACCGCTTCGGCAATCATCAGATTGACCAAGCGAATAACGGGGGCGGAGCTGTCGTCAATGGTTTCTTCGTCTGCCGATTCGCCGCTCTCGGTCTCGGTAAAGTCGATGGCTGTGTCAGTGAATTCTTGCAGCATCGAGTCAGCCGATTCACCTTCGACCTGACCGTAATATTGGTTAATCGCGCCAAGAATCGCCTCTTTGGGGGCCAGGGCGGTCTCGATTTTGCGATTGAGGATAAATCGCAGTTTTTCGATGGTTTCCAGGTCAAAGGGGTCCGCGATCAGGATTCGCAGGGCTCCGTCTTCGTCGCTGAACGGCAGGACCATGTTCTCGCGAGCGACCGATTCGGGTACCAATTCGATCACTTCGTCTGCGATTCTTTCTTCGCGGAGGTCGACGAAGGGGATTTTGTGGAATTCGGCCAACGCCAAAGCAACTTCTTCCGGCGTCGCATACTCCTGCTGGATCAGCACGTCTCCAACATCAACTTTGGTGTCTTTGGAGATCTGCTCTACTTCGCTCAGCTGATCCAAGCTGATCACGCCTTGCTTGAGAAGCAGGTCGGTGAATTCCGAGACAGTAGCCATCTTTTTGTCCTAAATGCCGCAGATAAGGGGGTTTGAC
>CAZZDZ010000609.1:1392-2830 GCA_964652675.1 uncultured Pirellulaceae bacterium
TTCCGAGACAGTAGCCATCTTTTTGTCCTAAATGCCGCAGATAAGGGGGTTTGACAAGATATCTGTAGGATACCATCCCAGCTTGGAACCCGCATCGGGAAACCGTCCAAGCGACCTGGAATGCCGTGAAAGCAACGGCTTAAACGGTTTTGTGGCGCGATTCACTTAGTAGTTCGGCCGCTGCCCGCCGGATTTTCTTGGTTGATTTTCTGGGACCCTGCCAATATATTTCGTTAGTTGGCGAAATAACGAAATAGGAACCATGAACGAAGTCTTTCACTCACTTACCGACCCGACCCGACGACAGATTCTGCAGCTCTTGAAGGAGGGCGATCTGTCGGCTGGTGAGATTGCCGAGCACTTTGAGCTGGCCCGATCAACCATGTCTGGGCACTTCAATGTGCTCAAACAGGCGGGGCTTATTGTTGCCGAACGCAATGGAACAACCATTGTCTACAGCCTCAATGTGTCGGTGATGGAGGAAGTCCTGGCTTCGGTCCTGGAAATTTTTGGCAAGACAGAAAGTAAAACAGAAGGAGAAGAGACATGCACAAAGAAACTAACAAAGGCGAAACCGACAAAAGCAAAAGCGGCAAAATCAACCAAGGCAACTTGACCCAGTGGTTTCACTACCTGTTGGTGGCAGCCATGCTCGTTGGGTCGGCGTTGTGCTGGAGTTCAGCGCCAGAGCAGATTCCCATTCACTGGAATATCCAAGGCGAGGTGGATGGGTTTGGCGGAAAGCTCCCAAGCCTGCTGTTTCTTCCCGTTGTTGCAATCGGGTTGCACATTTTGTTGGGCTTTCTCCCCACGATCGATCCGGGTGCCGCAAACTACGAACAGTTCAAACGCACCTTTCGCACGATACGACTCTTGCCGACGGTCATCTTTTTTGTGATTCACAGCGTGCTACTGGCTCATGCGATTGGCCATCATCCGGATATGAGTTTGATCGTCGGTTGTGCCTTTGGGCTGGTGATGATCGTGATCGGTAACTGCCTGGGCAAAGTTCGCCCGAATTGGTTCGTTGGCATCCGCACGCCCTGGACCTTGTCCAGCAAACTCGCTTGGACCAAGACGCATCGCATCGGAGGCTGGCTCTTTGTTGTGCTTGGGGTTGGGATCCTGATTGCTGCTGTTGTCAATTCAGCCTGGGCAATTCCGATAGGGTTGGTGTCAGTCGTTGCATCAAGTCTTGGGCTTGTTGTCTATTCGTGGTGCGTCTGGCGAAGCGACCCTGATCGTATTCACCCAGTCGGAACATCACCGGTTTCGGGGGAAAAGTGATCCGTCCTAAGCGCGTAGTGGTTGTGAATTAATTTGAGACTGTGAATCTTCGGAGGTAGCCCGACGCGTAAGTTATGAAGTTGCGCTAAACGTCAATGGATGTTTGTTTTACCTCGGAAATCGTGCACGAACGCGTGTTTGCGTATCGTGT
>CAZZDZ010000610.1:0-2826 GCA_964652675.1 uncultured Pirellulaceae bacterium
ACATTTGCATGGCGATCGGCGCAGGCAGCAAGCCAGTGTCCTGGATGACCGACAGTGCGTTCTGGGTGATCACGAAAATGAGCGGGATGACCGAAGCAGAAGGACTAAGAACGTTGCCCGCGATGAGCACGTCGATGGGAATCGCAGCTTTGGTTTTCACCATGATCTTTGCAAAACTGATCCCCGGCGTCTAACGGAGGTACTCTCGCTTACGTGCTTACGCGTCGGGCTAACTCCGAAGATCCGCAGTCTCGAATTAATTCTCAACCTATGCGTGCTTGTTTCCCTCTTGCTTTAAACAACGATTTGCTCTGCGCACGAAACCGAAATTCTTCGCGACTTTCGTTGCGCGTTCAAAGTGAATTGTTCAAAGCGAATTATTGTTTAAAGCTAATTTAGGAACAATAAATTTGCTGCAATCTAGCGTTGTTCTTTGTTCGTACTACAATGTGGGCTCTATAACCGCGAACTGCCAATCCCTTGATTTCTATGAACCGATTCGTTGTCCTTTTCCTCTGTTTGACCACAACGTTATCTGCCAACGCGGAAACCAAGAAAGTCGTCTTGGTCGCTGGCAAACCATCGCACCCACCTCGCATGCATGAATTTAACGCGGGCGTACAACTGATGGCTCAGTCGCTGTCGAGTGTTCCGGACGTGGACGTCGAAGTTCTGTTGAATGGTTGGCCCAAAGATGAATCTGTTTTCGACGGCGCCAGTACCGTTATTTTTTACATGGACGGTGGCAAACGCCACGAAGTCGTACAGGAAGAAGGCCGCAGACTAAAAATGGTAGACGAGTGGGCCAAGAAAGGCGTTGGCCTGGGGTTCATGCACTATGGAGTCGAGATTTTAAAAGAAGACGCGAGTGCAGAGTTTAAACGTTGGATTGGTGGGCATTACGAAAACATGCATTCATGCAACCCAATGTGGGAACCCCATTTTGCGGTTCTGCCGGATCACCCGATCACGCGCGGAGTCAAACCGTTCAAGGCAAAAGACGAATGGTATTTCAACATGCGATTCGTTCACGACATCGATGGCACAGAAGCGAAGGAAGTCGAAGGGATGAAGTTCCAACCGATTTTGTTGGCGACTCCATCGGACACAGTTCGTGACGGTCCGTACGTTTACCCCAAGGGGCCTTATCCACACATCCAAGCGTCCAAGGGCCGAGCCGAAGCGATGATGTGGTCGGTCGAGCGACCTGATGGAGGGCGCGGATTCGGATTCACCGGCGGACATCACCACGACAACTGGGGCAACGATGACTATCGCAAGGTTGTCTTGAATGCCATTTTGTGGAGCGCAAAAATCGATGTTCCCCAGAACGGAGTCGAATCAACCGTCAGCAAGGAGCAACTGGACGCCAACCTTGATCCAAAAAAGCCGCGTAAAAAGAAGCCTGCAAAAAAGAAAAAGGCAGCATAGCAAGCCGCCAAATGCCGTCGCGAAAGTCGTCAAGACTTTCGGTTTTATGCGGTTTGCAAAAAGTGCCGAAAGTCTTGACGACTTCCGCTACGGGCTTCATCTGGTTTGCAGAAAGTCTTGACGCACTCTGCCACTTAAATCTTTTTTAGGCTCGAAAAGGCCAATGACTCACTACGACATTTTCAACGGTGATGCAGACGGTATCTGCGCACTGCATCAACTGCGGCTCGCCGATCCACGTGAAAGCACTCTGGTGACCGGGGTCAAGCGTGACATCAACTTGGTCAAACGCGTTCAAGCCAAATCCGGTGACAGCGCCACGGTCTTGGATATTTCGTTGGACAAAAACCGCGACGACTTGCGGCGATTATTGGATGCCGAAATGCGAGTCGATTATTTCGACCATCACTTCGCCGGTGACATTCCTGATTCGCCACATCTCACTTCACACATTGATACTGCTGGTGACGTTTGCACTGGCTTGCTTGTGAATCGTTTTTTGAATGATGCGTTTTTGCCGTGGGCTGTCACCGCGTTGTTTGGTGACAATCTGCATGATGCGGCCAAAAAAGCGGCCCAGCCCCTTGGGTTGAACGATCAACAGCTTGGCCAACTTGAAACACTTGGCACACTTTTGAACTACAACGGCTACGGCAGCACGTTGGACGATCTCTTTTTTGCTCCCGACGACCTGTATTTGAAAGTCAAACCTTACGCAGACCCATTGGAGTTCATCAAATCGGACGAAACGTTTCAAACGTTAAGCGATGGATACGCGGGAGACATGAGTCGCGCCAAGTCGATTGAGCCGAAGTTGGAAACGAGCAACTGTGCGATGTTTTTATTTCCAGAAGATTCGTTTTCGCGTCGAGTTAGCGGCGTATACAGTAATCAGCTCGCTCGCGAAAACCAAAGCCGAGCACATGCGCTTTTAAGTCTCTTGCCATCGGGCGATTATCTTGTCAGCGTCCGCGCCCCGTTGGCGACCAAAGAAGGTGCTGACGATCTGTGCCGCCAATTCCCCACCGGCGGCGGTCGCAAAGCAGCAGCAGGGATCAATCAACTGCCAAGCGACCAAGTGCAAGCATTCAGCGACGCATTTGAAAAACAGTTTGAAAGATAGTGTTCGAACGCGGTAGCGGCCGGAAACGGCACTGGCAAGTTAAAGGAACCACGGATGCACACGGATAGACACGGATAAGAAAACCGAAAAACCTTTGCTCAGGTGAAAGCAGACTGCAAGCGATCAACGCGATATCCATCAGCGACCACTCCAGTATCACATCCGTGTTTATCGGTGTTCATCCGTGGTTCCAATCCAAACAAGATCTGCAAATCGCAATCAATTCATCGGCGCTGCGTTTTTGTAAATCCGTGCAAAATAGAATCAGCCCC
>CAZZDZ010000611.1:0-2825 GCA_964652675.1 uncultured Pirellulaceae bacterium
GCTTCGACGACTAGTCTTGCTTTGTCGCTGATGTCTTTTCGGCACCAGGCTCCGGGCCAGCGGATTTCTTTGACGCCTTTGTAGGCGTTTAGCTTTGCGTCTGGGATGCTGTCGCCCATCGCGGTTACACCCAACACACGGCCTCCGTTGTTGACGATCTTGCCGTCTTGAGTTGCCGTGCCGGCGTGGAATACTTTTACGTGTTCCACTTGGTCGGCGGATTCTAGCCCCGTGATCTCGCGACCTTTCTCGTAGCTGCCCGGGTAACCTTCGCTGGCCATCACCACACAAATACTTGGGCGCTGGTCCCACTCAAGTCCATCCAACTCGCCAAGCTTTCCATTCGCGGTTGCTTCAAGCACATCGACCAAATCGGTTTTTAATCGCATCAACAGCGGCTGACACTCGGGGTCACCGAAGCGTACGTTGAACTCAAGCACTTTTGGTCCGCCGGCGGTCAACATTAATCCGGCGTACAAGACTCCTTTGAAAGGACGACGGGCGCGTTTCATGGCGTGTACGATCGGCACCAACACATCCTTTTCGATTTTCTCCATCATCGCTTCGTCGACGATCGGCGTTGGGCAATACGCGCCCATGCCACCGGTGTTCGGACCGGTGTCGCCGTCGTGCGCGGGTTTGTGATCTTGTGCGGCTGGAAGCGTGACGATCGTTTCGCCGTCGGTGATCGCCAACACGCTGGCTTCTAGGCCGATCAGTTTTTCTTCGATGATTAGCTCCGCGCCCGCTTCGCCGAACTCGCGTTGGTTGGCGATTCGGTCGATCGCATCGAGCGCTTCGCTGCGCGTGCTGCATACGATCACGCCTTTGCCGGCTGCCAACCCGTCTGCTTTGACGACAACGGGAACGGCATCGGTTGGTTCGCTGTAGCGATCTTTGATGTACCGCGATGCTTCGTCGGCGGTGCGGAATGTTTGGTACGTCGCCGTCGGGATATCAGCGTTTCGCAACATGTTTTTGCAGAACACCTTGCTGCCTTCCAATTCGGCGGCCGCTTTCGATGGGCCGAATGCCTTCAGGCCTTCTGCTTCTAAAGCGTCGACCAATCCGGCGACCAATGGAATTTCGGGGCCGACGACTGTCAGCCCAATTTCTTTCTCTTTTGCGAAAGCCACCAATGCATCGATGTCGGTCGCCGCGATATCGACATTGGTCGCATCGATTGCGGTTCCAGCGTTACCCGGTGCAACGAACACCTCCGAGACTCGCGGGCTTTGAGCAATTTTCCATGCCAAGGCGTGTTCACGCCCTCCACCACCAACGACCAAAACCTTCATCGCAAAACCTCTTCGAAACCGACCTGAGCCAACGAAAAACCATCCGCCATTTGACGCATGTTCGGACGCAAATTTAAAGACTTCGACGCTGCACAGACAGGAGCGAAACGGCGAAGTTCGGTGTTTCCTGTTGATTCGCTTGGCTTGGTCGCTGGCTGCTGATTTGGTCGAATCAGCGCAGATAAAGTGGCCTGCTCCGATATTCTCAGCCAGTAGGACGGTTATTCGACGCCCAAAAGCTGCCTGCAGCTTTGGTGTGATCGCCCGACATTAAAAACACCACCCAAACGACTTCCCTCCCGTGATGGGGGGCATAGAATGAGCTTAGGCAGCAAACTGGGTTTCTAAGGCTCAAATAGCGGTGGACAAAAACCCGCTAGGGAATAAAATTTTCGAGACCCACCGGAAACCTGTTTTCTGCTGTCTCTTTTTCAGCCCCACCCCCTGAGACTGGCACAGTTTTCGATGACGACTTATTGAAAAAAGCGACGACCGGTGTGCTTCTACGGCAAACACGGGTTGTCGCTTTTCTCTTTGGTGTTTTAAGTTCGCCTGACTTCACTTGGCAGCTAGAATGTCAAAAGAACGACACGTTTAAAAAAACTTGCAATCTCTCTTTTGGAGACCCACCTTGAATTTGCGATCCCTCCTTTGTGCTTCCATGCTCGTTCTGTGTTGCGGCGTTCCCGCCATGGCACAAGACAAGACCGGAGACCTGAAAATCACTTTCAAATTGAAAGGCGATTTTGAAAAGCTGAAAGACATCGACCCGACGACCGACAAAGCGTTCTGCGGCAAGAAGGCCGTCCCGAACGAGCGTTTGATTGTCAAAAAAGAAAATATGGGAATCAAAAACGTGTTGGTTTACTTGTACAACCATCGCAAAGGGACCGAATTGCCCGAGCAACCCGTTCCAAAACGCACTCTGAAATTGGACAACAACAAGTGCCGATTCGAACCGCATGTTTTGCTGACACAAGTCGGCGACACGATCGAAATCTTTAACTCAGACCCCGTTGGCCACAACGCGAACATACAGTTCTTTAATAATAAATCTGAGAACATGCAGATTCCCCCCGGACAGTCCAAGCCGTATGTACTGAAAGAAACAGAGCCAGCACCGATGCCCATCAGTTGCAGCATTCACCCGTGGATGGTGTCTCATGTTTTGGTGGTTGACCATGCATTTCACGGCATCAGCAACGAGGACGGTGTTCTAGAAATCAAAGGCGTCCCAGTGGGTAAAGAAATCGTTTTCAAAGCTTGGCATGAAAAGGGTACTTTTAAGGAAGACATTCTTGTTGATGGCGAGGAAGAGAAGTGGAAAAAGAACATCCTTGAAATCGAAATCAAGCCAGGAATGAACGAAATGGTCGTCGAAGTCCCGATTGACAACTTCGATCTATAGACGTTTCGTCTCCGAAAAATCGCAATCGGCCGTGAACGCAAGTTTGCGGCCTTTTTTCGTGCAAACCAATCACCCAAACAGGAGTTTGTGATGAAGATCAAACCGTTTGCTGTTTCGTT
>CAZZDZ010000612.1:0-2813 GCA_964652675.1 uncultured Pirellulaceae bacterium
AAAAACGAAAAAAATCATGGCGAGTAGTCTCGGTGGGCCTTGGGCTGTTGTTACTGGCCCGGGCGCACGAGACATCGATACGCTTTTTGCGCTCGAAACGATGGATTTGTTTATCAACGTTCCGGATGCGGACCCACAGTCGTTTATCACCGCAGTTGAAAAGGCGGGCGCGGCTTTCCAAGAGAAAACCAGCGACCAGAGCTTACTGACAAGGATGGATCGCGCAGTCACTTATATGCTGCTGCCTGCTGTTGATCACTACGCCAAGAGGCTTGTTCGAAGCGAGAATAACAATCGATTGGCAAAGTTGGCGATGTCGGTTCGCAAGTATCAACATTTGAAAAATCGATTCCCCAAGTCGTTAGATGAGCTTTACGACTGGGATGCGAGTTTGAAATCACTGACGGCTGCGGATGGCACCACGTTTGGATTTCAAATCACCGCACAGGGAGACGCGGTTTTGTGGGGAGGCGATGAAACCCCGTTCGGTGTTGAACCACCGGAACTGGATTCACAAGACAAAGACGGTTTGCCGTGGATATGGCGGTTGAAGTCCAAATAATTGTGGTGCTGTTGGAGTCCAGGCTTTAGCCGTTTGAGCACTCGCTTGTTTAAGTAAAGGGCGGCTAAAGCCTGCACTCCAGCGCCAGCGGTGCCAAAAGTCTTGACGACTTCCGCTACGCGGCTACCACTTGGTGAATGGTTTGCTTGAAAGGCTGGAATTAAAGTAGCGCGGATCGTTGGTCACTTCATCGCCAACCCACTTTGGCGTTTGAAAGACCTGATTTTCGGATTCCAATTCGACTTCGGCGACTATCAAACCTTCGTTCAGGCCCAAGAATTCGTCGACCTCCCAATCCAGTCCTTCGTGGTGGACAATGCGACGGTTCTTTTCAATCAATGGCTGTTCGCACATCGCCAACATTGATTTGGCGTCGTCGATGGGAATGTCGTACTCGAATTCGTCTCGCGATGCGCCCGTTGTTAACCCTTTGACTGTCAGCATCGCCTTGTCACCGGCAATTCGAACGCGAACGGTTCGCTGTTTGTCGCGATTGAGATAGCCTTGGCAGTAGTAGATTGGCGTCGCTGTGCGCCATTGTTCGCCGGTGGTCAAAAACTTGCGTTCGATCTCTTTTGCCATCTCATGCTGCTTTCTGAGTTACCTAATCACTTTCAGTGGTCTCTTGCTGCGAATCTGTATTGAACGCTGGCGGCGGTTTTTGTTCGAGGCGTTTTGCTTGAAAAATCACCAAGACACCGGCAACCATAAACATGGCGCCCAGCAAACGCAGCGGGGATGCGGCTGATTTTGGATTCCCAAGCAAACCATAGTGATCCAAAAAGATTGCGATGATGGTTTGTCCCGTCATGATCGCGGCGAACCACATTAACGACCCAACTTTAGGAACAAAGATCAACGACGATGTGACCATCACGACACCGATCGCACCGCCACACCAGGCCCACCAGGGCAACGAACTGGGAGGGGAAACAAACCGAGGCGGAAAATTGCCCGTGCAAATGGACAACAAAAATAGAATTGCTGTTCCGCTGGCAAACGAGATCAATGCGGCTTGCAGCGGATGAGAAACATTCGTCCCAAGATATCCGTTGACGCTTGGTTGTGTTCCAAGCAAGCATCCGGCAGCCAGCCCAACCACCACGGCCACAATGATTAGACCGGGTGATGGCACAGTTTTAAGTTCCTGAGGGTGCGTCGCGACGTTGTGGCCCAGGTAGTTCTGGGCCGACGTGGCTGATCTTATTTTGAGCGTCTACGAAAATCAATCGTGGTCGATGGTTATGCAAATCGTCTGCTGGCACGAATGTGTAGGTGGCCAGAATAACGCGATCACCCGGTTGGATCAAATGAGCTGCGGCGCCGTTGGCACAGATGTCAGACGATCCTGGTTTGCCTGTGATCGTGTACGTCTCCACGCGGGTCCCGCGAGTAACGTTCCAAATGCAAACCGCTTCATAGGGAACCATCCCGGCTGCTTCCAACAGTTCGGGCGGAACAGTGACGCTTCCTTCGTAGTCAACGTTGGCATGAGTCACCGTCGCGCGGTGGATTTTTGCCGATAACATTTTACGGAACGATCCGTTCATCTCTTCTTCTCTATCAATTGCACTTTTGGTTGCTTTGCCAATCCCCTACGCATCACCCAAGAATGGGGTCAGCATGTCTTTTGTTGCCGCATCATTGATCGACAATTTGCCAAAGCCGCGAACACATCCAATTTTCATCGCGGATTGTTGGTGCTCTTCGTAATTGGTGACCAACATCACCGCCACGGAACTTAGTTCGGGATCCGCCTTGATCTGCTTGATCACTTCCATGCCGTCGGAGTAGTCACGGTCCAGCTTTCGATTGACCGTCACCAAATCGACGTTCTGTTCTCGCAAAACTTTCAGCGTGTCTTCGGCACCATGAGTTTGAATCACGTCCACGTCGAAATGGGACATGACCATGTTGCTGATCGAACTGAAATCGGGACTGCAGTTCCCGCAGTCAACTAGTGTTTTTGGCATGAAGCAAGTTTGATTAGAAACGGTTGAAAAGACAGACCGCCCCTGTCCGAAATTAATTGCCCGATATTGATTAGCCGATCGCTCACAAAGGAACGTAAACCGGCGTCTATATAGAAAGGTAGCGAGCAAAAGCCAGAAGGCAAGGTGTCCCGACAGGGCAAATCACTTTTTGAAGCTGGGCATGTATTCGCAATACCAGCACGCAGCGCCAGCAAGTGAATCCTTGGCGTTTGCAGGAGATTCACTTGCTTGCGCTGCGTGCTAGTAAACTCTCTAGC
>CAZZDZ010000613.1:0-1472 GCA_964652675.1 uncultured Pirellulaceae bacterium
TTGGTTTCTCGACGCCCTCTTTCCCTTCTCAATTGGCTATGACTTCAAACGAATTTGGCGAGACCGACGCCCTTGTTGGTGTCATCATGGGCAGCCGAAGTGATTGGGAAACGATGCAAGCTGCTTGTGAGATTCTTCAGTCGCTGGGCATCGATCACGAAAAGACCGTTGTGTCAGCCCACCGAACTCCTCAGCGAATGGTCGCCTACGCAAGTAGTGCCGCCAATCGAGGACTAAAAATCATTATCGCTGGTGCAGGCGGGGCTGCTCACTTGCCCGGGATGGTCGCAAGCGAAACAAACTTGCCCGTGATCGGTGTCCCCGTTCAAAGTCGCGCGTTGCAAGGATTGGATTCGCTGCTGTCGATCGCGCAAATGCCGGGCGGAATACCGGTTGCTACGATGTCGATTGGAAAATCAGGTGCGAAGAACGCAGGGATATTGGCTGCCAGAATCCTGGCGCTGAACGATCCGAAACTTGCAGAACGATTGGACGCGTTTGTAAAAAAACAAACGCAAGACGTATTGGATTCAGCCGAACTTTAGAGCGACAAGAATGATTCTTCCTCCCGCGACAATTGGCATGGTCGGCGGCGGTCAGCTTGGCCGTATGTTTGCGACCGCTGCACTTTCGATGGGCTACGAAGTGGTGGTGTACTGCGACGACGCGAAAGCACCCGCCGCACAAATTGCAAATCGGTGCGTTGTTGGCGACTTGGACGATTTTGACAAAGTAGCCGAGTTCGCGAAGCAATGTGATGTGATTACGTTGGAATTCGAGAATATCGCGGCAGACACGATCGCAAAATGCAGCGAGCTTGCGCCGACGTATCCAAGTCACCATGTTCTTGCGGTTTCGCAAGATCGCTCCATCGAAAAGACAACGTTGCGAGACGCGGGCTTGCCCGTCACCCCGTTTGCGGATGTCAGCGATTCCGATTCGCTTATTCAGGCCGGCGAAACACTCCGATGGCCAATGATTGTCAAAACGGCTCGCGATGGCTACGACGGAAAAGGACAATACCGCGTCGAATCGGCCGCAGACGCAGAGAATGTTCCTTGGGATTCGTTTGACGCTTGGGTGGCAGAGCAAACCATTTCATTTGAGCGAGAAGTGTCGGTGATCGTTGCGAGGACGGCTGATGGACAAAGTAGTTGTTTTCCCGTTTTCGAGAACGAACATCGCAACCATATCTTGGACATATCGACGATTCCTGCATCGATTTCTAATGACCTAGAAGATCGTGCGAAAGAGATTGCCAATTCAGCCGCCAACGCGCTGGAAGTCGTCGGGTTAATCTGTGTTGAAATGTTTGTCGTCGACTCCAGCACGATCATGATCAACGAAGTCGCTCCTCGACCACACAATTCTGGCCACTTGACCATCGAATCGCTTCACACCAGCCAGTTCGAACAACATGTTCGTGCTGTTTGTGGATTACCGCTGGGAGACACAGGGCTGATTGGTGGCGG
>CAZZDZ010000613.1:1572-2804 GCA_964652675.1 uncultured Pirellulaceae bacterium
GCTACGCTTCGGCCTGCTGCTTGCGAAAAAACTTTCTTAGGGTTGCGTACACGGTGATGGCGCACGCGATGCCGCAGGCATCGGCGACGAAATCGTAAAACTCCGTGAAACGACCCGGTACAAATGATTGGGTCAATTCGTCAAAGATGCCGTATGCCAACGCGATCACGACGACGCGTCCGAACCGGGGAACAAGTTGGCTGGACGTGCCGACGTAGCAAAGCAAAATGGTGAGGCCAAAATAGCCAATGAAGTGCTTGCTCTTGTCATTCAAGATCGGCAGAACATCGGGTACTTTGGGCAGGTGCGTGCCGGTGAATAGAGCCAACCAATAGCCAATCAGCGCAATCAAGCCCAAGCGAAGTCCGAATAGGGAGATTTTTGTTACTGGCTTCATCTTGGTCGTCTAAAATCGAATGTTGTTTTGCCCGGGACATGTTAATCTGGTAGTCCGCCGTTATCGAAGGCCACTTGACGATGACTGAATCGGCAATCGCAAACTCTACTGAAATTGAAGGTAATAAAATCGTGTTCATGAATTTGTGTTTTCGCGTGCTCGCCATCGTCACAATCGTTGCTTGTCAGCAAGTGTCTACTTGGGCGGATCCGCCTGCGACAAAGACAGCCGATGGAGCCAAGGTGGTTGCGAAAGAAAAGGCGGATGCCAAAAAGTCGCCGTACACAACCAAGTTCACTGAAATGAAAGGCGATTGGGAAGTCTGTTCGTTCGGTGGCGATGGCGAAGTCACCATCAAAGATAAATTGATCACGATGGATTACGGCGATCCGATCACCGGCATCCGTTGGGACGGCCCCCTATTGCGTGACAATTATGAAATCGAATTCGTCGGACAGCGACTTGACGGTTTTGATTTCTTCGGTGCTTTGACCTTTCCGATCGGAAAAAAAGAGCGTGCGAGTTTGGTGTTGGGCGGCTGGGGCGGCGGCACCGTTGGCATCAGCAGCATTGATGATCGCGATGCTAGCGACAACGAAACCACCATGTTTCGTAACTTCAAAAACAATGTTTGGTACAAAACGCGTGTGCGAGTCGAGGATTCTCGTATCGCAGTTTGGATCGACGATGTGCTGATGTTCGATCATTTACGAAAAGACCATACCTTTGACATCCGCTACGAAATGGATCCGTGTTTACCACTCGGGTTAGCAAACTTTCAGTGCAAATCGCAGTTCAAGAACATCCGCATACGCAAGCTTGACAAAAGCGAAAT
>CAZZDZ010000614.1:0-2782 GCA_964652675.1 uncultured Pirellulaceae bacterium
CCAGTTCGCCGCAAAAATCAATCAGTGTTTTCAGCGAAAGAGCAAATCTCTCTTGCAGTGGTCGCACTGGTTTCAACCAATATTCGCCATAGGCTGTGTCGGTTTGGATGGCCGCGCGTACAAGCCGTCCCAGCGGGGAAAACGTAACCACGTTGGTGCCGGATCCAAAAGCGGCCAAGTAGTCTATCGCGGTGCAAAACGCGCCCGAAGAAATGATCACAACGTTACCTTTGACGAATGGTGGAATCGATTGGTGAAATGCTTGTTGCTGACACAACAACCTGCGGCGTGAAAGAATCTGATGTCAGCAGATTTCCCATCGATTCATGACGACAACGTTGTCGTCGGATTCTTGTGGGTCGGCGAAATCGTTGGTCGCGCGGCAACGGGCCAAGTCCAACATGGCGTCGGTGTACAACGGCAAGCATTCGTCCAGCGATTGCGGTGCTAGTCGGTGAATGCGGATTTCGTTGGGGCTTTCAGGATTGACACAAATCAAACGCAGAGCGACGGGTTTTCCGTATGCCGCGCGAATTCCTTCGCAGTAGTGTGCGATCTGAACCCAGCCTCGCTGCCCACCACGCCGATTCCCGCAAAGATAAGTCGAGAAATCGTTGACCGTGTAGTTCGTCGTTACTTTCAAGTCAAAGTAGAGCACGACATCGTCCAGTTCCAATAAGAAATCAGGGCGCATGCGACAGGCCAGACCTGTTTGTCCGTGCTGCCAAAAGATCGGTTTGTCTTGCTGGCAAGATTCGTCCGCTAGGTAGTCGTAGCAATGGTGCTGACGGATTGCTTGCAGGATCCGTTCGCACTGCTGCACTTCGCTGGCTTTCATAAAGATCTGAAATTCATCACGATGCTCTTCTTCAAACCGATCGACTCGAGCACGGACTAGGCCGCCGTTGCGATTGAGCACTTCGTCTGGATAAGTGCAGACAACGTCCGCAACATCGCGCCGCTGCAAGACACACTGATGAATGACAGCGCCGCGATCCATCAACCGAGTTGGCGGCGCCGGTTGAATGGTTTGGTCGATATAGATGGCTTCGTACTTGCGGCGTCCTTCCAGGAATTTTTTGAGCATCGTGGCCGAAACTCGGCTGTAGTCCTGGTGGTAGTCGTAGTCCGATTTGGTCGTGTCTGTGTTTGCGTGCAAAGTGCTCATGGCTTTACCCCGTATGATGGTGAAATGGTTGATTGGGAGTGGATGGTTTAGCTGGCGGTGCGAGCGTCCGGCGTGGTCGGTGTGGAAAGGTGAGTCGCCAGCACCGATTGGCTCGTTTCCTTGGGATCGCGCGTTGTGGTTGTTTTGTCCATCAACCCACGGATAACTTTCTTGCGAACGTTTGCTGGGCTGACATCTAAACGCGTCAGGAACAGATCGACTTCTCGCATCGCTAAGGGGCGACGTGATTCGTCGGTGTCGATTCGTTGGTCTTGATGTTGGTCCGATGACGACCGATCTTCGGAGCGATCAAAACGTTGTTGGCTGAGTGATTTCAGTTTGGCAGCGAGTGAACCATTGGAGTCTTTCGCGATTTGTCGGGCGCGAGCGATGTCTTTTTGGGGAAGCGACTTGGCCGCCTGCATTGCGGCTGTGTCACCGATCAACATCATCCGGTCATGAACTTCGGCTCTCTGGGCGTTGCGTTGAACGGTGGCTTTGGAAACGCCCAATTCTTGCGCCACTTCGGCTGCGGTATCGATCGCAACGGGAAGCTGTTTGGTCACGTCGTTTGCTAAAACTTCAACTTGATGTTTTAACCGGCGATCCTGTTCGCCTCCTTCGTTTCCATGCTTACGTTTGCGACGCAAATAGATGCGACCGGTCACGATTCGAAACGCTTCCAATGACAGGTTTCGTTTGCCAACTTGGTTGCGATCGATCCAGTCTTCCACCTCTGATCGCGAGGCAAATAGCATTGGCTTGATTTTCAACGGGATGTTGTGTTGGTCGCAGATTTCATAGCGATTGTGTCCGTCGATCAAAACCGCGTCATACCGGGTGACTGGTTGTTGGCACCGTGTGCAAACAACGGCATCGTGTTCATTGACGCGAAAGCGATTGACGTCAGTCTGTGAGCAACCACAGCAATCAAGTTGAAAATTCGTAGCCCAAACAGCAATCGCTTCACGGCATCCTTCGCTCAACAGGCTCTCGCGAAGATGTTCAAGCTCAGCCTTGGTTAGCGGATCAAGTTGCCGTTTCAGCGAAGCGTCGATTGCAATGTCCATGTTCAATTTCAAGTGAATGAGTGCGGAAAGGCTTGGTGGTGTGGAGAGTAAGATCGGGCAGTTCGGAGGCAAGGTGTGGTTACTGCAAAATGAACCGGGCGACCCTCTGTCAGATATTGCCCAAAAACGTGTGTGGAAAATTCGTTCAAAAGGCATGAAACGAACAGCCACGAATCACGTAATCGATGCCTTTTGAGGGCCACCATTTACGTATTAGATGCGGCAGGATTGACACCATCGGTCACGCAAAACGCGCTTAGAAAACGAGGGCGAAACGTCGCGTTGAATCGGACGTCGGACAACGTCAACACTCTTCAATCGAGTCGTTGAAGTGAGGGATTCGCGAGGTCGTTTTGGGTATGTCGCAACGAGCCGGGACCGTCAGGTTTGAATCTCATGGAAGTATCGTGCGACATGATGGAATAACCAGCCACTGGCGTGGCTGGATTTTCGGTGCCGCAACGTGTCAATATTTACGCGATGCTAAACACGCGTTTTGGTGTTGCGCTTTTTGAGTAACCCGAAGTGTCAGCGAGAGACAATC
>CAZZDZ010000615.1:0-2772 GCA_964652675.1 uncultured Pirellulaceae bacterium
GGGTTACCAAAAACAAACTGCGCTGTTGTGAAACCCTTTCAGGGTTTGGGTTGGTTGATTCAACAAACGACCTGTGGTGCGCTGCGCGACCACAGGCTGTGTTGTTAAACAGCTTCGCTGTTGGATAATTCTGTGTTTTCGAGCTTTTGGGCCAAGCAGTTGTGGGTAAAGACAAGGTTCCTACCGGCCGTATTACTCTCGGCGACAAAACACCAATCATCACCCTTGTTGGAAAAAGCACAGCAATCAAGCCAGAAATAAATTTCCAAGACCGATGTAACATCCGCCGCTTCGCTGCTACTAACTCTATGTGAAGCAATCCAAGCAAAAGTCACTGTTTGACGATGCTGTCGCCCGTAATCGCGGTCGGTATGTAGGGATTGCACGCGCCTATGCTGGCGAGGACAGCGACGATTTATTGCAGGAAATCTTGATGCAAATCTGGGGCAGTTTGCCTGGGTTTCAGCAGCGATCCAGCGTCGATACTTGGTGCTATCGCGTCGCTTTGAATACGGCGCTCAGTTGGCGGCGAAACGAAAAGAACAAGTCCGTATCGTCTGTAGATTCGGACAAGATCGCGGAAGTTTCTGGGGCGATCGATGGACACGACAGCGTCGCTTTGCTGGAGCGATTCTTAAGCAGTCTGTCACACGCCGATCGTGCGATGGTGTTGATGTACTTGGACGATCTTAGCGGCAAAGAAATTGCAGAGGTTACTGGATTGAGCGAGGGCGCGGTGCGCGTTCGCATTCACCGAATTAAAGGGCGACTGGAATCTTGGAGCGCCACTGACTCATGAATTTTGATGAACTGAAACGATCGTGGAAGGAGCGCAACGACAAGTTGGCCGGCGAAAACGTCGACCAACTAGTAGATCGTCTGCGCACACGTTCGTCTTGGTTCGAGACCACAATCGCGCGACGAGATCTGCGCGAGCATGCAGCGGCAGTATTCGTGCTGTTGTTCTTTGGCGTCAGCTTCTTTTCACTGCCAACTGTGATGGCACAAATCGGATGCGGCATCATCATGGTCGGATCATTGGCCATCATGTGTACTTTGATCTGGAGTCGTCGCGGAAAGCCATTGATGCATCAACTGAGCGTCATTGATTTTACAAAAGAACAATTGTTACGCGTTGATCGCCAAATTTGGCTACTGCGAAACGTGACATGGTGGTACACCGGCCCGCTGATGCTGGGGATTTTCGTATTTGTGCTGGGCATCGCGCCTCCAACGGGTTTTGTTGCGGCCTATCTGGCTGGTTGTGTCCTGTTCGGATGGTTCGTGCACTGGCTAAACCAACAAGCCGTCAAAAAACAACTGATGCCGTATCGCGAAGAACTTTTAAACACTTTAGAGCAATTAGAATTCAATCCTAACCTGGATCAGGGAACCGAAGAATGATGTCAAGAATCATGTGGACGCTGTCGTTTGCAGCATGTTGTCTTTTGCCCTGTCAGGCGCAAGACTTATCCAGCAAAATCGAATCCCTGGCAACTCCTTACGTACAATCCAACACCGTCGTTGGACTATCGATCGGTGTCATCCAAGACGGGGAAATAACAGAAGTTCATTTGGGTTCGACCGATGGCAAAGCAGATGAACCAGACGGCGACACGCTCTACGAAATTGGATCGGTTTCCAAAGTCTTTACGGGAATCTTGCTGGGCGACGCGGTGGTTCGTGGAGACGTAAAGCTTGATCAAGACGCTCAGGATTTGTTGCCAGCAGGAGTAACCATGCCGGCGGGAAAAACTCGTGCGATCACACTAAAGGACATGTCGATTCACCAAAGCGGGCTACCGCGATTGCCGGACAACATGCCAAGTTTGCAAACGGACAACCCTTACAGCGATTACACATCCAAGCTCGCCCACGAATTTTTAAGTGGACACAAACTGCGCCGCGAACCCGGCGTCAAACAAGAATATTCCAATTTTGCGGTATCGCTGCTCGGCAACATGTTGTGCAGCAAAGCGGGCAAGGACTTCGACGCTTTGATGGCCGAGCGAATCACCGGCCCGCTTGGGATGACCAATACGCGAGTTAAATTGACAGCGGAAATGAAGGCACGGTTGGCAAAGCCATTTGGCGACAGCGATACACCATCGGCCAATTGGGATTTCGCGGACATGCCTGGTGCGGGCGGGATTCGCAGCACGACAAAGGACATGTTGAAATTTGCGCAAGCTTGTCTGAAATCGCCCGACAATCCTACCGGCAAGGCGATGGAGATGGCTTGGAAAGAACATCACGTCGGTGGCGGCGGGGAAGCAAAAATGGGACTCGGCTGGCACTTCGCTGGCGACGGTTCAACGCGTTGGCACAACGGACAAACAGGTGGATACCACAGCATGTTGATGGTTAATCGTGGTTTGAACGCAGCGGTGGTTGTCCTAACGAATACGTCAACCGGCACAGTCGACCGACTGGCCCGCGAAGTGATTCAAACGCTCGCAGGCGTAGAGGTACAGCCACAAAAGATGGCAAAAGACATGAAAGTTGACGCCGAAAAAATGCAGCGGCTGGTCGGGCGTTATCAACTGATACCATCGTTTATCTTTGACGTCCAAGTCGTTGATGGAAAAATGATGGTCGGTATCACCAACCAACCCACCCAACGTGTATACCCCAAGAGCGAAACTGAGTGGTACTACAAATCGGTGAAAGCGTCGCTGAAGTTCAATGTCGACAAAGACGGCAAGTGCAATTCGCTGGTGCTGGTTCAAAACGGCCTCAAGCAAAAAGCAAAACGGATTAAGTAGCTGATCG
>CAZZDZ010000616.1:0-2761 GCA_964652675.1 uncultured Pirellulaceae bacterium
CGCTGCGGTCAACAACATTGTCGCCATTGAGAGCGCTGATGGGCATGAAGTGCAAATCGGGCAGATCTAGACGCGTGGCAAACGATCTGTAGTCGTTGCAAATGTCGTTGTATTTGGATTCGTCAAAATCAATCAGGTCCATCTTGTTGACGGCGACCAAAACGTGACGAATTCCCAAAAGGGAAACGATAAAACTGTGACGTTTGGTCTGTGTCATCACACCATGGCGGGCGTCGACCAAAATGATCGCCAAGTCTGCGGTGCTGCCACCGGTGGCCATGTTCCGAGTGTACTGCTCGTGACCTGGCGTGTCGGCGATGATGAATTTTCGCTTGGCCGTGCTGAAATAACGGTAGGCGACGTCGATCGTGATGCCCTGCTCTCGTTCGGCTTTCAAGCCGTCAGTCAACAACGCGGGGTCAAAGCTTCCTCCGGTCGTGCCGACGACTTTGGAATCCGCTTCCAGTTTGGCCATGTCGTCTTCGTAAATCATCTTGCTGTCGTACAGCAAGCGACCAATCAAAGTACTCTTGCCATCGTCGACGCTGCCGCAAGTAATGAAACGTAAAAGCTGTTTTTGCTCATGCTGTTTCAGGTAGGCATCGATGTCGGACGCGATTAAGTCAGATTTATGTGACATGGGGAATAAGGCGTGTGGAGCTTGGAGCGTGGAGTAAAAAGGAGCTTGGAGCGAAAGTGTTGGGCTGGAGCGTTGCAACACTCCTGCTTTTAAAAATATCCTCGGCGTTTTTTCTCTTCCATTCCTGCACCGCCTTCGTCTTGGTCGATCACTCGGCCACCGCGTTCGCTGGTGGTGGCAAGCAACATTTCTTGGATGACATCGGTCAACGTGGTGGCTTCGCTTTCGACCGCACCGGACAACGGATAGCAACCGAGTGTGCGGAAGCGAACCATTTTTGTTTCCTTCTTTTCGCCTTCCAAAAGCGGCATGCGATCGTCGTTCATCATGAACAAAATTCCATCGCGTTCGACCACTTCACGCGGTGCGGACAGGTACAGCGGAACGATTGGAATGTTTTCCATGTGGATGTACTGCCACACGTCCAACTCGGTCCAGTTGCTCATGGGAAAGACACGAATCGATTCGCCTTTATTGACTCGACCGTTGTACTGGTTCCAAAGTTCGGGGCGTTGATTCTTTGGGTCCCAGCGGTGCGACTTGTCACGAAAGCTGAACACGCGTTCTTTTGCGCGACTCTTTTCTTCGTCGCGACGAGCACCGCCGAATGCTGCGTCGAACTGGTATTTGTCCAAGGCGGCTTTGAGCGCGTCGGTCTTCATCAATTCTGTGTGCCGCTCGCTGTCTTCCCACGGTTTGATATCGTGCTTCAAGCCGTCTTCGTTGATGTGAACCAACAGGTCCAAGCCGAGTTCTTTGGCCACATAGTTGTCGCGGAACTCGTACATCTCCTTGAACTTCCAAGTCGTATCCACGTGCAACAGTGGGAACGGCGGTTTGGCGGGCGCGAACGCTTTCATCGCCAAGTGAAGCAGCACAGCCGAGTCTTTGCCGACGCTGTAGAGCATGACGGGTTTTTGAAATTCCGCGATGACTTCGCGAAAAATATGGATGCTCTCAGCTTCGAGCTGTTTGAGGTGGGTTAGGTTGTAGTCCGACATCCGCCAACAGTCTGGGGTCAATGAAGTGCATGATCGCTGCGATCACGACCTGGGTTGGACGCAAAATCGCAGTGTGAGTTAAGCCCCGAAGTATAGAGTGCTGGCAGAATATGCCTAGATGAATCAGGATTCGCCTACCGCAGGGCTGGTCGAATGGGGTTCTGGGCGACCTTTAGGCCAGATTTGCAAGATCACGCCAATACTTTCCGCATCGTCGCCAAGCGGATATTCGGCAACTCGCCTGACTTGCAAATTCGCCAAGGCGCCCACATGCCGAGCTTCCCCGCGTTCTTCCACCCATTTTGGACCCTTTATCAAAAGGAGTCGGTCCACGTTGGTCCAATGTGGTTCGATCCAGCCACAGAATTTCTTGATGCTGCCAACGGCACGGCTGACGATGCTGGAAAATCGAAAGTCGTCCAACAAATCTTCGCCCCGGGCCGCGTAGATTGCCACGGGCAGATCAAGTTCGGTGGCGATATCGCCCAGAACTTTCGCCCGCTTGGTGACCGATTCGGCCAAGGATACTTCGATATCGGAGCGCAAAATCGAAAGCGGGATTCCTGGAACGCCATTGCCACTTCCCAAATCCAAGACTTCTTCGCCAGGAGCGATCAACGGTGCCAACTGCAAACAGTCACGTAAATCTCGCCCGACGAACAAATCCCACGTTGTGTGCCGAGTCAGATTGATCGTCTCATTGAAGCTCCACAAAGTCTGAGCGTAATGTTGAAGCCGAAGCGCTATTTCTTCGTCAATCTCCATGGAGTGAGCCGCAAGGGCAGCGACGAAATCGGGATCAAGGGACATGCGTTACTTGTAAGATAAGTGGTGGGTGGACCCAATATGATGATGCAATTGTTCGTTTTTGGGAACCGTCATTGAGCAACATTTGCCGAGTTTGAAGACGGCAATTTGCTTTTTAATTGCTTGGCCAATGTGAATCTAGACGTGCTTACAATGGCAACCTGTGCAAAGATCCAGAAACCAGAGGGAGAGTAGCCGTGCTTGAAGTTGCCAGACGACTGGGCCCATGCTGCGATCGATCTCCGTCTTTTTTGGCCGCGTTTGGGTTGCTGCTGACCGTTCAAGCTGCCCTGACCGTTCAGGTTGCCTGGGC
>CAZZDZ010000617.1:0-2752 GCA_964652675.1 uncultured Pirellulaceae bacterium
CGAAACTCGAATCGCTCCACCAAGGAGTCGGTTAGATGTTTCGCGATTTCGTTTCGTCGCGCCGGTGTCAAATAGTGCCGCCGTTCGACATAGATTCCCAAAGTCCGCGCCATCGTTCGCGTCACGCGGTAGTCAGCGGGCACATAAGACGATAACGCGGGAACACGAGGGTCATCTACTTTTGCGACCGGCAAACGCCACGATCGTTCGTCCACCACTACCATCGTTCCCGCCGCCAAGTCTCCAAGGCGTTGCATTCGGCGGGTCAGTAACATCGAAAGAATACCGAATGTGCTTGCTGGAACGATAAAAAAGAAAAACAGTTCGTTGCCAACCGATTCCAATTGATCGTTCATCACCAGAACAGGCGCCATGTCAGCGACTCGTAGTAAATTCCGCAGCAGCGCGCTGCGACCTGTTACGGGCCGTCCGTCGACATCAATCACGCGAATACCGCATGCCCATTTGCCTATGGTTCGGCCATTAAAATAGGCTTCAAAGAAAGTGCCGTAGAACCAATTTGTCACGAACAACAAAATGGTGATCATTGCCATGCCTACGTACGACATGCCGGAAAAGCCAAAACCTAATCCCGCCAAACTAAGCGCGATGAAGACTGCAATGATAAGAATCCATCGTGCAAAGACATCGACGACGTACGCGGGAAAACGACGACACGGCCCCGCCAATTGATAATCAAAGGCAATGTTCTCGGGGGTAACGACCGCAATCGTGGTATCAAGCGGGTTTTCTGCAACCATGCAATATTGTCGTGTTAATCTTCGCCATCGTGCCCGCCGCGAAATTTTGCCCTACATCAGAAGCCACAGCGCGACAATGAAATTCTCACGCGTTTGAGTCTCTTCGGTCTATTCCAGCGTCGCCAATCGACAGCCAGTAAAAACATCGAAGTCTAACTGAACGGTGAACTCCTATTATCAACGCCACAGCGACCAAATTGCAACGGTCCCACGTCATTTTGAGTCCTTAGTGAGCTCAATTCCACGTGATTCGATTCGGCCAGCAGTTCAATCAGTGCACAACGGCCTCTTTTCTGGTACCCAACCCGCCGGTTCATCGACAAACTCTTAGGCGCCGGTAATCAACTCCACGATTTTCTGGTAAGCCCCTTTTGCACCGATGCCTGCGGCAAACACGATTGCCGTCGCGCTAAGGATTAGCCATGCATCGTACGCTTTGGACGGCAAAAGCCTGCCGTCCAACCGTCGATAGCGAAAAAACAGTGTTGCAAAAACGACGATCAACAAAATGAATACCGTCGACAGCCCACCCAAGATCACCATCAACGCCGGCTTGCCCATGAACAAAAACAAGGTACCCCAAATGGCAGGTATCGCCCAAGCCAGAACACCAATAGCCAGTCTACGTGATTTCGCATTCTCGAATTGGTACAGACCAATGCGTCCAAACGCGTCGGCGTACATCCGCGTCCAAGCAGCTAATGCGGCAAAGAGAGTGGAATACAAAACCACGATCGCGCCCACAATGAACACCGACCTAGCCCACGGTCCCAGCGATTGTGTGTACATCGTGCCTAACGTATTGATCAATCCTCCCGCTTCTGGCACCAACCCCATCCTATTTAACACTGCCGCGCCCAGTAGATAAAACATCACGGTCATCGCTGTGTAAGCAACCATGGCCAGCAATGCGTCCCAATGCATTACTTTGATCCAGCCCTTTGCACGCCTCTCCCATTCAGGCGAATCGTCTTTCGGTCCGGTGTACGACGCGTAACCTTTTTCGATCAGCCAATAGTTGTAAGCCATGATTTCGTCGCCGCCGACTCCGGTGATCCCAAACGCACCTACTGCCACGAACATGATCGCACTTGATTGGGGAATTGATGGAACTAAACCGCTAACGACGTCTTGCATCCCAATCGCAAAATCAGTTCCTTGCAGGGCTACCAATGATGCAAACGTAAACAGCGTAAAGACACCGATCATGATCAAGGACGCTTTTTCGATCAGCAAGTAATAGCCTCGAAAAACTAGCAGCGAAACGCTGACCGCAACGCCATAAGTCACGATGGCTCTGGTGGGCATCTGAGCGATACTTGGAAAAAATTCTTGCAACGCCAGCACGACACCGCCAACAATTCCGCCGACTTGCAGCATCTTGAACACCATCAACAGCAACCACGCCCAGATCGACCAATTCGCTTTGCCCATATTTGGTCCCGGCAAAGTGTTCATGGCCGCCATCGTCGATTCGCCAGCGCTGATCGCGTGCTTTCCAAACTCCAACTGCACGGCAACTTTCACCAGGCAGCTGAAGATAATGAACCACATCAACACAAACCCTGCTTTGGCGCCAACGATCGTGGTCGCTATCAATTCGCCGCTTCCGACAATCGACGCCGACAAGATAAAACCGGGACCGATGTAGGGAATTGATCCGCGGAACGTCGTGGGCGGCTCTTTGACATGATCCACATGCAAAACGTAGGGATCAGTAATCGCTGCACCTTCTGGAACCGCTGGACTTTCGGCGCCAGTTTGTGTGGGCGTTTCTGGTTTGTAAGGATTTTGGCCGGACATGTACTTGTTGCCATCAATCGAATTAGATTTTGCCGTAAGGGTAACCCGTCACCACTGGACGTGCCAGTGTTTAATCATCACCTCAGCGTGGTTGCTCGGCGTAGTTGTTCCGTGGAAACCAAGTTTCACGGCTCTCGTACTCGTACTCGTACTCGTACTCGTACTCGTACTCGTACTCGTACTCGTAC
>CAZZDZ010000618.1:0-2748 GCA_964652675.1 uncultured Pirellulaceae bacterium
ATTCATGCCTGAGCAGCCGTTCGTTCCGCTTACTGGTTTTCGCAAGTACCCTGCGCCAGAAATGATTGAACGTGCGGAAACGTTTTACGAAGAGATAAAACGTCGCCGGAGTGTCAGAGATTTTTCGGATCGCGATGTGCCATTGGAAGTCATTCAGGCCTGTTTGCTGGCTGCTGGCACGGCTCCCAATGGGGCGAACATGCAACCGTGGCACTTTGCGGTGGTACGTAGTTCGGAAACGAAGTCAAAAATTCGTGTCGCTGCAGAAAAAGAAGAACACGAGTTTTATAGCCGCAAAGCGCCGCAAGAATGGCTGAATGCTTTGGAACCGCTGGGAACTGATGCGAGTAAACCGTTTTTGGAAACGGCACCGTATCTGATCGTTATCTTTGCACGATCACACAATGTCCTTTACGATGGTTCGATGACAAAGAACTACTACGTCAACGAATCGGTCGGCATCGCTACTGGGTTTCTGATTGCGGCGCTGCATCATGCCGGACTGGCAACCTTGACGCACACACCAAGTCCAATGAAGTTTCTCAATCCGATTCTCGATCGCCCATCCAACGAGCGTCCGTTTTTAGTGTTGGTAGTCGGTTATCCCAGCAGTGACGTACGTGTTCCTGTGATAACGAAGAAAACTCTTGACGAAATATCGACTTACCACTGACGAAAAATGATGGTGAATGCCGCGGGCGGGAACATTTCGATCACGAAAAGAACAAAGGGAAGCGAGAGTTCAAGCTGCCAGACTTACCGGAGTGATCTTCGTCCATGAAACGCCCACGCTTTCTGCGAATCAGCCTCCGTAACTTAATGATCTTCGTGACCATCACGTGTGTTTGGATAGGGTGGTGGATCAAGTCGGCGATGGATCAGAAGAACGCCGTGAAGCAAATGGGCAATGGAGCTTGCTCTTACGATTTTGAATACGACGATTACGGTAAATCCCGGGTATTCCAATCGCTTGTTGGGCTAGTGGGTACCGACGCAGTGGCCAACGTCGTTTCTGTTCATGTCTACGATGAAAATCAAGACCTATCACCGCTGGGATGCTTCCCGAAAATCAGAGATGTGTGGATGATCGATCATGTAACGGGTGATTTGTCAGCCGTGTCTGGTTTCAAACATCTGACGGAAGTCAATGCGACATGCTCCGGCATAACGTCGATTGATCCGCTGAGCCAATCAAGTGGCATGGAGGTGCTTTACCTCGGTATGACAAACGTGCGTGACATTGAAGCGGTCAGGGGAATGCAATCCTTGAAGCAGTTAAACATTTCGGATACCAGAGTCTCCGACTTGTCGCCGATTGCGCGTTGTCAGGAACTTGAAGAGTTGTACGCGAATGAGACACAGATCAGTGACTTGCGTGCGTTATCAAAGCTGAACGCTTTGAAAACAATCGGCGCAGGCGGCACCGCGATCAACGACATTAGTGCCTTGGCAGATTTAACGAAGATCGAAATTTTAGGCCTGAGCAACACGCGGGTCGAAGATCTGACTGCGATTCAAGGCTGTTCCAGTATGCACACGCTACAACTTGGAAACACATTGGTCGACGATGTGCGCACACTAGCCAACATGCACAAACTGCAATACTTGAACCTGCGCAACACGGCTGTGAAAGACATCGCGCCCATTGCCGACTTGGATTCGCTGATGTTCTTGTACCTGAAAGGCTCTGCGGTGACAGACATCGCTCCTCTGGCGAAAGCGAAAAAACTCCAGATTCTCAGCATCGGCGGGCAACGATACGAGAGTTTTAGCTTCTTGCGTTCGCTCCCGAACTTGCTGGAGCTGAGCATAGCGGATGCGAGTGCCAAAAAGACTGGCACAGAAGACGGCTTTGCTGTACTTGGACAAGTGACCACGCTTAGCGAGCTTTCGCTTCGCAACGTGCCGGTGTCCGATCTGGATATGCTGGCCGATTGCCCGTACGGGCACTTGGCTCTTCAGGATCTTGAAGTGACCAATTTGTCTGTGGTTGGGACGATGAAGAATCTGCAGAGTCTGGATGTAAGAGACATGGAGATCGATTCACTGGACCTGAACCAGCAGTGCCCCTTGGCGCGCGTTGCCTTGATGGATTCGACATTGGCCAACATGGCGGCGCTGAGTCATCCGACTTTGCCAGAGCTTGATGTCTCCGGTTCATCGTTGCCCAGCAAGGGCCTGCTGGGTCGTCTTCCAAAGCTCACCAGGCTTGATTTGAGCGAATCAACGATTGTCGATCTAGCGCCACTGCGAACGCTCACGCGGCTTAAAGAATTGGATATCGCCAACACGAAGGTAACCGATCTGACGCCACTGTATTCGTTGCCGATCAACAAGCTGACCGTGTCTGTCGGCGACTATGTGACCAAAGATGACGTCAGGCGTTTTGAACAAGCGAACCCAAACTGTGATGTGTGGATGATATTTCGCTGATGTTGGTGCTTTTTTGCAGCGAAGCTGCGGCAGCATATAGTCTCATGCGCAAGCAGGAGTTTGGAACTAAGTGACTTGCCGTAAGCCGCGAAGCGGCAGCAAGCTTGTGTGCTTTTAGTTGCTGCCGCCGCTTCGCGGCTCCATTCGGTAGGGCGGCTTAATCTGCGGGCTGATGCCCGCAGCTATCTGCTGCCGTCGCTACGCGACTCAAATACGCGCACGAAAAAACCCCTTTGTTGTCGAAACAACAAAGGGGTTTTAAAAATCTGGCAATACCTACTTTCACGCTGGTGTGCACTATCATCGGCTTGAAAA
>CAZZDZ010000619.1:0-2739 GCA_964652675.1 uncultured Pirellulaceae bacterium
TTGGCTACGACAGCTTTCGCTACAGTCAAGCTGCGATCATCGATCACGTGTTGTCGGATCAGCATGCGATGGTGGTGATGCCCACCGGGATGGGAAAATCGCTTTGTTACCAGATTCCCGCGCTGACGATCCCCGATGGAAGTGATGAACTGGTGCTCGTTCTTTCCCCGTTGATCGCGTTGATGCAGGACCAAGTCGACTCGCTGACGCGGCGCGGGATCGACGCGACGTTTATCAATTCGTCCTTGGATCGCGAGACACGCGAAAAACGATATCAAGATGTCGGCCAAGGTCGCTATCGGATTCTGTACGTGACCCCAGAGCGGTTTCGCAAACCAGAGTTTCTCTCTGCAATGGCGAATCGCAAAATCAAGTTGCTTGCCGTTGACGAAGCTCACTGTGTCAGTCAATGGGGGCACGACTTTCGTCCCGACTATTCGCGACTAACCGATATTCGCAAAACGATTGGCAACCCAACAACGATTGCGCTCACCGCGACCGCCACGTCCGAATGCCGTAGTGACATTTACCAACAACTTGGCATCGCCCCAGACCAAATTCGTTTGTTCCACGAAGGCATCGATCGGCCGAATTTGACGTTGGAAGTCGAACCGGTAATCGATGATGACATGAAGGTTGACGCGATACGCAAAGCGATTCAACACGAACAGTATGTCGGTGGCAGCGTGATCGTTTATTTCTCATTGATCAAGACATTGCAGCGATTCAGCGATCGCTTGTTATCTGACCAAGTCGACCATGTCTGTTATCACGGTGATCTGCCACGAAACGTTCGTCGTCGCGTTCAAAACGAATTCATGGATGGAGGTGCCGATCTGGTTTTGGCCACACCGGCATTCGGGATGGGCGTCGACAAGGAAGACATCCGGGTTGTTATTCATGCCGAGACACCAGGATCGATCGAATCGTACTATCAAGAAATTGGGCGAGCGGGACGCGACGACAAACCCAGTTTGTGTTTGTGGCTATACGACCAAGCCGACTTGATGACACAAATGCAGTTCATCGAATGGTCCAATCCCGATGCCGATTTCTACACTCGCGTCTACGAAACGATTCGCGAACATCGCGATCAATGCGAAGCATTCGGGCTGGATTGGCTAAACGGCCGACTGCAAAAACGCTCCAAGCATGATCATCGTCTGGCGACCGCGATCGCGATGCTAGATCGTTATGGGGTGGTGGCTGGCCCAAGACCGCAGGAGTGTTTCGAGATCATCGCACCGCTGCCAGATTACTTTCAAGATGCAGACGGTTTGGACGACAAGAAACGACGCGACCAGCAACGGCTTTACGCAATGGTTCAATTGGCGGCCGAAACCGGTGACCGCAAAGAGTTCTTGAACGGGTACTTCTTGGGTGGCGAAGACGCGGGTTGAAGAAGCGATCAAAACCACGTTCCAATGGGGAATAAATTGGACACTCCTGGTGCATAGTATCTTACGCCGTCACCCTTGTTTCACTTATTCGGGTGAGGCGCTGAGCGCTCGTTCAACGAGAGCAGATGGGTCGGTTTCAGCTTTGCTCCAGTCGGCGATACTTGGATGAGTAAGATCTGCCACAAACAATCCTTCAGGATTGACGTGTAGCGTACTTTTCCAGCCGCGATTGTTCTCCTCCTTGAATTCTGCGATTTGCTGGGTGGCTCCGAGGCGTTCACGAGCTATCGCCCCTACCGTTCGTCCAAAGCAAACGACAACTTTGATACCCAGACGCGAGATTACATTCTGGTGAAAAGGCCAACAAAGGTCTATTAAATCCTGTTTCGCGTCGAGGTCTGACTCACGCGCTGTCCTGACGAATATTAGATTGCTTGCTGGCGTGCTTCGTGGATCACAGCCAATGCGTCGTAGCAAATGTAAAACACGCGGTTGCATCCCATATGAACCGGCGTCACGACCGTTTGAGGATGAAGTTCCACCCCAACGAGAATCTGCATACTCGGACCAGGCGTTTTCCTTCGCGAGGATTTCTTTTGTGTGGCCGGATATGGTGTTAGAGGACATCTCGATGGGATCCCCTCCCGGATTGAGCCCAAGTAAATACAATTCAGCGTCACTGCTCCAAGCCTCTACTCCGGTGTATGCAACCGCTCCTGATTGCAACATCAGTTCATCAGGCACCAACGAAATTAATTCACCGAGGAGCATTTGGTTCACTCTGTCTGGATAAGCGATATCTTGGTCGAGCAGCAGCGAACGAACCAAGTAATCCAATAGCTTGCGGTCGAAAGCGAGATCGGATTCATTGTATTGGCTCGTATCCCGATTCACCCACGATTCAGCGACCTGTGTCCCTGAAATTCCTTGCTCGAGTTTCAGCCAATAGATCAAAGCGCCTGTCCAACTGCGATGGAAATACAGCCATCCGTCTTGGAAGTACGCGAACCATCGGTCCCCCATCTCCGACGGCACAAACCCTCGCCGTAGCAACTTTGTTTCTGGGGCATCGAAACCCTGGGCGTAGTCCAGCGATTGACGCTCTTTTGGCGGAGCAAGAATGGTCCAGCTCGCGGCGGTTGCTGAATCTGCCATGTGAAAGTCTCCCCAAAATGAAGATGGTACATCTCGGTTAACACGAATCGCTATGCCCTACTAGCGAGGCGATCATGTTTATCGAGCGTCAAAGTCTCGCGAGTTTTCGACGCGATTTTCGCTGGTTTATTAGAGCAGCGTCTACAAACAGATGTGAGTTTACTGCCGGAAACTAGGGTAGGTC
>CAZZDZ010000620.1:0-2736 GCA_964652675.1 uncultured Pirellulaceae bacterium
CGCCAATGCCAATCTACGCATTGGCGGACAACCTGGACAAGAACAAAGGAACGGTCGGTCCAGATGACACGACAAAAAAAGAAAATGTCGCCGATCGTGACACCGAGCAATTTCAAAAGTTTTTAACAAACATCGAAGAAAACTTTGGCCTGGAAAAGCACGATCAGGTTACCGATCAATCAGTCTTCGATTCCTTTGAACGGTTTAATCGCGAATCGGGCGGCCTAAGTCGCCACGCCATCAAGATCCTGACCGAGGCGATCGCAAAACTACGTGACGACGATGTGAATCTGGAAGTCATCGTATGGGCAACCATGCCCAGCAAGGCAAACTTGGAACTCAAGTTAGAAAAATCCAACATCGTTCGCGACGAAGTGATGAAACGTTTTTGGATCAAACAGGAAGACCTTAGACGCATTCGGTTTCGGGTAAAGCCGTGGTTGTTTGCCGACGCGAAACGTCCCATCCTTTCGGTGGTTGTCTCACATCTGGACAAGCCGAGCGCGGAAACCGTCGCCGCTGCCGCTGGCAATTAGCAGGACAAAAAATGACTACAGAATTAAGTCAGGCGATCCAGCCGAAATCGGCCTACGCAGCCGTTGCGTTGAGTGAACTGAACTTTCAGCTTCCGCCATTTCCGTCGGTGGCGTCCAAGTTGGTTGTAAAGCTAACTGAACAGGACCCAGATACGCGGTCAATCATTGAGTTGATCGAATGCGAGCCAACAGTCTTTTCCAAAGTATTGAATCTAGCCAACAGCCCGATGTATGCGACTTCTCGCGTGATTACCACTGTCGGACATGCTGTTGTCTTACTTGGACTTAACGCCGTGTCGCAACTTGCACTCGCGGTCGCTACCGGCGCGATTTTCGAGGACGATGGCCCCACTCGGGATTTGCGAATCGAAACATACAGCCAGTCGTTAGCGATTGCGACCGTCGCCCGCGTGATCGCACGCCAAACTCGCAAGGTCAACCCAGATGAAGCTTTTCTGTGCGGCGTGGCCCACGACGTTGGCAAACTGGTTCTGCTGGACAAAGCAGGTGACGCGTACGTTGATCTATTGAAGAAAACGTCTGCGTCGAAGACCCCGCTTGCCGAACAACAGGCGTTTGGGGCGACGCACCCGGATTTGGGAAACTGTTGCGCAAAGAGTTGGGGGCTGCCGCATTCGATCAACGAAGCGATCCAGAATCATCATCAACCACTCGATAGCGTCGATGATCCTCTTTCGCAAGTTATCATCGAAGCAAACGAGCTGGCCCGTCGATGGCAACTGGGATTTGAATCGAGCGACGATGTCGATGCGATTGACATTGATGAGCGATTGGACAGCGAAACCAAAGCTGTCTGCGAGGAACAATTTGCTGCCATCCGTGACACTTGTCTTTCGTGAGTGTGTTATGAGATCTGGAAGCATTCAGCGCAGGTTATCGATATTTGTAGCGGGCCTTTTCGTTTTCGGTGCCTGTGGTTTTGTGATCATCGAAGGCTGGTCCTTTCTGGATGCGGCGTACATGACGCTGATCACACTTTCGACCGTCGGATATGGCGAAATCCAAGAGCTGACTCCGAAAGGCCGAATGTTCACATCCGTGCTGGTCACCGTTTCCTTGATTTCGATGGCCTGTTGGACTGCAGGAATTACCAGCATGTTGGTTAGTGGAGAACTCACTGGCCGGTTCTACAAACAAAGAGTATTGAAGATGATAAACGAGATGAGTGAACACGTTGTCGTGTGCGGCGGCGGCGTGACTGCAATGACGATTGTCCGTCGATTGCACGCCCAGAACCAGCAAGTCGTCATGATTGTCCAGGACGCAGCTGAAATTGAAGCGTTGAAGAACTATGCCCCCAACGTCCCCGTCATCTGCGACGATCCAAAATCAGAAATGGCGATGGCAGACGCAAACATAATGAATGCCAAGTACCTGATCGCCGCTGTTGACTGTGACTATGACAACTTGCTCATTACGATCACAGGCAAGAGCATTGGAACGGACCTCGAAGTCATCAGCTGTGCCCAATCAATGGAACTTGCCAGCCGCATGATGAAAGTCGGGGCAAACGAAGTAATCTGTCCGTTCGTGATTAGCGGCGAACATGTCGCCAGCCTGATCGAATCGCCCTGCAACGCCAGTTGATCCTGCAAGGCTGAGGATCTACCAATATTGAAAGTCACCAACGACTTCCCGCTACCTAAACAACCTGGAAAAGTTTTCAAAAACCAATGCGGAGTAGAGAATCAATTTACGCCTTAGAATGATGGGCCGATTGGACGGACCTGGTATGTTGGTTTGGGCTGTCGTGCTTATTGGGCACAGTCTCGCTGGCTCTTACGGTAGATTTCTTACGAAATACTGGGTGGTTCAAGATGAGGACTTCGATTTCTCGCAGCGGTTTCACTCTAATTGAGCTACTGGTCGTGATCGCGATCATTGGAATTTTGGTGGGGTTATTACTGCCCGCTGTCCAAAATGCTCGCGAAGCAGCACGGCGGATGCAGTGTTCCAATAACATGAAACAGATTGCGCTGGCTGCCCACAATTACCACAGTGCGTTCAAAGTTCTTCCGCCAGGAAGTTTTGGCCCTGATTGGAGAGAGCGTCCAGAGTTCCGTGATCCACGAGGATGGGATGTTCCGTTTGGGCACTTTGGCTGGCCCGCGCCGCTCTTGCCGTATTTGGAACAGCAGTCACTCTACGACTCGCTTGATTGGGATAAACCAGCGTACGC
>CAZZDZ010000621.1:0-2717 GCA_964652675.1 uncultured Pirellulaceae bacterium
ACTCGAAACGCTTCACGCCATACCGGTTGGACTTCGGGACAAAAGTTGACCGAGCAAGGATTGATGATCACGTCAAACGATGCATCATCAAGTGCGCTCAGGTTGCGCATGTCACACACAACCGTGCTTATCGACAAGTCGTGTTCCTTTGCCACCTGTTTGTCGATCTGTAATTGCGATTCGCTGATATCGGCAACCGTCACGTTTGCTCCGGCCGCCGCCAGAATCGGGCCTTGGTGTCCGCCGCCGCCAGCCAAGCACAAAATGTCTTTGTTGGCGATGTCCTGCAACCAATCTACAGGAATGTTTTTTGTTCCTGTCAAACGGATCGACCAATTCCCTTCTCGCGCCGCGTTGATGGTATCGGCGTCGACTGGACCAAACCATTTTCCGCTTTTAGCGATATTGTTCCAGGCTTTGCGATTGAATTCGGTGAAGTCCATTTTCTTTGTCTCGTCCTGCGTTACTCAGTTTCGTTCTGCGTTACTCGTTTGGCGGCAATTTGCGGAACTCCGACGGCGTCAATCCCATCCAGCGACGAAACGTGCGCGTCAAATGTGCTTGGTCGTAAAATCCTGTGTCCATCGCGACATCACAGATGCTGCAATCCGTGTCGACCAACATGCGGCTGGCTTCGTGGATTCGTACACGTTGCAAGTACTCCGACGGCGGCATCTGAAACGTCGCTCGAAAACGCCGGTTCAACTGACTTGGCGACAAACCGACTTCATCGGCGATGTCTTTCAATTCGATTGTCTGCGCGAATCGGCTGGTCATTATATCGGTTGCCCTCCGTACTGGGTCTTTCTGGACAGACGACTGCGCCGGTTCGTCGATTCGATACATCACACCTGCGATGCCAATCACTTTTCCATCGCGACCACGGACGGGAATTTTGCTACTGCAGAATGTTCCCAGCTTTCCGTCTTCCGCGGTGACCAGCCAAATCTGTTCAGGGATCTCTCGCCCCGAATCCATCACACGACGATCTTCTTGTTGGTACAAACGCCCCCAATGCTGCGAGTGCAGGTCCAAGTCTGTTTTGCCCAACAGGTCTTTCAAGTGTTTGCCGCCTCGCATCCGCACTTGCGCGTTATTCATGGCGACGAAACGCCCTTGGATGTCTTTCACGTAAAGGTACGTGTTTGGCAGAAAGTCAAACAATCGCAACAGTTGAGCCGCGTCGTCGATAGACTCAAAGAAACTTTCGCGGATCGCTTGGGTTGATTTGCTCATGCGCGATTTGTACAAGAAAATGCGTGATCTTTGCAATCGGTCTGATGGTCAATCAAGTATTATTGACTGGTCAAGCAAAAAGTTGATGTCTCGCGCTTGATCCCCACCTCCCTCCTTCAATAGATCAAGATCGCCATGCTGAACTTGACTTCACGCGGCCAGTCGCACACTTGTGACGGCACAACGCGGCGCGATTTTCTGCAAATCGGGACACTCGGCGCCATGTTGGGGCTGCCCCAGTATTTGGCTGCCGCCGAAAAAGGCGCGGTCGATCCAGACAAGGACAAACGATCGTGCATCATGATCTTTAACCTGGGCGCTCCGAGCCAATTGGACACGTTCGACATGAAACCCAACGCCCCGGCGGAAGTTCGTGGGCCGTTCAAGCCGATTTCGACGAAGGGTGATTTTCAAGTCTGCGAATTCTTGCCCAAGCACGCGGAGGTTGCCGACAAATTTTCGATCGTTCGTTCTTGTTACCACAACGCAGCCGCCGTTCACGATGCCGGCTGGCAGATGTTGCAAACTGGTCGACAGTTCAATGGCGGTGTGAATTATCCTCACGCCGGTGCGGTACTGCAATACATGCGTGGTCGACGTGGCGACTTGCCTGCGCACGTTGTGTTGCCCGAGACCATGGGACGTGGCGGCGGAAACTTGCCCAACGGTCAGGCGGGTGGTTTCTTGGGCAAAAATTTTGATCCGTTCGCGTTGATGGCGGATCCAAGCAAAGAGAATTTCAAAGTGCCGGATCTTTTGCCACCGTCGACGCTGGGCGATGTTCGAATTGATCGACGACGACGGATGCGTGGCGCGATCGAAGCCAGAATGAAAGAACTCGAAGCGACCGAGTCGGCAAAGATGTTGGACAAAAATTTCGATGCCGCCTATCGCTTGATGAACAGCCAGCAAGCTCGCGAAGCGTTCGACTTGAGCAAGGAACCCAAGTCGGTGCGAGAGCACTACGGCATGAACCGATTCGGACAATGTTGCTTGTTGGCCAGACGGTTGATCGAATCAGGCGTGCGTTTCGTAACCATCAATACATTCTTGACCGTGTTTGGCGAAATCACCTGGGACATCCACGGCAGCAAACCGTTCACCACGATCGAAGGCATGAAGAACATTGTCGCGCCGATGTACGACCAAGGGTACGCTGCGCTATTGAGTGATTTGCACGAACGCGGCATGTTGGACGACACCATGGTTTGCGGGTTGGCGGAGTTCGGTCGCACGCCGAAAGTCAATCCGGCGGGCGGACGAGACCACTGGCCACAGTGTTTTACATGCACGTTTGCCGGCGGTGGCGTTCAAGGAGGCCGAGCGATCGGAGCAAGTGATCCAATCGGCGCCGTACCTGCCGACCGACCCACCGCGCCAGGCGAAGTGATCGCAACGATTTTCAAGAGCCTAGGTTTGGACTTGCACGCCGAAATGCCAGGACCAGGAGGAAGACCGTTTCCGCTGGTTGATTTCGGTGT
>CAZZDZ010000622.1:0-2711 GCA_964652675.1 uncultured Pirellulaceae bacterium
TGGGCGTTGATTGTCGGCATCGACTATGCCGAAGGCGATGCGTATAGCAATCCTCAGCGACGGCAAATCCCGAAACTTGCCAATGCCCGCCGAGATGCGGCGGCATTGAAGGACAAGCTGATTCACAAATATGGTTACCAGGACGAGAACGTTGTCCTGCTGCTTGAAGGAGAAGCAACAGGCGAACGAATCAGTCGAGAGCTTCAAAAACTACATGGCAACGATGTTGGCGAACAGGACAGTGTGTTGGTGTTCTTCGCCGGACATGGTGCCAAACAAACGAATGTCGATGGTAACGTCGTTATCTATCCCCACGATGTTGAGTTGGAAAACGGACGGGCGGAATCGGGAATGCTCTACGTTCGCGATGATCTGATTACCAGGATCAATAAGTCGAAAGCGTTACACAAACTGTTAATCTTGGACAGTTGTTACTCAGGTGAGGTTTTCAGCCAGAAGCTAGAATTGGCCGCCCCGAGTTCGCACGACGATGGTAAAGATAAGTCGTTGTTCTCACAGCGTGGTTTTCAAGTCGTCGCGTCCTGCCGAGGATACCAAGAGGCGTCAGACGGCTCGGGGATCAACTCGCCATTCGCCTTGGCATTGCTTCGTGGACTGGAAGAGATTCCGTCAAACGCAAAGCAACCGCCGCGTATTTGGACGGGTCGGCTCATGAAAACGTTGGACGAGGAATTCCGTGCGCTCGACAGCAGCCAACGTCCTTCGTACCGAAGTCTTTCGGGTGGGCAAGGCGAGTTCACTTTCTTTCCTGACTTTGAGAATGCCAAGTTCGGCGATCAATCGCATGGACAACTGTTGTCGGTGGCGATGCTGCGGGCTACTTCGCCAGGCATCAAAGGAAATTGGTGGTTTGACGAGATGCCGTGGTTTATGCCCAGCATTCGAGGCCGCATTCTGATGCAGAATCAGGCCCAATCGAGATCAAGTGATTTGTCGGCCAGCATTCGTCCATCGAGTTTGCGTCGTATCGCTGGCAAAGTCCGAGATCGAATGCGTGCCGATGTCGAGCGTCTGCAAAAAAGCACCTTGGAATCTGCCAACCCGGAAGAGGCATTAAAGAACGTAGAACTTCGACTACTCGGGCTCCGATCCGACCATCTGACACGACTACTCAAAGAGACTGATCCCGCGGCCCGATTAAAAACGCTGGAGTCAATCGAAGCTGATTTGGTTGATCCAGCGAACCAAGACATTCTTGAGGCAACTGACTTGCATCTGTTGGCCGTCGTTCGGCACTCGATTGGACGGAAGGAAGCCGTTGACAGTTACGAAGCGGCAATCAACGGCTATCGAGTACCAGTCCAAGGCGACAATGCGACCAGCAAGCTGAACGAAGCCCTTGAAGCTTTATGTCACGCCGACTTTGGTGACTGTCTCGCACGGCTGGGTGCTGAACCCAGTGATACAATCGAGCAGTTCAAGCTCGCGATCAGTACGCTCGATCAAACGCCCCCGGATGCGTTTCATGTCTACTGCCTTTGCCGCCTGTCATCGTCTTACCTGAAAGACAATCGCTGGGAAGATGCTCGGATACACCTTTCCACCGCCAAGGACGTTGTTAGAGACTTTGACTCTGAAAGTTATCTCGCCGCCTTTGTTCATCGCAGCGACGCATGGTCAAAGATGATTCAATGGGAAATCGAAGCAGCGGAAAATTCGTTTCGAGAATCGAATCAAGTGTTACTGCCTCTGATTGTGGATAACGCTAGTCCCGAAGCTCGCAAGGCGGAACAAACAGCTGGGCTTGGCGAGAAGTCGGCTGCGTTTCGGCAGTCGTCTGATCTTGGAGCCAAAGTTGCGTACTTTCACAACCTGCACGGGTTAGCGATGGCGATTCGTTATCGCGGCCGGCCTCAACTGGCCGCCCAGCAATACCGTCACGTCATTGCAATGATCGAAGATGCGTTGTTTCAATTACGCAGCGTATCGGATGAGTCGTCCACCCGAACCGAAGTTGAGCAGAGCCTTTTGGGACGATTCATCAACTCACAGGAGCGACTCGGCGATTGCAACCTGCTTGGTGATCCCGCCAGCCGAGACTTGGCTGAAGCTGCTGATGACTACAGACGCGCCATGAGTCGCGTCCACCGATTGCCGACGACACGCCGGATCAGTTTGCAAGCTCAGTTGTTCTACAAGCAGGCTCTTGCCTATGCGTTGCCTTCACCGGTTCAAGACTGCGAACTGGCGTTGGAGATGTGTCATCATGCCGATCAAATACTAGAGGACGAAGGTAAGAATTCCACCGGGCTGCTGCTTGCATTACAAACACTTACAACGCCGACTGTCGAAATGCTCGCCAATGCGTCCGGGCAAAGTGTATTGACGCAGGTTCAGTCTCGACAAGTGATGACTACTGAGAAACCAAGCGATAAGAACACGCCCAAGCTTTCTGCCACGGAGAAGATGCGATCGGCAATTCTCACCCTACGAGACTTAGCGGGGCCTTCGGCTCATCGCGACCAACTTGAGTTGATGATGTTCTCAGCCCGCAACTTGATCGAGTTTGGCGAAGAACCCAGTCGCATGAGACAAAGCGGAGATGTCGAACTTTTATTGAGCCTCAGCCGTCTGGCCCTCAACCGAGGCAACCGTCGTGCTGATGATGATGCGGTCCATCTTGGATCGCAATCATTCCTGCGGCAATACTACGACACCGCATTCGCTGCATCCCTAGCAACGACCCCCAG
>CAZZDZ010000623.1:0-2711 GCA_964652675.1 uncultured Pirellulaceae bacterium
GCTACAAACGCCTTCGATCCAAAATTTGAAAACTAGGTGCACCAAGACGCGTACTTTAAACTTCCCTGTAAACGTTATTTTTCAATCAGCTCGATGACGTGTCCGCTCGCCGGATGGTTGATTTCTACTGCACTCTTTCAGAACAGGTTGCCTGACGCTTTGCTGCGTTGGAAGCTCAGCGGCTTGGACGCGGTGGAGTTCCATACTTGGCCAAGTTGTTCGGTTTTGGAACTCGAACCATCGAGCGACGAATCACCGAACTGGATCATTTGCCAGACGATCCTGCAAAAGACAGGATCCGCAGACCAGGAGCTGGCAGAAAAAAAGATTCAGAACGACGATGACGTCGAGGCAAACTTAAAGAGCACTTTCGACTGATGACTCGACCGCGCGAAACCGGCTTCCCAGCAGCCATCGCTGCCACCAACTGGCTTTCCGCAGCTTGGGATCGTCCGGTTCGATAATGTGCTGCTTCCCACGCCGGGTGCAGAGCTGAAGCCGGCCGTCGTCGAGAACGTTTGCGACGATCCAGTATTTCTCCACCACGTACGTGTAGGTATCCCCTTTGGGCGCAGGCTGAGAGTTCTGCGCCCGCGGACCGGGTGAAGAGCTCGTTTTCTGTTTGCGATAGATCACCCAATCGCCAGCTTTGTGGGCACTCATTCGACCATGGCTCCTTTCGGCTGACCCCTGACTCTTCCTGCAGTTCAGTCTCTTAAGGTGTGGCCTTGCAATCATGCGATACACCGTAAGAATAGCCAGCTTAATCAATTCTTAACATTTCTCCAACCGGAAGACATCGTTGGAAATTTCAGCACTGACCCAGCTCGCGTGCGAGTTGGTTGGCGGGTTGGGCCTCTTTCTGCTCGGCATGAAGCACATGTCCGACGGTATGCAAGCAGTCGCAGGCAGCAGCCTGCGGCGGATGATCAGCATTGTTACCAACAATCGGATCTTCGCCACGATCGCTGGGGTTTTCGTCACCTGTGTCGTACAGTCCAGTTCGATCACGACCGTGATGGTTGTAGGCTTCGTCAACAGTGGCGTGATGGAATTGTCACAGGCCATCGGCGTGATCATGGGGGCCAATATCGGCACCACGATTACCGGCTGGATCTTAGTTCTGAAAATCGGCAAGTATGGATTGCCGGTGATGGGTGCTGCGGCATTCGTTTATCTGTTCTCCAAAGGCGATCGTTGGCGATACTGGGCAATGGCCTTCATGGGCGTTGGCATGGTCTTCTTTGGTTTGGAACTGATGAAGGATGCGTGCTCGATCATCAAAGAGACGCCGTCGTTTGAAACTTGGTTCCTGCGTTTCCAAGCCGACAATTATATGGGCGTCCTACAATGTGCGTTTGTTGGCTGTGTGCTGACAACACTTGTGCAATCCTCGTCAGCAACGCTGGGGATCACGATCTCACTGGCTTCTCAAGGTGTAATTTCCTACGAGACGGCTGCAGCGTTGGTGCTGGGCGAGAACATTGGCACGACGATTACCGCCTACCTTGCGTCTCTGGGCGCGACCATCAACGCCAAACGCGCCGCGTACTTCCATGTGGTATTCAACTTGGCGGGAGTGTTCTGGATCACCTTGATTTTCCATCCGTATATCCAATTTATTCAGTGGCTGATTCCTGGCGACGTAGGACAAATGGTGCTGTCTGCCGATGGCAAGGAAACGTTCCCCGAGACAACTGCGGCGATCGCGGCAACACACACAGTGTTCAACGTGGCAAACACGCTGATGTTCTTGCCGTTCGCGGGGGTCTTTGTGCGCGTGCTCAAACGCGTCGTGCCCGATAAAGAGTTCAAGGAAAAGCCACAGTTGACTGACCTTGATGTTCGGATCGTTGATTCACCGGTGATGGCGATTGAGCAGTCCCAAAAAGAGATCGAGAAAATGAGCGTGGGCTGCTCCAAGATGCTCGATTGGCTGCAAGAACTACGCGAGCAAGATAACCCCGACAAGCTGCTGGCCGACAAGCTGAAACATCGCGAGCAAGTACTCGATTCGATGCAGGACGAAGTCTCTGAGTTCGTCACAAGCCTACTGTCATCCAATATGCCAGCAGCAGTAGCAGAAGAAGCTCGTCAGCAGTTGCGTTTGGCAGATGAGTACGAATCGATTAGCGATTACATCGCCAACATGGACAAATTCGATCGCAAGCTCCGCCGTAACGGCCACCGTTTCACGCCAAGTCAACGCGAGGGGTTGTCCGAACTGAACCGACACGTCTCTGAGTATCTCACCAGTATCAACGAAGCACTGGCTATGAAAAACGCTGGTGTGCTGACCAAGACTGAGGCAACGACCAAGCGGATTCGTACGGAGATCAAGCAACTCCGCAGAAAACACCTGGAAGACTTGTCTGGCGGCGATATTTCGCCGCTGATCTGCGTTGCCTACTTAGCGACGCTCAACGCGTACGCTCGAGTCCGCGACCACGCGCACAACATTGCCGAAGTCGTCTCAGGCGAAAAATAAAGCTGGCCAAGGGAAAAAAGGGGGCGGAGAAAAAAGGCGACGCTCCCGTCCCGAATGGCACTAAATTAAGTGCCATTCACCCCCGCCCCGGTTTTTGCGTCTCGACCGAACCTCAGGCCTCTTAGATGTAGCCGTCGATCTCCGAGCGACGTAGCCCGACCCAGCAGATATCCAATCTTTGGATTCAGATCGTAGCGAGATGTCCTCCAGTGGAGTCACCGAC
>CAZZDZ010000624.1:0-2709 GCA_964652675.1 uncultured Pirellulaceae bacterium
CCTGTATTCCGAGGTCGTCGAATGTTGTTCGACGCGTCAAACGGCTAGAATGGCTGACTTCTCTTTGGAAATCAGTCTATGAAATATGCGGTTTGGATCGGCGTCGCCCTGCTATTGGTGCTTCACCAAGACTATTGGCAGTGGGACAACGCGACCTTGGATTTTGGATTTCTGCCACGAACGCTGACGTATCACGCCGCGCTAAGCATCGCCGCCGCTGTACTTTGGTTTTTGGCAACGCTGTTTTGCTGGCCGCAAAATCTAAATCAGCAAGATGATTCCAGTGACGAGGCCGCGTCATGACCCAGTTGATCGTCATCGCCATCTATCTGGCACTATTGGTTGCTTTGGGGCTGTCGGCAAGTCGGTTGTTTCGCGGTACGTCAAGTGACTACATGTTCGCAAGCCATTCGATCGGCCCGTTCTTGTTGCTGATGTCTCTATTTGGAACGACGATGACCGCGTTCGCGTTGGTTGGATCCACTGGCCAAGCGCATCGGGCCGGCGCAGGAGTGTATGGCCTGTTGGCATCGGCTAGTGGCATCATGCATTCGCTCTGTTTCTTTTTGATCGGTGTGCCGCTTTGGTCGCTGGGTCAACGCCACGGCTATCGAACACAAATACAATTCTTTCGTGATCGACTGGACAACAAACTGATCGGTTTTTTGTTGTTTCCTGTCTTGGTATTCCTGGTAATCGGCTACTTGATGGTCGGAGTGTTGGGCGGCGGCAGTGTCGTCCAAGCGGTAACCAAAGGCGCGTTTACCAATCTGGGAATCTTTGAATCGTACGGGTTCGGGGTTCCGTCATGGTTAGCGTCAGCGGTGATCTGCGGCGTCGTGCTGACTTATGTTTTTTATGGTGGCATGCGAGGAACGGCTTGGGCAAATGCGTTTCAAACGGTCGTATTCATGATCCTTGGCGTGGTCACCTTTGTGGTGATTGCCAATTCGATCGGCGGCACCGACGATCTCATGGAGAATTTGAAAATCGCAACCGCGCAAGCCGCCGACACGCACATCACGCGTGCCAAAATTCCCAAAACCGTGTTCTTTTCGTTTTTGCTGATCCCGTTGTCGGTGGGCATGTTCCCGCACATTTTTCAGCATTGGTTGACCGCCCGCAGCGCAAACGCATTCAAGCTGCCAATCGTTGTTCATCCGATTTTCATCATGATCGTCTGGGTTCCCTGTGTGTTGTTGGGAATGTGGGCAAGCGGGCCAGCGAGTGGGATTGCCGATCAGTTGGCGGCGATGGATCCACACGATCGTGGCAACGCCGTATTGGGTCTGTTGGTCAGAACGCATGCGGGACCGTTGCTGGGTGGATTGCTGACCGCAGGAATTCTGGCGGCGATCATGTCATCGTTGGACAGCCAGTTTTTATGCATGGGAACGATGTTCACCGAAGACATTTTGCAGGGCAAAGCCAAGCGAGCAGAGCAAACCGGCGCAGACGATGCCGCCACGGTTCGACATGCGCGCGGTTTTGTGATCGCAGTGGTGCTGGCGACTTACCTGATGAGCTTAATCTTGCCACGCAGTGTGTTTGATTTGGGACTCTGGTCGTTCGCTGGGTTCACCGGTCTGTTCCCACTTGTATTCGCTGCGATCTATTGGAAAAGATTAACCGCGGCGGGAGCGATCGCCAGCACGATTGCAACGTTCACCGTTTGGGGAATTCTGTTCTACCGATCCGATTTTGGTGGAAACCCTCGCTACGCGTTTCCCGAATCGCCATTCCCATCGGCAGAGATGACAATCATTCCGCCGCTGCATCCGGTCGTGACCGTGTTTGTTGTTTCAACGATCGCATTGGTCGTGGTTTCGCTAGTGACCAAGCCACCCAAACAAGAAACGTTGGCAAAGTTTTTCAAGAGCTAAGCAAATACGCACGAAACCGCTGCCGTTGCTATTGCGCCAGCGAAAAACGACCTTGAGAGAGTCTATCGGAAAAACCGCCCGACAAACGGACTTACAGCTTCTATCGATTCCCGTTGAACGTTCCAGCCAGGTTTACTCTCCAATGAGAAATTCTTCTCAAAGTCAGGAAGCTTCTGCTCCGGCAAATTGCGCTTGACGTTTTTAAACTCGTAATGTGACCACCGCTGCGAGATTTTGAAATTCGCCGCGTAAACAATCAGTGCCCGCGGGACAAGCGTGTCCGAGTCCAGCGCAACTTGAATCGTGTTCCACCTGCTTTGATCAACATTTGACTTTGGCCAAGCCTCAATAAGATACAAATTTTCCATTGGTGGCTGTATCTCTCGAACCCAAAATCGTTCTTGCAGTTCTTTTGCATCGATTTGGAAAACCAATGGCAAGGCGTTTTTTGCGATGTCTCCAGCCGCTTTCGAAGTAGGAAATTCCCAAACACCGACATTCTTGCTCTCGTGATCAACCCAGGCCAAATTGGGTCCGTTCACGATCCAGTGTGTGCCATGTGCTCCGAGTCTTGGTTTTGGTTTTAACTGTTCTGTGATGCGATAGAGGGCTTTGTCCGGCGCCGCATAAACCAAACGCCCGGTTTCTTTCACTGCGTGGACACCGGTAGGCGCCGCGAGCACGTCGTAATGCCAATGTTGAAAGTCGCAAGCAAATGTTTGGGTTGCCTGACTGTGCTGCTCCCAAGTCGCAAGCAGTTTGTCCAGACGAGCCTGCTCGGCAGACTCCAACGGAGCGAACGGCGCCTCAGTGATTGGCGCCTCAG
>CAZZDZ010000625.1:0-2708 GCA_964652675.1 uncultured Pirellulaceae bacterium
CCGCATGTGCAGTGCTCGGCAACTCTGCTGCGCATGCCCAATCGCCGAACGAACCCGATGTCAAAATCATTCGGCGACCAAAGATAACGTTGCAGCAAAACGTTCCTGCCCCAGAACCGGCAACCGTACCGCTAACGACTCCCGTCACCGCATCGCCAAAACTAAAGCCTCTGCAAAACGCTCAAGCGAAACCACATAAACTTCGCGCACCCGAACGTCGCATACCAGAACGTCGCATACCAGGCGAACTTTCACCGTTCGTGATGCCGGTAGCTGTCGCATTGGATAGCGAACGTGACAAGACATCGTCGAACGTTCACCAAGCATCGGGGCAAACTGATGTCGATGGCGGTGTTCAGCAAGCCGGAGGCACTGAAGCGGCATCCCAAGCAACGCAACATTGGATTCGCCCCAAGAGAAACGTCGGTCGATCAGGCCAAGCAATCGCTGGATCAAAACCGAGTGCGCCCAAGACAGCTATCGCCCCTGCATCGCAGCCAGTTTCACCAGCGATACTGACCGCACCTGATCCCGGTAACGCAACGCTGCAAACACAATCCCGGTCGATCACGCAACAAGGTGCTCGCTTGTCTCCGATTCGGTCGCCGGAAATACAACTTGCTCCGCCGCGCATCCACGTGCAAAGACGCAAAGTGTCCGCCGGTCTACCAAAAGTCCGCGTCACTAAACCACAGTTCGCGCCAGCACCGGCACCAAAAAAAAAACCGGTCCCATCGACCTCAAGCGCTAGCACCCACTCGATCTTCATCACCGACCAGCCCCAAACGCAATTCGCCAGAGCGAACTCACAAGTTGTCAGAGGCGGCATAAGCACCGTTGCTGGCGAAACGGAGTTGATACAAGCCAACCCCAGCCAGGCAACTACCAGCCAGGCACCCCCTAGTCCCAGCGTGGTCGTTCCGGTCCCAGCAGTACAGGCACCCAGCGGCGACGTCCAAATCGCTGACGAAAACGGGTTGATGTCGCTCCGCGCAACGAACATACAAATGGTGGACGTTCTGCGGTTGATCGCTGACTACCACAACCTGAACTTAGTTTTAGGCCCCAACGTGACTGGCCCCGTCACAATCAGCATCCGCGCCGCCGAACTGAATGAGATTCTAGACGCGATTCTGGGTGTCGCAGGTTTCTCGTGGCATCAAGTCGGCAACTTGCTGTACGTCACCGCAAGCAGGAACGAATCGACGGACCCGCGTGTTCAAGGGCGAACGGTGCGAGTCTATCCGCTGAACTATGTATCGGCGGTCGAGGTGGAAAAGGTCGTGACCGCGCTGTTGTCGTCGGTGGGAAGTGTCTTTGTTAGCCAAGCGTCAGATAACGACCAGCTAAAAACACGCGAAATCATTATCGTCGAAGACAATGAAACGGCGCATTTTAGAATCGCAGAATACATCGCCCAAATCGACGTTCCGCCAAAACAAGTCTTAGTCGAAGCCCATGTGTTGCAGATCGCCTTGGACGACGAAGATCGTCACGGTATCAACTTGCAGTCGATCGCTCGTTTGGATGGCTCCAGAATATCCGTCACAGGCACCAGCTTTGCCGACGATCCCGCGACCGGCCCATCGCTTGCACTGCGAGTCGACGGGACCGACATGGATTCGGTGCTGGAACTAATCAGAACCAACACGAATGCACGCACATTGGCGTCTCCGAAAGTATCGGTAGTCAATCATCAAGCAGCCCGCATTCAGATCGGACAGCGATTGCCGTTCTCGGTCGCTACGACCACGCAAACGTCCACGATCCAGAACGTTCAGTTCTTGGAAGTTGGGATCGTGATGACGGTACAACCTATCATCACCGAAGACGGAAATGTCTTGATGACGATCTCTCCGAAAGTTTCTGGTGGCCGGATTACCGAAAGCGGTTTTCCCGAAGAAGACACGACGGAATTGGAGACAACGATCTTGCTGCCAGATGGCGGCGGGGTCGTGATTGGCGGCTTGATTCGCGAAGAAGACACGGAGACTCGCGCGTTTGTTCCTGGCATCGGTCGCGTACCCATTCTGGGGCATTTGTTCTCACGCAAAACAAGCGAAGTGCGTCGCGATGAACTGGTGATCGCCTTGGTGACTCATGTCATGCCCGACGTCTACTCTGTTCGTTCGCACGAAATGCAAGAGCTGCAAAACACGCTGCCACCACACGCTCTGCGAGACCTAAAGCATCCCGCTCTTCCCTCATCACACCATGGTGGATTTCATGGCGGTCCAGGCGGACAAAACATCATCCACCACGGATCGCAACCAACCATTCATCACGGCAGCCGCAACCAAAAGCCAACGGTAAAAGTTCAAAACGCCAGCACGCGACGCTCCACAATCAAACGAGCCAACGCCAGCACAAAGCGAGCAGCCAGTTCCGCTCAAAGACGCTAGCAGACCGTCAAGGCAAACACTTTTTGAAATACCAGCACGCAGCGCCAGCAAGTGAATCCTCGGCGTTTGCAGGAGATTCACTTGCTGGCGCTGCGAGGCTGTGAATTTTTTCGTAACCCAACGCGTGAGTTTTGAAGTCGCGCTTTTACAAAAACGCATCGAGATTCGTTTGATCGACTGTGTGAATCAACCAGAAATCCAGCTGCGAAGCAGCGACAGCATATAGCCCCATGCATTAGCATGGGGTTCGACTAATGCCCGAGGCTATATGCTGTCGCCACTTCGTGGCTGGCTTCATGCGGTGCA
>CAZZDZ010000626.1:0-2706 GCA_964652675.1 uncultured Pirellulaceae bacterium
AAATGCCGCCACGCGTTTTACGAGGTTCGTTGATTGATTAAAGCCAGCTTTAGCCAAGCCGCCGCGCGATTTCGTCTTTGACCGCCGATGCGTCTGCTGGCAAATGGGTTGCCGGATTGGCGTATTGGCTGGTGACGCCTTCGATGGTGGATTCGTGATAGCCGACTTTAAAGTCCGTGAATTTTAACCCGTGGGCTGTGCTGATGACGACGGTCCTATCATTGGACTTAATCACGCCTTTCTTGATCAGTTTGGTCAGCACGGCCAAGGCGACGCCCGTGTGTGGGCAAGTAAACATGCCGGTCAAGTCCGCGTGTGCCGATGCAGCAGCCAATTCTTGTTCGCTGGCCTGTTCGACGATGCCGTCGGTTTCTTGCACGGCTTTGACCGCTTTGACATAGCTGACCGGATCGCCGATGCGAATCGCGTTGGCCAACGTGTCTTGCGCTGTCACGCTGACTTTGTCTTTGAAGCCGTTTTGGAATGATTGGTAAAAGGGATTCGCACTTTCAGCTTGCGCGGCAACCAGTCGCGGCATGCGGTTGATCACGCCCAAGTCCATCATCAGTCGAAAACTTTTGTGCAACGCGCTGATGTTGCCCAAGTTCCCCACCGGGATCACAATCCAATCGGGAACTTCCCATTCAAACTGGCGAACGATTTCGATTCCGACCGTCTTTTGGCCTTCGATCCGCAAGCTGTTCATCGAATTGGCTAGGTAGATCGAATTGTCCTGTGTGACTTCTTGGACGATCTTCATGCAGCCATCAAAATCTGTATCGAGCGCCAGGACATGTGCGCCATTGGCAACCGGCTGAATCAACTGCGCCGTAGAGACTTTACCGGCTGGCAAAAAGATCACCGCGGGGATGCCAGCGTAAGCAGCATAGGCGGCGAGCGCGGCGCTGGTGTCACCGGTGCTGGCACAGGCGACCGCTTTGACGCTGCTGCCTTGAGCCATCATTTGTTTGACGACGCTGACCAGCACCGTCATGCCGAGGTCTTTGAAGCTACCGGTGTGACTGTTGCCGCATAGTTTGATCCACAAGTCTGGGACGCCCAGTTGTTTGCCCAAGCGTTCGGCCCAGAACAGGTTTGTGTTTCCTTCGAACATGCTGACGACGTTTTCGTCTTGCAGCGATGGAATCACCCACTCGCGCATTCCCCAGACGCCAGATCCATAAGGCCAGTTGGACGTGCTGGCACGCGAATCGAACAGTTGCTGCCATTGGTAGGCGTTTCGCTTTTGTAACGGTTCACGTTCGTGATGGACTTCCAGCAAATTGCCGCAAGTTGGGCAGGTATAGATCACATCGTAGATCGAATGTTTGCCGCTACAGCCTTCGACGCAGCGAAAATAGACGGTCTGATTTTCAATGTCCGACTTGGGCTGGACGGCTAACGACATGATGGGTTCCTGTTTGGATTGTTTCTGATTTGCCATTATGTTCATGGTTGACGGTCAGGCAAAGGGCGATGTTTTGGTAATTGCGGCCATAATCAAGGGTAAAAGCACCATATTCGACTGGGCATCGGGCCCGGTGGTTCGTACTTTAGCCAGCAGTTTCTCAACTCCCTTTAATCGACCGCATCCGTCATGGCTGAATCTGCGATCTCTGAAAACCAAGGTCGGCGTTCGTTGACCGACCGCGTGATTCTTTATGCGCTTTTGGCGATTACAGGTGGAGCGCTGGATCTATGGTCCAAGCAAGCCATCTTTTCGTGGCGTGGTCTACCGGGGCAAAAAGATACCTACTGGATTATCGACGGCTATTTTGGCATCGAGACAGCGGTCAACATCGGAGCCGTTTTTGGGCTCGGTGCGGGCAAGGGCACGATGTTCGCCATTCTGTCGATCGTTGCAGCGATCGGAATCATTGTTTGGCTGTTCAAGTTTCGCGCCGCCGAATCACTTTGGCTGACGACGGCATTGGGTTTGATCAGCGGCGGCATCATCGGCAACTTGTACGACCGGCTGGGCATGTGGTGGAAAGACGGCTATCCCATCGAATGGCAAAGCGGCGTGAGGGACTGGATTTTGTGGCAAGCCGGTCCAGACTGGAAATGGCCGAATTTCAACATCGCCGATTCACTGCTGGTGGTGGGTGCCTGTATGTTGTTGTATCAATCGATCTTCATGGCTGAGCCTGAATCACAAGAAGACAACACCACGAGTTAAGGTTTTCAATATGTCATCGCCAAACCAATGGCAATCACTTCACGAAGGTCGTCTGGCTGCGATGATCGAAGTCGCAGAAGCCGCCGGCGCGCACACGCTGAAATATTTTCGTAGCGCGGAATTGGTTGTCGATGCCAAGAAAGATGACTCGCCGGTGACGATCGCGGATCGCGAAGCAGAACAGCTTGTGCGAACGATGTTGGCCGAGCGGTTTCCAAACGACACGCTACAAGGCGAAGAGTTCGAGGAGCAAGTCGGCAGTAGTTCGTATCGTTGGATCGTCGATCCGATCGACGGAACGAAATCGTTTGTATGCGGCGTACCGCTTTACAGTACGCTGTTAGCCGTCGAATGCGACAGCGGCCCGCTGGGCGGAGTGATCTTCATTCCAGCGTTGGGCGAAATCGTTGCCGCGGTGATGGACGAAGGATGCTGGTATCGCAATGGAGCTGATGCCCAGTGGACGAAAGCGAATGTGTCTAGCAAAACGGACATCGCCGAAGCCGTCTTTGTGACCAGCGAAGTCG
>CAZZDZ010000627.1:0-2693 GCA_964652675.1 uncultured Pirellulaceae bacterium
AACCCCATGCTGATGCATGGGGCTATATGCTGTCGCTGCTACGCAGCTGGTTTTCCGGTTGATTCACACATTCGATCGATCGAATCTGGATACAGTTTTGCAAAAGCGCAACCCCAAAGCGCGTAAGCGAGGGGCTAATGCGTTCGTGTCCCTCGCTCACGCTTCGGGTTACCAAAAATTCACAGCCCGACCCAGCGTGTTAATAAAGCAGCGTGTTAATAAAGCAGCGTGTTAATAAATCAGTGGGCTTTAAACAACATTTGCCCTGGTTTTACGCGGTTTGCCGAAAGTCTTGACGACTTCCGCTACCAGCGCAGCACTGCCCTCTTTGGCCCAGACTTGTGAGTCCCATTACCGCACAGAGCGGTATTTAGTGCTGGTGGTGCTGCTCAATGTGCTGACGCAGTAGATCTTTGCCGTAATCGTTTCCGTTTGGCGTTCGGATGACAGCGTGGATGTGATCGCGTGTTGGTTGGCGTGAGCGAAACGGTGCGACACGACCTTCGTGATCAAATTCAATCAACACTACGGGGCTGTGGATTCTGTAGTAAAAAACACTATCGTCCTGAGTGTCGCCGACCCACGCAAAATGCGTTCGGTCAAGATGTTTGCGGACTTCGCTCATTTTGACTTCTGCGTGACCGTCATCCATGTTGCCGACGAACTCCTGAACGACGCCCAGTAACAATTCTCGCTGTCGTTCGTCCAGCTTGGACGCATTGATCCCAGCGAAATCCAAATTCACATTGTCCTTGTAAGCTTGAGTCAGCGCGTTGTTACCATCTTTGACTTGCGAAATGATCGCTTCCTTCTTTTGCTCGTCGGTAAACGTCTGGATCAACGCGAGTGCTTTGTCCTGTTCATCTTGCAAGATGATCGTGCCTTTGAATTTGCCACTCGTTGCATGGACTGGCTCGCTGCCAATGAACACCGGAGACATCACGACTTGATCGCCCAGCACAAAGTAGTTGATGACCAAGTGATGGCCGTCGATTTGCCAGCCCCACGGCTTGGTCGCCGACGGTTCACCCATGATCGTGATCCAGTAGTACCACTGGCCGTATTCGTCGAAATTGTTGGCCAGTTCAGCAAGCGTTTCGTTCAGCTTCATGATGTCCTTGGAAAGCTTTAAGCCTTTCGCGCTCAAGCTTTTGCTCATCATTTCAAACGCCAGTTCGCGTTGCTTTTCGTCCATCTCGTTAAACCCGACGCCTCGACGTTTGTAGAAATGGCGATTGTCCCAACTGCGCCATTCAATATGGTCAATTTCAAATTCAGTGCGCTGTCGCTGCTCGTCACTCAGGCCCGCCAAAAAGGCTTTGGCTGCGCCGATCACCGGCTCGGTTGTGACACCGGTTGATTCGATTTTGAAAAGGCCTTTTTCGATGGTGCCGTCACCCGCTGCGATACCTGTAAACGGCTGATTCAGCAACTCGGCTCCTCCACCGCGACCGCGTCGACGCTGCGCAAAAACGGCAACGCCCACGACCATCGTAAAGACTAAGCTAAGTAGGATTTTCTGTTTACCAAGCATCGACTATTTCTCCGCGATACAAAACAAGTGACTTTGGCCTCGAATGAACAACTCGTCGTCGACCGGAGCCGGAGTCGCATCCACTCCTTCACCGACCGAGTTTGTGGCAACGATTTTCAATTCGGGCGAATCTTCAATCACAACGATCGTACCTGAACGACCCGTCAGGTAGATTTTGCCACCAGCGGCGACTGGCGACGCATAGGTGCTGTTGATTCCGGCAATCCGCTGCGCAGTGTAATACGCTTGGCCAGTCGCTGCGTCCACACAACTTATCAGTCCCGTCTTGCCTTTGTGAAAGTAAACGCGGCCACCACTGAGCATGGGGGATGCCACATCGGGGGTGTCCCTGTCGATTGACCAAGCCACGCTATCGGTGCCTTCGATATCACCACGACCGGTCAATTTGAACGCACCAAAGTACGACCCGCGAAAACCGCTGCCCACGAATACGAGCCCCTTGTCGGCGACCGCTGAAGCGCACGGCCGTTCGGTCTGGCCGCCGCAGCGCCAAAGTTCTTTGCCGGTCGCCAGATCGTAGCCACGAGCGAACGTTTGGCCATTCATGACAACTTGTTTGCCGTCCGCGTGATCCACCACCAGTGGCGTGGCCCAGCAAGTCGGTTCGTCACGCGGTGTTTTCCAAACGTCTTTGCCGGTTTTCTTGTCGATCGCGTACAAGAACGAATCGCCATCATGATCCCAAGGAACCAAGATCATATTCCCCGATAACGTCGGCGAGCTTCCTTCGCCAAAGCTGTTTCGGGTATTCATACGGCCAAGGTCATCACTTTCCAAACCAATTGCCCATCCATGCGATAGCAGTAAAGCCCACGAGAACCAAAGTGAGCGTAGACATGCTGTCCGTCGGTGCAAGGCGACGCGGATGCAAATCCGTTGGTCGAGTGCGAACCTTGGTGCGGCGTGCTGGTTGTTGCGGTTTTTTCCCACAGCAGTTCTCCGTTGGTGCGATTGAACGCCAGCAATTTGAAATGCAGTTTTGGCGTTGGACCACTTTGGCCTCGCCCTCCACCGCGACGTCGGCCTCCACCTCCCCCGCTGGCCGGTTCGGCGGAACCGTCAGCGCGAACGGCGGTGACCACGAACACTTGGTTATCCCAAACGACAGGGGAACCGGAACCGCGCCCCGGTATCGCTA
>CAZZDZ010000628.1:0-1239 GCA_964652675.1 uncultured Pirellulaceae bacterium
GGCTTGTTGATTTAGTAACCGCGGTTGACGAGCGCAACTGAGCCGCAGGGCGATAGCCCCGGTTTTTGCCGCATTCCATGTGCCGTGGAAAACCGGGGCTATCGCCCATCGGCTCATTAAGTCACTCAGAGAAATCAAAATGCATACCGAGTGTATGCACAGTACCCGGCCGCTTACGGGCTTGTTGATTTATTCATACACGGTCGTATCGGTGGCATCGTTAAATCAACAAGCCGTCAAGACTTTCGGCCTTATGTGGTTGCCGAAATTCCATGTGACGGCCGATGGCCAAGTCGTCAATCGCAGTGGAGTGCCGATCTACGTCGTTCATGGCAACGCACGCTCGTTGGCAAAGATGGCGATTGTGCCAAATTGGACTTAGGCAGCATCCGCAGAACGCTTCGCTTTTCGCTTTTTTCTCTTCACAGGCTTAGGGTATTTCGCCAAGATCGCTTTTAACTTCGCAACCACTTCTGGCTTTTCTGCAGCGTGGTTCTTGGTTTCGTTAGGGTCTGTTTGATAGTCGTACAATTCGTACTGAGCCGTATTCTCTGCAGAGTCGATCGTTTTCCATTGCACCAAACGGTAGCGTTGCGTCCGAATGGCACGGCCTAGTTTTTGTTTGGGGTAGGCATGAAAAGCGTGATCTCGAACTCGCGTATCTGGCGATTTCAAAACAGGAACCAAGCTGACGCCGTCAATCGGTTGGGGCCCTTTGGGAACGGGCAATCCCGCCAACTGCGCTAGCGTTGGAAAGATGTCCACGGTTTCGGCCAATTGCCGCGTCGAACTATTTGGCTTGGTCACACCAGGAGCAATGAAGCAAATCGGGATCCGGTTGGCTTGTTCAAAATTGGTGTGCTTGGTCCAAATGCCCAGGTCACCAAGATGGAATCCATGGTCGCCCCATAAGACCACAATCGTGTTGTCTTCCAGCTCCAATCGCTGGAGCGTCTCGGTGACTTTGCCGATTTGAGCATCCACAAAACTAGTGCTGGCGTAGTAGCCATGGATCAAACTTCGCTTCAATTCAGGGCTAAATTCGCCGGACGTCGGAACGGGTTTGTAAGCAGTGATCTCCCCACCGCGTTTGACAGCGACCGAAGGCGCACTGATGGGAAACGATTCGTTTTGCGGCATCGGTAGTTTGTCCGCGTCGTGCAAATCCCAGTATTTCAGCGGGGCGCTAAACGGCAAATGGGGGCGAACAAAACCAGCCGCAATAAAAAAGGGAGTGCC
>CAZZDZ010000628.1:1339-2691 GCA_964652675.1 uncultured Pirellulaceae bacterium
CCGCGTTGACCGCCACCACCTTGACCACCGCCCGCGCCACCACGTTGGCCGCCACCACCGGCGCCTCCACGTTGGCTTTTCGCACCTGGGAAGTGGCTTCGGCCGTTGACCTTACCGGACGTTTCATCCTGTTCTAACAACACGGTGAACTCTTGCTGGACAGCCTTGCACCAGCCTTTTTCCTTGTTGCAGGCAAAGTACTGAATTTCCACTGTGATCGGCTTGCCAGCTTCCCAGCCCTTTACATCCACCAGGAATTCACGCGGTTCAGCATCGGATTCGATATCCAACTTTGGCGATTCGCCCATAGCGGGTGTTATCGACACACCGTCAGCTTTGATCCGATATTTCGGTGGAGCAGCTAAGTTGTTCCACTTCGTACCTAGAATAGGATCCTGTCTAAATCCAATGTACATCTTGCCCGAACCGGTTTGGATTAGCTGCCGATCAGCTTCCGCACGCAGTTTGGCGTAGCGATTGGACTCAACGAAATCACTCGTTTTCATTTTTTCGGCGCTAATTTCCTCGCCACCAGCTTTGACTCGTAGCGGCACGGCGAGCCCATCTACCGTCAAGCGTTCAAATATCATGTCCGCAGGATTCGTTCGTTGCGATCCAAACTGAGGCAAATTCAATTCTTCGACAGTGGTTACTTTGTCAGACGGACCAACCAAGTTTGACAACCATTCTCGCATGCTAGATCCCCGTCCCCACGAGGCACGGTGCAAAATTTTTCCTTCGCTGTCAAAAACGAATTGAGCATTTGGCGCCATCACACAATACTCTTTCATCTCATTGTCCATCGTGTCGGCAAGCCAAGGGATCTTTGTCTTTAGCAGATCCTTAGCGTGCTCGATTTGAGCAAATCGTTCCTGGATCGACGTTGGTTGAACGTAGCCCCAGTTTTCTGGGTGAGTCAGCGATTGCAAGACGAAGTAGAACTGGACGCCTTTGTCACGGTAGTCAGCGGCAACGGCTTCGATTTCCGGATAGGAGTTTCGGTATTCCGGACAGGTAAGGCATCCGCCAACCAGCACGGTGTACTTTGCCTCGAAGATACTATTGGCGGGAACCAATTCGCGATCAAGATTGTATAGCTGCAAGGAATCTGGCAGCTTCGATCCAATGGGAAACTTTTCGTCGAACTGAATATCGCGTCCCCGAACTTTGTCTCGAGGTCGGCTGCCCTGGCCACCTTGACCTGATTGTCCACCGCCGCCACCGCGTTGACCGGCGCCTTGTTGACCTCGACCCTGTTGTCCCTGACCACGGCCTTGTTGTCCCTGACCTGCACCCTGTTGGCCACGGCCTTGTTGTCCTTGACCGGCACCCTGTTGACCACGGCCCTGTTG
>CAZZDZ010000629.1:0-2688 GCA_964652675.1 uncultured Pirellulaceae bacterium
GAGAGCAAGTCGGGGCAGTCGCCCAACAAACCAACCCACGTCTGGCTAACCAATTACCCAAGAACTCAACTGGCAAACGCCGCCTACAACGCTGGGGTTGATTACGTCATCAGCAAACCGGCCAAGATCGACGCACTCTTGCAGACGATCCAGCCAGCCCCATGCGAAGACATTGGCCAGTGTGAAGATATCGATCAGAGCGGCGCAAGCGCACCGTCCTTTTCTCGCGCCGCCTAACAGAACGTTGATTTAACGCAGCTCCGGGTCGTCGCCGTATCCCAATCCTGGACCAGCAAGTTGTGAGGTGGGCACTTTGCCACCGCGGACTTCAAAGAACTCACTAAATTCTGTCCAACGATCGTTTCCTGCTGGTGCGTACTGACGTCCATTGCTTTCGATTGCGGCAACGCCTGGAATGTGAGCAGCCAATGATGCCGAATGCAACAAGGACGCGCCAACACACGTTAAATCCTGCACGCACAAAAACAATTTCTCATGTCGTGCAACCGCGCCCAGCAACAATGCTTCGGCTTGTCCCTTGCACGCCTTCAGCGCGATCCCGCTGTAACCCTGTTTGACTGCAGTTCGCAAACTGCGTAAATCGATCAACGATTCGTCGATAACCACTGGCAATTGCTGGGCCACACGGTGCATCGTCAGCTCGGGATGGCTTTCCAAATCACGATTCGTCGGCTGTTCGATGTATTGCACGCAATCAAGTGCACTGGGTGAAAGCGATTTCACTTTATCCAGAAGCGACAGCACATAATCTTCGTCTTCGCAGCGTTCGTTGAAATCCAACGAAAAGAACCACTTGCCAGATCGTTTCCCGGCGGCAACTTGATGGATTTTAACGACGCGACCAACATCCCAATCCAAGTCGTCACCGTTCAGTTTGATTTTCAAGTGTGTTAGCCCGTTACGCTCGATCCAATCACCAAGGGTCTCGGGTAAACCGTCGCCAACTGGTCCGTCACCTGACTCGGTAAGGTCTTCGTCAGTGAGTGGGTCGAGCGCGCCGACCAAATGATAAAGCGGCATCGAATCGACGGGTTTGTTGTCGATCAACTGGTCCAAATAAATCCCGTGGTAATCGTCGCCCAGGTAGTGTGACAAGTCGTTGGAAAGATGATCGCGTGAAAGCAAGCTGTAGCTGCTGACACCGGCTGCTTTTCCATGCAGATCGAAAATGGCCGCTTCGATTGGCGAAGCCGCCAGTAACACAGCTAACTCCGGAATTCCCGCCTCGATCCCTTTTTCGTTTGCCAAGTCCACGGCGATCTGGCGGCGCTGATCGTTGTGCCGATGGCAAATATCCATCGGGTGTCCGGTTAGATCCGCCGCCTTGAACGAATTGGCCAGTCGATGAGCAAGTTCAACAACCACTTGCAGTTTGGTGTCACCATCGACGTTTGGATCCGGCCAAGCCCAGGCGACCCCCATCGTCATCGATCCCAATCCCCGTGCCGTGCCCACACCACTTTCGCCTTCTGCGTCGACCGACAGCACGGTGACATCAGTCACAACGCGGCCGCCAAATTTCATTGGCGTGCGATATTGATAAGTCTCGCTGCGAATCTGTAGATCGAACTGTCGTAAATCGGTTGTAGGCATAGCAAGCGATACTGTTTTCGGTCTACAGCGTTTTCAAGTGCGCAATGCTTTGTTGCACGCTTTTGATTGGATGCGGTGAGTGGTCTTGTTCGACGTGACAGATTTTCACGCCGGCTTCCTTGGCCACTTCGATGATCGGTTCCATGTCGATCACGCCGTCACCTAGTTCCTCGAACGCTTCCTTCGGGATGCCGTCAAACTTGGGTGTCTTCACCGACTTGTTCAAGTCCTTGAGGTGAAGTTGCGAGACGCGACCTTTCAGTTTGCGGATCATCTCGACAGGATCTTTCCCGCCGACTTGGATCCAAAACACGTCGACTTCGAATTGCATATCCGGCGAAAATTCCTCGATCATCGTCTCGTAGCCCGTCTTGCCGCCTTCCATCGGTTTGAACTCGAACGCGTGGTTGTGGTACGCCAATTGAACACCAGCTTTCTTTGCCTGTTCGGCGCCTTTGTTGCAGCGTTCGCACAAGACTTTATAGTCGTCCAACGTCTTTCGGTTTTTGTCCGCCAAGTAGGGAACGACCAAGTGCTTGATCCCCACTTCATTGGCTTTATCTAGAATTTCCCCAAACGGCTTGACGCCTTTTTGGTCCGGGTTGACTACCGAGTCCCAGTCAAAGTGGGTTGAGTTGACGGCCAATCCGTTTTCTTTGGCCGCTTTTATCATTGGCTCGGCGTTGGGAAACCCGTAGCATTCAACTTGTTTGTAGCCGGCGTCTGCGACCGCTTTGATTGTGCCCTCGACGTCTTTTTTGATTTCGTTTCGCAATGTGTAAAGCTGGATGCCGATTTCTTTCCGATAGACATTGTCACTGTCTAAAGCAAACAAGCTTTGGGGGCGGCAAAGGAAAGTGGCGGCTGCGGCGCTGGCCCCCATGAATTGACGGCGTTTCATATTAGGCTCCGTGTGGGATTTAGTTTCAACCGACATGATAGCCCAATGACGGCGATGCGTCCCGCATCCACCGCAACAAAAGGTTTCGCGGCTGAATCGCAGCGAATCGTGCCTTATGTTCGGTGTGTTACCAGACGAAATCAAGCTGCTGAAATGAACTTGTCGGATCAGGT
>CAZZDZ010000630.1:0-2687 GCA_964652675.1 uncultured Pirellulaceae bacterium
AATGCGGCTCACTAAATCAACAGGCCGTCAAGACTTTCGGCAGCCCTGGTTCGGCTTTATCGGATCGTCGCGTGCGGTTGTTCGGACTGAAATTGAGTGCCTCACTCGCGGGGTCAGGAAGGCGAGGTTTTGAGGCACAGAGATCACAGAGAAAAGGCGTGAAGCAGACTCCGTGTCCTCTGTGCCTCTGTGTTTTTATCTTCGTCACAAAGTCTACTCATTACTCACCTCCGGCAGCTGGCGACTTCCGCAACGGCCTTTCAACGAATGTCAGTGCAGCAGCTGTGCAGCAGTCGCTTTCCTAATTTGCTCGTTACGTTGGCAAATTGCTCCGTACGCAATGTAGACAACCCAAAACAAGGCTGTCGCAGCCGCAAAAATCAGCCGAGCGGATGTCGATAGATGACTTTGGCGAAGAAAACTCTCGACCGCTGCTGCAAACAGCAGCATCCCAAACACACCAACGCAAACATAAGCTGCTTCTGTGCCTGCACGACGCAACGACTCAGCACGCGACAACAGCCCAGGGCGAATGATTGCGTTGCCAAGCATCAATCCAACCCCACCACACAAAACGATTGCGCCAATCTCCGTGATCCCGTGCGGCAAAATCCAAGCCCAAAACTCCTCGTAGATACCGGCTTGATGATGAATCTGTGCAAATGCTCCCAGCATCATCCCGTTGTAGACCAACAATAAAACAGTAGGGATCGCAGCCAAAACACCGACGCCCATCGACAACAACCCAACTTTCAAATTGTGCCCAAACAAAAAGGATGCAAAGACGAACTTTTTTCCATCGCTTTGATCTCGTCCAGAACGCAAAACCTCCAACAACTGCTCCGGCGTAGAACCGGGCGATCGTACGTCACCCGCTGGCAACAAAGCATAGGCAGCAGCAGGGTCAGATTGGGCAACAAAGTATGCCAGCCACCCACCAAACAAAATCAACACCAGCGACAGCAAGTGATATCGCCAAGTTCTCGCGATCGATTGTCCAAATCCTTGGAGAACAAAATCAACCGCCTCCCAAAGCAATGACTTCTTGGGAGGAACATAAATAATGCTATGAGCAGCGGCGGTTAAATCATTCAGGTAACGGATCAGCTTTTGGTCGTTCGTTCGCGAAGCGACTTGAGAAAGTTGGATCGAGGTAGCGCGGTAAATCGTGTCTAAACGGCTGATTTGTTCTGGAGACAATCGCTTGGGAGAACGTCTTGCCTTTTCAACTAACTCCGACAGTTCAGTCCATTGCGGTTGATTGCTTGCTAGAAAGTGATGCACTAAATTGATCGCGGTGATTGAGTGTCAAGAATCAAACAGTAAAAGTAAAAAACATGTCCTCGCAAGTCCGCTTCGAAACACCGGAGAACATTGAAGTTGGCTATGACGTTGCGGGCTTGGGGTCTCGTTTTGCAGCTTGGGCGCTGGACCAGTTCCTAGTGATCGCCATCGTATTGATCTTGCTTATCTTACTATCGATCACCGGTCTCGTGGGCGACTGGCTTGCCGAAGGATTTAGCGACCCAGAGGGAGATGGGACACCGGATGTTTCCGCGTTTGTCATGGGTTTTCTCTACCTATTGCTTTCACTCGGCTCTTTTTTCTATTTCGGACTGTGCGAACTATGCATGCGAGGACAAACCGTTGGCAAACGCCGATTGGGTTTGCGTGTGATCCAATCCGATGGATTCTCCTTACGTCCAACAAGCGTTCTATTGCGGACGGTATTTCGTGTGGTAGACCAGCTTCCGGTGCTTTGGATCGTGCCGTTGTTTCTAGACAAACAACGGCGGTTTGGAGACGTTGTTGCCGGGACCGTCGTGGTGGTTGATCGAGTCACCGAACTAGGTGATTTGCGTGCAAGAGTTTTGGAGAAAAAAACGTCCGAAGCAGCGTTTCGCTTCGGCAGTTCGCTCTCCAAGCTAACGGAGAAAGACGTCGATGTGATCGAGCGAATCATGCAGCGATTACCAGATGTCGACTCCTATCAAAAACGCAAATTGCTGCAGTCTGTGGTTTCACCACTGGCAAAGCGATTCGAGATGGAACTCCCAGACCCAAACATGAATGAACAGTTTTTGACTGAATTGTTGGCGGCTCACTACGAACGAGAGTACCGACGACTCGGGTAGGGTCAGCGTCTTGGATCACATTGTCGTGGCACCGATCATTCAGCACTCGCGAGATGGTCTAGTCGAATCTGACGAGAAAAACTGAGCACTCTACTTCAACAACGACGCTCGCATTGCATCTAATCGTTCGTAATCTAATCCATCGGGCGTTTTTTTCCGTTAACCAATCGATATCTTCGATTGCTTCAGATTTACGATCGGTCATACCGCGAAGCTGGACTCGCATCATTCGCAAGTCGATGGCGTCCGGGTTGATCGTCACTATCGCATCGACGGCCACTTGATTGGAAAACGCTGCGGGCTCCAGTTTTTGGCCGATTGCAAAATGTTTGAAATCGGGATTCGTGTTGCGGAACTTCACCAAGCCGACTTTGCCAGGTTTCAGTTGTTTGTCCTTTGTCGCCACAACTAAGTGCCCGTTTACGAAACACTTGATCTGGTCTTCCTCCACCGGGACTCTCAGTCGATTCCATTGCCTTGAATTAATGTGGATTGCCGCCTGCTATGATACGGACTGCCGTTTTTTACATCACAAACCAGTCTGCATCTCAT
>CAZZDZ010000631.1:0-2683 GCA_964652675.1 uncultured Pirellulaceae bacterium
GGGTCGGCGTGGCGGGCATTTCGTTGTGCGTTGTGATGACCGACATGGTTTATCGTTACCACTGCGATCCAACCGCACGATCAAGGCGAATGACCCTTGAAGTCCTTTATCGACTGCTGCCATCGATCGTCGTTGGCGGAGCGTTGACTGCGGTTGTTTATTTTTCAGCGCGTGAAGTTGCTTGGATGTTGCCGGGACTGTGGTCGATCTTGTTGGGCATGGGAATCTTTGCCGCGTCGTCACTGTTGCCACCGTTATTGCAAAAGGCGGGCATCTGGTATGTGGGGTGTGGCTTGGCGGTTCTGATTTTGGCACAAGACGCCTATGCGTTGCACCCGTTGTCGATGGCGATTCCATTTGGGTTGGGGCAGATTATCGGGGCGTGCTTAATTCACTCGCATTCAAAATCACGCGATGCACTTCGTAGCCAAGGACAAGAGCAACAGCACGATGGCTAAAAAGAAATCGCAGACAAGAGTAAAAAGCACCGGTCGCTATTCCTACGAGGGACTGGATCGCGTGTTGCACGAAAAAGCGCGTCTGGGTCTGGTCACTTGCTTGGCCGGAGAACAAAACGGCCTGACGTTTGGCGAACTGAAAAAGTTATGTGACTTGACCGACGGTAACCTCAGTCGACACCTGAAACACCTTTCCGATGCAGGATTTGTCCGCATGGAGCGTGACGAATCAGCAGGTCGACCACTAACGACTTGCTTTCTGACGAGTGTCGGCCGTGAGAGTTTTGTGAACTATCTCTCCGAACTCCAGCGTGTGATTGGCGACGCGAAAAGCAAGATCGAACTGAAACCGACAAAAAACGCCCGTCTGGCTAGCGAGTAAGTCGCCTCTCTTTTTTTTGACCATAAGCTTTGCATTGCAAAGCTTCCGTAAGCGAAAAGGCTGAAAATGGACAATCCAACGACAACAACCAATTCTGTCGCATCAACTGATGCGCCTGAATTCCCCGCGTCCAAATCAAACGCATCCGATTCCTTTGACCAGCCGCAGATCATACGTGCGCAGCACATGGGATTTTGTTTTGGTGTTCGCGATGCTTTGTTGGCAGCCGATCAAGCTCAGCAGCCCGAACACACAGCGATCTATGGAGAATTGGTCCACAACAAGGATGTCACTGATTCGCTGCGAGATCAGCAATTCGAGATACTTGCCGAAACCAATCGCAACACGCTCCCGCAGCGTCCAGTCGTGATGGTGACTGCACACGGCATCAGCAACAAACGCAAGCAGGATTTGCTGGACGCGGGCAAGGAGTTGATTGACACGACGTGCCCGCTGGTGAATCGTGTTCACGAAGCGGCAACGATGCTTTCACAGCGAGGTTTTTTCGTGGTAGTGATCGGCAAGCCCGATCATGTCGAAGTCCAAGGGATCGTAGAAGATTTGCCCGACAATCGTTGGGCCGTGATCCAAGACCCCAGTGCGGCGCGTCGCTTCGACGTCGATCAAATTGGGATTGTCTGTCAAACGACGATGCCAGAGAGCATCGCGGACGAATGCCGCGACGCGATCGCACGGCTCAATCCGAAATCCGCGATCCGGTTTGTCAACACGGTCTGTCGCCCGACCAAGCAACGACAGGCAGCTGTTGACCAGCTTTGCAAACAAGTTCCGATTGTCATTGTGGTCGGCGGCCAGAATTCCAACAACACTCGCCGGTTGGTTCAACGTTGTCAGTCTCACGGATGCATGGCGCACCATGTTCAATCAGCCGACGATATTCAGCCTGATTGGGTAGTCGGGCAACCGCGCATCGGGCTCACGGCTGGCAAGTCGACGCCGGACGCGACAATCGACGCGGTAGAATCTCGCTTACGCAAGTTGGCCGCAGCTATCAGGCATCGCACGTAAGCGGGGGGCTGATGTCATCCGTGGATAAAGCAATCTTCTGGCCAAAGCCGCTTGGCAATCGCTTAGGAACTAAAAGGTGGCTAAAGACTGTACTCCAGCGCATCCACGACCCCGTTGGAGTCCAGGCTTTAGCCGCACGGGCACTCGCTCACGAAAAAAAGGACGGCTAAAGCCTGTACTCCAGCGCGACAAACTAAACTAAAATCACTGCAGAACAGGATTCAAACTCGAGAGCCTTTGCAATGTTTCAACCTTCGCGCGTCATCACGTGGTCAATTGTTTTTTTGATTTGTGCGACGGTTGGATACTCTGCGGAAATCGACAAACGCTACCCCCAACCGATCGAGATGGATGTTCCCCACATCTCGTCGGACAAATCGGTAAAGTTCGATTACGACATTGTTTACATCCGCACGCCCCGAAAAGGCGACGATGTCCAATCCAAGTGGGCCGAGATCGCTCATCCGGTTTCGATGGACCCTGGTGCCGATTTGATGCTGCTGCATCCCGATGGCACCGAAGAAGTGCTGGTCAAAGGCGGCGATGGTGCGGTGACCGATCCGGTGATGTCGCTGGATGGCCAGTGGGTGTTTTATTCTCGCATCCACGACATGAAGATTAATTGGGCCGGACGTTATCCCAAGTCGGGCGCGGACATTTACAAGCTGCATCTGAAGACTCGCAAGATCGTTCGGCTGACCCAGCAACAATTTACGCCGAACACGGGAGCGGCTGATTGGGCGAGTGATTTCGTTTCAACAGAAAAGGAAAAAACGTATCTCGATAATGGCGTTTTCAACACGGGGCCATGCCC
>CAZZDZ010000632.1:0-2681 GCA_964652675.1 uncultured Pirellulaceae bacterium
CGACCCAGTCAAACACCAGACGCAAAATACGATTGAGCAATTCATCCAAATCGCCAGTGCGCCCAACCGCAATCGCCGTCAAATACATGACTTCTAATGATCGGTCGGCGTCCAACGGAGCGGCCGTAACCGAAGATCCCGATCCACCAGCGATAGAGTCAGAATCATCGCCGCGGGCAACAACGGGCGGAAGCGACGAAACAATTCGGCTCGCGTCGTTGTCCCTTGCTTGACGAACGATGTCCACGCCATGCGCCATGTCCATCCCGGATGGCGGAGCGGTGCCTGTGAATATCAATAACGTTTGCCCGATCTCGATCCTGTCGCCACTGGCCAATGCCTGGCGTTCAACGCGATTGCCATTAACGCGTGTCCCATTACTGCTGCCTAGATCAGTCACCTCGCACACGCCAGTGGATTCGATGCGGATCTCCGCGTGGCTTCGAGACGCCTCCGAGTCAAACAGCTGAATGTCGCAGGTCACATCGCGCCCCAGTCGCATCACCGACCCGATCAGCTGAAAGTGCTTACCTTGATCTCGACCGCGGACGACATATAGCGAGGCCATGAGAACCGTTGGACAATTGGCTAGAGGAAGGAAGATAGCTGGAGGTAGGAAGGTTGTTTTCGGCAAGCATTGGCTACTTAAAAACCAATGAACCCAGCCGAATCAAACCTATCATCGAACAGTAAAAATACCCGTGGAAGGTCAAGATTGGCAAGACACGCAAAAGCAACACTCATCAAAATTGGCAATCAAGTCTTGATAACCCCTCATGGGTGCACCGTATTTCGCGATCGTATCGGTAAACATCGCTTAAAATTGTCAAACTTGGATGCAGATGCGTTGTGCAGGAACGACTAAGATAGTCGGGTACGAACGGCATCACGTTTTGGCTTGTCATTCGCCCCGCAAAAAACTCCCCACCCAATCGCACTGACGCACAGAGGTCAACTTGTCTCAATCACTCCCCCCCAACACGAACAACGATTCAGCCAACGCCGCGAGGCTTGTCAAAGCTTGCGAGGCGATTCGCGAACAAGTTGGCCAAGTCGTCGTCGGTCAAGATAGTGTTATCGAACAATTGTTGATCGCGATATTGTCGCGTGGCCATTGCTTGCTGGAAGGCGTCCCGGGGCTGGCGAAGACGTTGATGATCCGCACGTTGGCCGAATCAATGGATCTGGATTTCAAACGGATTCAATTCACGCCCGACCTGATGCCAGGTGACATCACCGGTACCGATATCATTCAAGAAGACCCCGAGACAGGGCGTCGAAACTTGGTGTTCGAGAAAGGCCCCGTTTTCACTCAGATGTTGTTGGCTGACGAGATCAACCGAACTCCTCCCAAAACACAAGCAGCGTTGCTTGAAGCGATGCAGGAGCACGAAGTCACAGCCGCTGGCAAAACGTACAAACTGGATGAGCCATTTTTCGTGCTCGCTACCCAGAACCCCATCGAACAAGAAGGCACCTATCCGTTGCCCGAAGCCCAGCGTGACCGATTCTTGTTCCACGTCGTGGTTGACTATCCATCGCGCGACGAAGAAAGCGAGATTGTTGACCGGACCACATCGACTTTTAGTTCGGTGGTCAAAGCCGTCGTCACCGGTCAAGAAATCATCGATTTTCAAAAAACCGTCCGACGCGTTCCTTTGCCACCGCATGTCAAAGACTGGGTGCTGGATGCAGTCCGAGCTGTTCGACCGCGCGATGAACAAAGCAAGGCTTGGGCCAAAGAACTGATTGAATGGGGACCAGGCCCACGCGCCAGCCAGCAACTGGTGCTCGCGTCCAAGGCACGCGCCCTACTGTTTGGTCGCCCCCACGTCACGATCGATGATGTCCAAACACTCGCTCACCCAGTTTTGCGACACCGCATCGTGCCAACGTTCGCCGCCGAAGCGGACGGGATCACGGTGGACGATCTCATCACAAGGTTGATTCAAGAACAAGCCGTCAAGCCAGCCAAAGCCGTCTGAGTCAGCGAAAAAGACACCTCTATCGGCTGATTGACGCGTTAAGATTTCAATCGCGAAGTTTTGGGAGAGACCTCCTTTGAGCAATCAGGGTTCCGGCAATCAGCTTTCTGGCAACCACTGGGATGTGATCGTGCTAGGGCTTGGTGGTGTTGGCAGTTCGGCTGCTTATCACCTGGCTGCTGCGGGACTGAAAGTGCTGGGGATCGACCAATTCGCCCCCGTGCATGACCAAGGCAGTTCGCATGGCCACACGCGCGTGATCCGGCAAGCGTACTTTGAGCATCCTGCTTATGTACCGCTGCTGCGTCGCGCTTACGAATTGTGGGATCAGGTCGAACAACAAACCAATCGAGAACTTTTTCATCGCACCGGGTTGGTCGAAATCGGACCCAGCGACGGAATCGTTATCCCAGGCGTAAAAAACAGCGCAGCGACACACGGTTTGCAAATCGAAACGATGTCGATGACCGAATTGTCTAAACGTTGGCCGGCAATCCAAGGCGACCGTTCTTGGGAAGTCGTCATCGAATCCAACGCGGGGTACCTGCGAGTAGAAGACTGCGTGGCGGCGCATTTGGAATTGGCTTCGCGACATGGTGCGGTATTGCGCCACGGCGAAACGGTGCACCAATGGCAACAGGTCGGCGACGGCGTCGAAGTCACAACACAGCAGGGAGTACAACGCAGCGCCAACTT
>CAZZDZ010000633.1:0-2677 GCA_964652675.1 uncultured Pirellulaceae bacterium
GCTCAGGAAAGATTCAACCAGTTGATGGCGCTGCAACAAACGATTGCCTTTGAGTGGGCGGAGAGCCGCGTCGGTACAACCGAAGACGTGTTGATCGACGCCGCCTTGCCAGATCAAGACGGCGTTTGGATTGGGCGTAGCCGGGCCGAAGCTCCCGATATCGATGGCGTGATTTATGTTAGTGGGATCGACCCCGATAGTGACGTTGGAGTTGGATCGATGGTCCGCTGCGAAATCGTGGCCGCTGACGGATACGATTTGGTGGCCGCACCGCTGGATTAAACTTCGTTTTGGCTCGTAAAACGCGTATTCCTGAACTGGCACGATATCCTTATTGCGGTTTTCGCCGAAGAATTCACTGATGGATGGGCCCCCATGTGATAATGAACAAGTCAACCGGCCTTTCCTGGAATTGAGACGATCATCATCATGGCAGTTGCAATGAGCACCACTAAAGCGTCCCAAGCGATTTTCAATGTCCCCAACGCACTGACAAGTGTCCGTTTTGGGCTGGCGATTGCCGTGATGGCACTGATTCCGTTCGGGTACTACACCACCGCATTGATTACGTTTGTGGTCGCCGCCTCCACCGATTGGATGGACGGCTATTGGGCTCGTAAATACGGCCAAGTCACGAAGCTGGGCCGGATCTTTGACCCGTTTGTCGACAAAATCATTATCTGTGGCTCATTCATCGCTTTGGTGGGCGTCGTCGACTCGGGAGTCGCCCCGTGGATGGCCGTCGTCGTGGTCGCGAGGGAATTGTTAGTGACCAGCCTACGCGGGATGGTCGAAGGAGCTGGCGGAGATTTTTCGGCCAGCCAATTGGGCAAGTGGAAAATGGTTTTGCAGTGTGCCGCCGTGATCGCGTTGTTGTTCTGTTTGATGAACCAACCTGCTGAATCGTGGATGACTTACACCGCACAAGGCCTGCTGTGGTCAGCGATTGCGTTGACGATCTACTCTGGATACGACTACACCGTTCGCGCTTGGCGAGTGATCCGCGAATTGCCTGACGAAGAGTGATCCAGATGGATGTTGATGGTTCGGCAATAGCAACAAGCGTTTTTTACTTTCTAAACGCCACCGTTTTGATTGCGATGATCATCAGCGGAGTCTTTTGGATGGCAAGGCTGTTGCGGAGGTTCAAATCTTCGCAGCCAACCAAGGCGTTGGTGCCGTTGGAGTCCCGGTCGTATCCAACTTGGACGCTGGCCGCGTTCTTGGTCATGTTTGGCAGCCAATTGGTCGCGGTCGTCATTCTGATGAACGTATTTCGGTACTTGGGATACACTCCTGATTTTGGAAACGCCGAAAGCCCTGCCGGTACCGTAAGTTTGGGATTGTTGGTTGCCAACGCGCTGGCAGGCTTGATTGCGATGGCAGTGACGATCATTTGGTTGAGCAGCGAATCGAAACCCAGCACATTTGGGCTGGCCTGGAATCCGAAAGATGTTTGGGTGGGGTTAAAGGCGTCCGTCTGGTTTATACCGCCAGTGATGATCGTCAGTGCCGCCGCATCGAAATTGATTCCCTATGAGCACCCAGTGCTGGATAAACTCGCTGAGAACGCTGGGCCTATGACGTTTGTCGTTCTGTTCGTTGGGACAGCAGTGGTTGCGCCGCTGGTCGAAGAGTTTATGTTCCGAGTTCTGTTGCAAAGCGGTTTGCAGAAGTTTTTTGACGGCCCTCTGGTCGATCAAGACAAAGAGCCAAGCACATCAGATTCGATGGAAGCTTCTGAACCGAAAAGCTGGATTGGTGACGCTTACCGACCTCCCGAGCAACAGAGTCAGCAATATGGTGATACTCCGATTCCCCAGGCGGAACCTGTTCGTTGGCAAGACATGTTTGTTCGGCAACCTGGTCGAATCTGGATGCCACGATCGTTCTGGTCAATTGTTTTGACAAGCGTTGTATTTGCGGCAATGCACATCGGCCAAGGTGCGGCGTTTATCCCGCTGTTCTTTCTATCACTTGGGCTGGGCTATCTGTACCAGCGAACCGGTCGTATCACTGCATCACTGGTGGTTCATGTTGTGCTCAACGCGCTAACGATGTGCGTCGAGTTCAGCAGGATCGGCGCAGGCATACCCAGCGTGTAACGCTTTAAGTTCTTTAACGATCAATCGCAATCTTTTTGCGCACGCATCGTGGTCGTTCGGGCACTCTTGATATGATGACGAAAATCACCAATCAAATTCAAACATGACAACCGCTTGAGGCCCACCATGAACGAAAAGAAAACACTTGTGTTGCCGCTACTGATGATCATCATTGGTTGCGGCTGGTTGTTGACGGCGATGGGGTTTGTACCGGGGATTGATTGGCTTTGGACGCTTGGAATCGCGGGGGCTGGATTGATGTGCTTTGTCGTGGGCGGTTTTGACAAAATCACGCTGGTAGCAGGCGGTTTTGCTTTGGCAGCCAGCCTGCTGTCAGTACTACGTCAGACCGGCGGCATTAGTTTGAATATAGAAGTCCCTGTGTTGGTAATCATCGCCGGCGTCCTGATGTTGATCGCACGCTCACCGATGGTTCCCATGCCAACGTGGACGAAAGAAATGCAAAACGACCCCAGGAACCTGGGTAACCAAACCGCTTCAAGCGACAAGGCTGACCTTGATTGAAAGCCCGTAGCGAAAGTCGTCAAGACTTTCGGCAGCCCTGGTTCGGC
>CAZZDZ010000634.1:0-2662 GCA_964652675.1 uncultured Pirellulaceae bacterium
TGAAGCTGGACGACGCAGTGGGAGCGATTGCTGTACACGGCATGTGTGGCGTTTGGGGAACTTTGGCCGCTGGCATGTTCTACGAAGGCGACTTGATGAATTTCGCTCGTATTCAAACACAATTGATCGGTATCGCAGCCGCGTTTGCTTGGGTGTTCCCAGTCGCGTGGTTGACGTTCAAATCGATCAGTGCTGTGGTCAATCTACGATGCTCAAGTATGGACGAGCAACGTGGGCTGGATTACTCCGAGCACCACGAAGTCGGGTATCCCGAGTTCCAAACTCAGATGCATAGCTAAACTCCGCCCGAAAAAAACCTTACAGCGAGAATAACATGCCTGTTAGCGAACAAGAACGGAGTTTGCGACGCCGAATCGTATTCAGTGCGATGAACGGAAAAGCGACTCCTGCGGCTATCCAATCCGCGATCAATCTGCTGGACTCCGAGTTCGGCGATGTGGAAAAAATCCGCTTCAACCGATTGATCCAACGATTGGGTGAGACGCTCGACGCGGCGGAAGCCAACTTAGGAAAGATCCTCGGCGAGATCATGGTCTTGCGATCGAAACCGGCCGATCAAATCGGTCCCGATCCAAGATCCGGTACGCCAGTATCAACGACAGTAGCGGCCGCTCCCAAAGCAAAGCCGGCGACCTCAGAACGCTCTGGCTTAGACGATGTGTTTGCGACCATGATCGAAACCTTGGTGGAAAACCTAAAACACCGAGGCGATGGTAGCGAACAACAACTGCTAAGCGAGATCCAAGCGTCGCCTGCGGTCACCAAGCTAGGTGCAAGAATGTCCGATCCACTTGCGGCTTATGCAAAGGCCCCCGCGCCTGAGACGCTTCAGTGCAAAGGTATGATCGAAGAGTATCGCGCGATCGTGCACGTGGTCTACCTTTGGATTTGCAAAAAACTAGGTCCGGTCGAAGCAGACCAGGCGATCAACGCCATGGTTCGCACCGCCGAGCAACGCCCAGCGGCAGTCAGCAATCCACCACGTCAATTGCTGTAACCAACGGGATCGACAATACACCAAGTTCGCTTGGTGTCATGAATAATGACCTGTCCGCGATGCTATGCGTGGGCAGGTTTTTTTACACCTATCGGTAGATACGTCCTCGAATTGAGCACATGCCAATCGTGTCAATGCGCACGACTGTGAAGCCCTGCAATTTGCGTGCGACGCACAACAAGATGGCCTTGTTTACCGAGGGTTTTCCCGCCGTACCACTAAGTACTGAGCTAGCGTTCATTACACAAACCATTGCATCCCTCCTTATCGCCCCCGCCCAAGGACAGTCACGTGAACCAAGACATGCTCTCACCAGTTGACGACGAACTGGCAGAAATCGTTCAAGATCTAATTGCTCAGACTCAAGCGTTTGATGGCTTTGACGAACGGAAGATAGACCGTGAGTCGTTGATTTGTGCGGTTCAAGTGAATTTCAAAACTCGAAACGAACAACACCAAGCATTTTCGCGCAATATTTCCGCTGTTGGGATTGGGCTGATCACTGACGTCGAGATGCCGTTAAACCAATCAGCAGAACTTTCGATCGAACGATTCGATGGCACTTCGATCAAACTAACGGCCACCTGCCGCTGGTGTACTTCTTACGGACCGAACTGGCATCTTTCCGGATTCGAGTTTCGCAGCCTCGTTGGAATCCGCCGATTCTAGAGTCCCTAATGGCGGGCGCGATGTTGATTCGCGGTAAAAATCAATCGTAAAAAGCGACTTGGCTTTGTCCGGTCGCCAACGCTTTGATTCTCGGTTCAAATGGTAACGACAACGTTACTTTTTTTGCCGGAGCCATTTCTTTGACCGCCACGCAATCTGTTCAAGCAGTCCATCGCAGCGACTACCAACCACCAGCATTCTGGATCGAAAAAGTTGAACTCGAGTTCGACTTGGATCCGCAAGAAACCCTGGTGACCGCGCGGATCCATGTGATACGCAACGAAGACCTCTCATCGAACACGCTGGAATTGGTCGGGGAAAACGTCCAATTGAAAAGCGTCGCCATCGACGGCGAAATCCTTAGCGAGGATCGTTACACCGTCGGCAATGGCTCGCTAACTTTGACCGATGTGCCCGATTCGTGCGTCATCGAAACAAAAGTCGTCGTCGCACCGGTGACCAATAAAACGCTTTCAGGGCTCTATCAGACTTCCGGTAACTACTGCACGCAATGCGAAGCGGTTGGTTTTCGTCGGATCACCTATTTCCTGGATCGCCCCGATGTCATGGCGACCTACCAAGTGACGATTCGTGGCGACAAAAAAAGCTGCCCCGTGATGTTGTCCAACGGCAACCGAATCGCGCAGCGCGACTTGGACGATGGACGCCACGAAGCGGTCTGGGAAGACCCTTTTCCTAAACCCAGCTACCTGTTCGCCCTCGTCGCAGGCGACCTGAAATGCCATAGCGGGACGTTTACAACTTGCAGTGGTCGCGAAGTCGCTTTGGAGATTTGGGTCGAACCACAGAATATCGACAAGTGCGAACATGCGCTCGTGTCGCTGCAAAAATCGATGAAATGGGACGAAGACGTCTTTGGCCTTGAGTATGACTTGGACATCTACATGATCGTCGCGGTCAACGATTTCAACATGGGCGCGATGGAAAACAAAGGCCTGAACGTTTTCAATTCCA
>CAZZDZ010000635.1:0-2659 GCA_964652675.1 uncultured Pirellulaceae bacterium
CAAAAATCAGAACCTTTCCTTTCCTGGGCTACTGCTGTCGCACGCCAGGCAAAATCCGCGTAGATTACTTGCAGCCAAGACCTGTCTTGGAAAACACCTACGATAACGGATTGATGAGATGACGAACTGGATTAGTGTCAAAGACGCTCGAATTGAATCGGCAGCCGGCAACCAATGCGAAGTTCGCGGTTGGGTGCGAACCAAACGCGACAGCAAAGGCGGATTCAGCTTCATCGAAGTCAACGATGGTAGCTGCATGGGAAACTTGCAGGTCGTTGCTCCGGGTGAACTGAGCAATTATGCCGACGAGATTCAAAAACTGACTACCGGTTGCAGCATTGTCGTGACAGGTGAACTGCAGCAATCACCCGCCAAAGGACAATCGACCGAGCTGCATGCTACCGAAGTGCGCGTGATCGGTTGGGCGGATCCCGAAACTTATCCACTGCAAAAGAAACGCCACTCGTTTGAAAAATTACGCGAGTGGGCTCACTTGCGAACTCGCACCAACACGCTCGGTGCGGTGATGCGTGTGCGGGATCAAATCAGCCATTCGATCCACAACTTCTTTTACGAAAACGGATTCTTTTACACCCACACGCCGATCATCACGGCGAGCGATTGCGAAGGCGCGGGCGAAATGTTCCGGGTTACTTCGCTGGACTTGGAAATGTTGGCCCAGAAAGGTGGGCCGGTCAAATACGAATACGATTTCTTTGACAAGCCAACGTTCCTGACCGTCAGCGGCCAACTGGAAGCAGAAACGTATGCGACGTCGCTGGGTCGCGTTTACACTTTTGGCCCAACGTTCCGTGCGGAAAACAGTAACACAAGTCGTCACTTGGCCGAGTTTTGGATGGTCGAGCCCGAAGCGGCATTCTTTGATTTGAATGACGACATGAAATTGGCCGAAGATTTCCTCAAACGGATCTTCACAGATTGCCTGGACCACTGCGGCGAAGACATGGAGTTCTTTGACCTGCGAATCGAGAAAGGCAAGATCGATCAGATAAAAGCTGTCATCGAAAAACCGTTCTCGCACATGACCTACACCGACGCGGTCAAAACGCTGGAAGGCTGCAGCAAAAAGTTTCAGTATCCCGTCAGTTGGGGTACCGATTTGCAAGCCGAACACGAGAGGTTTTTGACCGAAGAGCACGTCCAAGGACCGTTGATCTTGACCGACTATCCGTCGTCGATCAAACCGTTTTACATGCGGTTGAGCGATGACGAAAAAACGGTCGCAGCGATGGATGTGCTCGTTCCCGGTGTCGGCGAAATCATCGGCGGTAGTCAACGCGAAGAAAGATTAGATGTGCTGCTAAAGCGAATGGACCAGTGTGAAATGTCGCAAGAAGACTACTGGTGGTACATCGATTTGCGAAAATACGGCACCGTCCCCCACGCTGGTTTCGGGTTAGGCCTAGAGCGAGCCGTGCAATATGTAACCGGCATGGCAAACATTCGTGATGTGATTCCGTTTCCCAGAACACCAGGCAGCGCCGAATTCTAGGTGGCAAGGAGCGCAGAGCACAGTTGTTGGACCAGTTCCTGATGTACCAATTCCCCATTCGCAACTAGATTAGCCCCAGCAAAATGCCCAAAGGCCGACTTGCCCCATCGCCTACCGGAGCACAGCACCTGGGTAACGCGCGGACTTATCTTTTGGCCTACTGGTCGGCGCGCCGTAGTGGTGCAGACTTGTTGATGCGCATCGAAGACATCGATTCGCCGCGTGTGAAACCGTGGGCGAGCCAACAAGCGATCGATGATTTGCGCTGGTTGGGAATTGATTGGGAAGAAGGGCCGGATGTCGGCGGCGACCATGCTCCGTATGTGCAAACGGAGCGAGAAGATCTTTACGCTGCTGAGTTGAATAAGTTGATCAAATCCGATCGCGTTTTTCCGTGCACCTGCAGTCGCAAAGACATTGCCCAAGCGGCATCGGCCCCCCATGAGACTTCACAGTCGTTTGCCCACGAAGGTCCGATCTACCCGGGCACATGTGCAACTTGGCGATTTGGGGATTTGGTTCCCCAAGAAGGCACGTATTGCTGGCGGTTTCGTGCTCAGGACAGAACGGTCACTTTTGATGACGTTGTTGTGGGTGTTCAAAGCTGTAACCCGCAATCGCAGTTGGGAGCGTTTCCGGTTACGCAAAAAAATGGAAAAGCGTCTTACCAACTGGCGGTTGTGGTCGATGATGCAATGATGGGAATCACAGAAGTTGTACGGGGCAACGATCTGATCCCAAGCACGTTTCGGCAAATCGAGATTTACGATGCATTGGGGTATCCAATCCCAAGCTTTGCACATGTCCCGCTGGTCACCGGAGCGGACGGTCGACGACTGGCCAAGCGGCACGGCGACACAAGGCTGAGCCAATACAGAAACGAAGGTTTACGCCCGGAAAAGATCGTTGCTTGGGCGGCACACAGCGCTGGAATGGTTGATTCGGCTGCGGAAATTTCTGCGATTGAGTTGGTTAGCCAATTTGAATGGAGCAAGCTGAATAGACAAAATGTCATAATCACCGATGATCAGCTAAGTTCAGGCTAAGGAAAACGGCGGAACCTTCGAATATTTCTGATTGATAAACCAGCTACACCAGAATGAATCTCTTGAGTTGCAGGCTCCCAAGCCAGTAAACTTGGGGGGT
>CAZZDZ010000636.1:0-2659 GCA_964652675.1 uncultured Pirellulaceae bacterium
CTGCTGGACATCTTCCCCCGGCTTACCGGTGCGTGTGGGAGCGTCGGGAGCTGGTAAGTTTGTCGGACCAAACGCGAAATAGTGTAGCGCGGCGTCGCTTGGCAAACGCAACATGAATTGGCCTTCCAACTGCTGCGGGCGTTCGTTGTAGTAGTAACAGTCAAAGAAAACGCGAGCGCGAAAGCCATCAAAGCGAACGTAAGTGTCACGAGCGGTCAAAGGAAGATCGTCGTGATGCCCGACGCTTAGTCGAGCCCGATTGGTGGACGCCGAAGCAGGCTTCCAAGTCCTGAAGCGTTTCGCTTCGCGAGCTTTCCGCCGCTTCTCCGCTTCTTGGCGAAGTTTCTGTTGTTGGAGCTTTTGTTGTTCGATCTCAGCGTCTTCATCCGTATGGGCTTCTGACTGTTTATCTTCCTTGTCAGCGGAACGCCCAAGTTTTTCTTCGTCTTCAATGATGATTCGAGGTGTTGTGGCTAACCTGTCCTCATCGACTTCTTCCATCGGTTCAACAGGGATGTCTTCCATGTCACCAGTGGCCTGTTCATTGTGTGCGGAAGACTCGTTTACAATTAGCTCGCTCCCAGCTAACTCGCCTGCCTGATCTCCGCGCTCCCGAGGAATCGTAGGCTCATCTTCCTCTAAAAGCGCTAAAAGATCATTTACTGCCTCATCAGTGCCACCATCGCGCAAATCCCCCGAGAATCCTTGTCCGCCAATTGCCCCGCCTCGCGGCGCAGCAGGCTCAAACTCATCGTGAGCGCGTCCTTCAAAACCACCTCCTGCATCTTCGTTTACCGCGGCGCCCAACATGACGCGGCCAGTACGGGCAGGAAAACCATTTTCAATGGAATCGCCACGAGTTGTCAACCTTCTCCAGCGATCCGCGTCTGAGTAAGCGATCGGTGGACCTTGATGCTCCAGTATAAGTTCACGCATCTCCGGAGCAATCACATCTCTCTCGTCGCCCCCCGACCGTAAGACGATTTCATGGGTACCCGCAGGATTTATATGCCGAGTCAATGATTCAACAAGATCACTTTCCGCGTTGTCATGAACGGTCGTCGACTGATTGACTTTCAAAGACAGCCCGTTTTCCGCATTGGGAATCTCGCTTGGCGTGACCACCGTTGGTTCGACGACTTTCACCTCTCCGGTCAACATCACCGATGGTTTTCGAAACGCAAGAATAGACATGCCAACGGCGTACAAAACCAACGCAGCCAACGCGGCGATGCGCCAACGACTCCTACTGTCGGTGTCACCAGCCGCGTTTGTATTTGCAACGGAAACTGTGCTGGCGGCTTGATCGATCTGCGCCAACTGCCCGCTGGACAATACCGCGTCGCCGCTTGATGCCAACGTGTTTTGCAGTGAATTTTGTAGCGTCCCAATGGTGGATCGCAATCCATCGACGTGTTCACGCAATTCGGGTGACGCTTCGATGGCGGCTTGAACTTCGCCAGCCGATTCGTCGTCCAATTCGTCCAACAGGTAAGCGGTTAGTCGTGGATCGTTTTTATCTATCATGGTTTGATTCCAACAAATGGATAAGGAGCGTCTCGCTTAGGCCAAAGACCGACACAGATTGGCGCGACTTGTGTCGCTCTCCATGAACGAACTTGCAAACAGACGGCATCATGTCGCCCCCAACAATCGCATTTTTTCTCGCAGCGTTCCCAGTGCCGTGTGCAGCAAGAAACCCACGTTGCTTTCGCTCAGGCCGGTCGACTGGCTGATCTCTTTGTATTTCAGACCGCCGTAAAACTTCAGGCGGATCACCTTCTGCTGATTCTCTGGCAAATCGTTGATCAACCTGGTGACGTGATCGTTGTCTTCGGTCGCTGCCAAATCACCAGCGGGATCCGATTCAACTTGCGTGGAATTGGATTCGGTCACGGGAGTCCCAATCGTCATGCGTCGTTCCTTGCGATGGCGGTTGACGGCTAAGTTGTGGCAGACACGAAACAGCCAAGCGGCTTCGCGACCCTCCAAATCGGCTGGCGATTGCTGGCAAAGTTGCAAAAAAGATTCTTGGACCAAGTCGCTGGCGATGTGTTCATCTTGCACCATCGAGCGCGCATAGCGGATCAACGGCGACTGGTGTTCATGCACCAAACGCCGAACCCAAGCGTGTTTTTCGCCTGCATCCTGATCGCTGCACATATTGCTGTGAGAGATTTCCGTCATCACCTACTTCTCTGGTGTCTACCGGGATAACAACCCGCCCGGCGAATCCTTAGGCGATATTCTAGAAGTTTTCAGAACGGTCTTCTTTGGGGGAAATCACGCGTTCCAGAGATTCGTTTGTAACAAGCCGATTTTCTGCGCAACTAATGACGGTAGATGAGGCAAGTTGCACGTTGAATGGGTCATGAATCGAAAAAAAGCCAAGCAAGTGTTCCACGAGCTATTCGACCGTAGCACGGATCATTGTTCGGCGTGCCGAGCAACGTCGAGTTGACTTAGAAGCGTTGCTTGCCGAGTTTCGCGAGCAATAGGTCTGCAATGACACATTGCTGGGTCAATCTTGACCCTCTTGCTTCGCATCCGCTGATTCTTAAAAGTGCTTTTGCTTGGGGAACAGTGCGAGTCACTTGCTCTGTCCGCTATCATGTCTTATCCGTTGTGATTCACCATCAAGGAAGCGAGCCCCTTGGAC
>CAZZDZ010000637.1:0-2651 GCA_964652675.1 uncultured Pirellulaceae bacterium
GACGGTTTCATGCAGCGGGTAGACCCCGCCTTTGATCAAGACTTCGATGGGTTGGCCGGGGTGTTTTTTCTTTAGTTCTCGAACTTGCAACCGGGCGTCTTCAAGCGTCGATATCGGTCCATCGGGGCTGACGACGAGGCTTGTTTGCTGAGCCCGAAGTGGACTTGCGACCACGGTAAGTGCCAGAAAGAGAATCAGTGGGCACAACGAACGAAGATTTTTGCGCATCGTTTTTATTTTTCTAGAATGAAAGGTCAGGAGACGTCGGTTGCATTGTAGTCACTTTTGTTTCTCTTCAAGTCGGCAATAAGATGGAAAGAATACAGACTGGCGGGTCGTGAATGAAATCGGCAAAGAGTGATTGACCGTAGGTGACACTCCGTACGGCAGATTCACGACGTCTCGCAAAGGAGCCTGATGCGAGAGCAATAAAGAGTTGGCAGGAAAATGACAGACTAAGAGATTTTCCTGCCCCCATTTTCCTGCCAAATTCAAGTCACCTGACCGCAGGTAGATTAAGATCAGCCGCTGGATTTCCTTAGCTCTCTGAACAACTTGATTTTCGGATTTAATGATGAAACCGTCTTTTCGCGCCGTGTGGGTCTTTGCCGTTCTGCTCGCCTCGCAATGGGTCTTGGTGGAGTCCTGCACTGCGGCTGACAAACCAAATTTCATTGTCTTCTTGGCGGACGATCTTGGCTGGGGTGATTTGGGCTGTTACGGGCATCCGAAAATTCAAACGCCGAACTTGGACAAATTCGCAACCGAAGGCGTGCGGTTTACACAAGCCTATGCAGCTTGCGGAGTCTGTTCGCCAAGTCGATCGTCTGTTTTGACTGGTCGCACGCCCTACCGAAACGGTGTCTGGCGTTGGTTGCCAGTTGGCAACCAAGCTCATTTGCGTACCAGCGAAATAACGATCCCTGAAACATTACGCCCGCTTGGTTATCAGACAATGCACAGCGGCAAGTGGCACTTGAATGGCTATTTCAATAGTGACGAACAGCCGCAGCCAGATGATCACGGCTACGATTGGTGGTTTGCGACGCAAAACAATGCGGCTCCGACACACAAAGACCCCATCAACTTTGTTCGCAATCGCGAGAAAGTGGGCCCGCTGAAAGGTTTTTCCGCGCCGTTGGTCGCGTCAGAAGCGTCAACGTGGTTAAAGGAGCAGCGTGATCCGAACAAACCTTTTTTCATCACCGTCTGGACTCACGAGCCGCATTTGCCAATCGAAAGTGATCCCGAGTTTCAAAAACTTTACAGCGAGATCGATAACCCTGGAGTCCGACAACATCATGGTAACGTCACACAGCTGGACCATGCGTTTGGAAATTTGATGAAGACTGTGGATGAATTGTCGCTGCGTGAAAACACGTTTGTGATATTCACCAGCGACAATGGGCCAGAAGGATCCGGCAAAGGTAACCTCAAAAATCCCCAATCGCAGCAGAATCGTACTTGGGGTTCCACTGGTGGATTGCGTGGTCGAAAACGTGACAGCCACGAAGGAGGCATTCGCGTTCCAGGAATCGTCCGCTGGCCAGGCAAAATCAAAGCCAACACGCAAAGCGATGTGCCCATCATCGGATCGGATATCTTCACCACCGTTTTGGAAATCGCGGGCGCTCCGGTTCCAGCCGACCGAACCATTGACGGCGTTAATCTCTTACCAGCATGTGAAAACAAGGACCTTGAACGACCAGTACCGTTGTTTTGGCGCACCCATATCGCTCCGCCAAAGAGTCATGCGGCGATGAGGATCGGCGATTGGAAAATCGTTGCCGATCAAAAGCTGGAGAAGTTTCAGTTGTATTTGATCGCGAAAGACATCAAAGAAGAGAACGATCTGGCCAGTGAGATGCCAGATAAATTGGCTGAAATGAAAACGAAATTCATGGAGGTCTGGAAAGGCGTCGAAAACGAGGGACCCAGTGAATGGTGGGCCGGTAAAACCGATGGCGGAAGACGAAAGAAGGGACCCAAACTGAAAGACGGGACGGACAACACGGGCGATTTTGATACCGTCAAAGGCGCCGCTGTATCAAACAGCGAACTGGGGTACTTGCTGGAGACCAGCGGGGGCGAAGGGTTTGCCGTACAAAAACTGGATACTCCCATTCAAGAATCCGCGACCTTTAAGATTCAGTATCGAACTGCCGTGAAAAGCGCGACGCGCAATGCATGTTTTTGCTTTGGGAACCTTGCCCAGAACGATCGGCTGTACAAAGCTGGCACGATGATTGGCATGGGCACTCATGGCGCGTTTGATGGCAGTTGGGCTAACGTCCAAATTGGTGCCAGCAAAAAAGATAGCTTCGATGAGGAAGAAACATTCACCGCGACCGTAAAGATCGACTTAGAGCACGGCAAACTGGTGTTGAACGTCAACGGAAAGCAAGTCGAACACCAATTGCCCAGTAGCCTGGAGAGCGTCGACTATGTCGGCATCTACGCAAAGAATACCAAGACCGAGTTTTCCAAGATCATGCGACTAAAGTGACGCTCTCAGCGACAGGCAATGAAAACGGCCTGCACTCACTGGCCTTCGATGTACTTCAGTTGGATCCGAGTGCCTGGCAGGCTCTTTTTCAATTCATCGACGCCCGCTTGGGTTACGCCCGTTCGCGTCACCTTCAAATCCTTTA
>CAZZDZ010000638.1:0-2648 GCA_964652675.1 uncultured Pirellulaceae bacterium
ATGTCCGCCGAAAGTGGCGCCTCGAATGTCATTTCTTTTCCGCTTTGAGGGTCCGTCAGCGTCAACTTACGCGCGTGGAGCGCTTGCCGCGAAAGGACAACCGAATCGTCTGGAGCCGACCGCTCTTGCAAGATCGTTGACTTTTTGATCTCCGCGTGACCAGCGTAGAGCCGGTCGCAAATAATTGGACAACCGATATGACTTAAATGGACGCGGATTTGATGAGTCCTGCCTGTCTTGGGTTTCACTCGAACTTGAGTGAAACGCCCGTGACGTGAGATCACTTCGTAGAAAGTCGACGCAGCCTTGCTGGTCGGATGATCTTCGCGGATCGCTTGTTTGTCACGCTGGTAGGGGTGTCGGCCGATCGACGCATCGATCACGTCACGATCCCGATCGATGCGGCCAGCTGTGATCGCAAAATACTCTTTTTGAACCACACGATTAGCGAATTGCTCGCTCAAATTCAAATGAACCGCGTTGGTTTTTGCGACGACAATCACACCACTCGTGTCGCGATCCAATCGATGGACGATCCCAGGCCGCGTCGGGCCGCCAACGTCCGAGAGCGACTGAAATCGATACGCCAAAGCGCTCGTCAGTGTCCCGGACCAGTTGCCCTTGGCGGGGTGAACGACCATCCCGGCGGATTTGTTGACGACGACCATCCCGTCATCTTCGTACAGAACATCCAGCGGAATATTCTCGGGGACCGTATCGTCGGTTGCTGGTTCAGGCAGTCGAAACCGAATGTTCTGGCCAGAGGTCAGCTTTGTGCTTGGGCGAACAATACGACCGTTTAGTTCCGCCCCGTCATTCTGAACGGCTTGGCGGATCTGGGTTCGGCTGAACCCATCACAAGCTTGGGTTAAGAAAAGATCGATGCGTTGCCCGTGCGCAGATTCAGGGACAACGAAATCTCGGTAGACGGCATCGCGATGACCGTCGTCGCTATGATCTGCTGGTTCTGAATCTGGCGAGATTGAATCGTCCGGACCTTGCGTATCGCTCAATTATTTGACAGCGTCTTTCACTGCCTCGACGGCGTCTTTCACACTTTCCTTGACGCCTTCGGTAGCCGCTTCCTTGACAGCTTCACCAGTCTTCTTTGCGCCCTCGATTACTTCTTTGACCGATTCAACCGGAGCAGCAGCCTTTGCGGCTTCCATCTTCTTCTTTGCCTCATCCGCTGCTTCTTCGACTTTCATTTCCGCCTTCTCGGTTACTTTCTCCGGTGCAGCTTTCTTTGGAGTTTCCGTGGCGTCACTTTTGTCTGCCACTACCTCTTTCTTTGGATCGCTCTCTTCGGGCAGTTCAAGACCACCGTCTTTGGCGTCCAAATCCATTTTATCTTCGCCGCTACTGATTTTGGTCGTGCTGCCGGACAGGCTAAGTGGTGGCAACTTTGGTGGCATGTCCGGGAGCTCTGCGCCGCTTGGCAATTCTGGCGGCAGACTTGGGTCGGCAGGAGTGAAATCTTGTTTTTCAAACCATGCGATGAATTCTTTGGTGTCAGGTCGCGACAGTTCGTCGATCCGCATTTGTGCTTTCTGGTTCATTGCGTCTGATTCATTGATCGAAATCAAGCTCTTGTATGCTTGGATCGCATCATCCAACTCACCCAAAGACTCAGATGCTAGCGCGATCCCTAGTTGGGCACGCGATTTCAACAAAGGATCTTCGGAAGACGACATCGCATTCTCAAAATCGACTTTGCATTGGCTCAGTAGTGTTTCTGCGTCGCTGCGATTGAAGTACAGCGACTGAATTCCTGCATCCAAATCTTGGTTGGCTCGATTCAAGACTGACCATGACGCTGCTGGAGTACCAGGGTATTTTTGGTCAAGGTCGGCTTGAGCCATCAACAAGTTGTAGGTTGCATCGCTACGGTTGCCCGACGCTTGACTGCTGGCCAATCCCAACACGATTCCGCCGATAATCAAAGCTCCGACGACGATGGCGATCAGTTTGCTGTGCGGCTCGATCGATTTGTTGACCTTGCCAAGCCAGTTTGCCAGCACGTTATCGTCAAGTTCTTCTTGTTTGCTCATGGCTGCGTCGAAAAGAAGTGATTTGTAGGGAGTACCGTTTGAAAATTGGTGCGAACCATCGCAACAGTAAGATCGAAAGTATAGAAATTTACAGCTTCAAACGTCAATAGATCACTCAATGCAGCCATCCGCCACGTACTATTTGAACATCGCACCGACATTTTTGTTACCTACCTGTCCGTCTTTAGGCCCAAAGGGAAGCGGCAGAGAAGATAGGTATGGTGGGCCAAATTCAACATCTGCATTGTCCCAAATGCCAAGTAACATGAGAATCGTACTGGTCGCTGGGTATGTCTTGATGACAAAAGTTGCAAAATTTCATACTCACTAGAATTCTCTTCGAGGCAGATAAATTTTCGCGATCTCAGTAAATTTCCCCAGTTAAATTGGCGGCGTCCGCCCAGTCGATCAGCGTTCATTCCGCCTCAAGATGATCGAAAAAAGACGCGTCGCTTAGCAATTCGTCAACTGCCGAAGTCGAAGTTGATCGCTGCGTTATCGATAACGGTGTCGACAAGCTTACTTGTTGAACACCAGAGGCCTCTGCAAAGGAACCAAAAACCGCATCGAGAACCGGTTGTTCATTGACAACCGTCG
>CAZZDZ010000639.1:0-2626 GCA_964652675.1 uncultured Pirellulaceae bacterium
CAACTTCGTGCTGGTCAACTTCGTGCTGGGCAACAGGTTCTTGCCCAGCGACCAAAGTAGAAAGAACACAAAGTATCAGCAGCAATACGTTTGCGAAGAGTTTCATTGCAAATCAATCGTCGCGTTGGAGGGACTCCGACCAATCTTACGCACTCACCAGTATGTGGTTCGCATCGAATTGGGGCAATGTCGCACCTAGGCAAAATTGATTTGTTCCTTGGTCACCAACTGAACACGCGCGGTTGAGTATTCGTGGTCGATCCGGGGAAGTACCACGGTCCGCCGTACGCATTGGTGTGGTACAGATGCGAGCGATCGTTGCGACGCAAGTTGCTGTTTCGAATCCCGAAAGCGTATTCGCTGTTGTAGGGATTCAAAGCTTGGTATCGCTGTGTGCGGAATTTGCTCGTAGGTGATCGGTAGCCAAATCCAGGACGAAACCATTTTGCCGATCCGGGACTTTGTGATGCATGTCCAACCGCACCAGCAGAATTGTACGGATGGTTCGCCAAGGAATCTAAGCTGTATTGAGCCGCAGGATAACTGATGGCTGGCCCATCAAACGATAGGGTTCTCGCGTTGTTGGGGAACGTTAGCGTTCGACTGTTTTCTCCGAACTGCAACGTTCGGAAGTTGTCCGCAAAACTGGTGCTCGCAGTAAGTGCGAAACACAGGATTGCCAATGTCAATGTGATGTTCTTCATAGGTCTTCTTTGCAAGAAAAATGAATGCGTGGATTGTTTTGCAACTTCTGTCTTCTAGAAGGTCGCCAAGGATTGATTGTTTGGTAGTTTCACATTTGGTGATTTCAAAAGTTTTGCAGCCAGGCCAGCGGAGTCGCGGGTGGTTTTTGCAAGCTGAATTGCGTGCAGCAATTCGTCGCGACGTACTTTTGCGGCTGTCAGCTCTTTCCAGGTCGCCGCACCGTTTTGATAAAGCTGATTGAGTCCGTCGACCAACCACTGTTCTTTGTTTAATTGTGCTTGCGCGAGGTTTTCAGATGCGTCTGACTTTGACTGCAGCAAGAATAGTTCTGACAGGGGTTTCAGCCAGTCTTTCGCCGAGCTCGATTCAATACGCGCGACGATATAGTCGTTTTCCAACACTCGTTGTTGGTGTTGAAAGACCGCGTTCTCCAACGCCGCTTGGGCCACCTGAACACCCAAATTGGCTCGCTGGGTCTCACGCAAAAAATAGGCATCCTGTTTCGCAAGGTTCGTCAGCCTTTGGTATGCCTGATCCATTTGATAAAGATTTGACTGAGCGACCTGAACGCTATTTGCAGCCAGCAAAACGCGATCAATTGCCGCTTCACGGACGTTGGTCAATTGAGCGTGACTTGCTCCCAAATCAGTGTGCAATGCCTGACGATCAACCGTGACGAGGGTCGTGTTGTTTGCATTCGTGTTGGGTTTTGCGTCGGCGATTGAATCTAGTGTGTCTGCGGCGAACAGACTTTGGTTTTTGGACGATGCGATCATTCGGCCGAGCATCGGTAACTCGCTGCGTGGCGAAGCGCCTTTCTGAGCAGCCATTTCGACTCGGTGAATCCACTCTTCCATCAGTTGCATTTGCGAATCGGCTGTGTCACGCAAATAGATGTATTGCAATCGATCCGATTCGACCATCGTCGCTGCAATCAGACTCTCGATGGAATCGAACCGTTCGCCATCGACTTTGAACGAATTGACTCGATCGCCTGTTTGCAACACAGCGTTGCTCAGAATTGCCAATTTCGATTCGGCGTCAGCAATCCGTTTGTCCAGCAGCGTGATGGCATATTCGTTTCGCAGTGATTCGCTACCGTCTTGGATTTTGTGAAGCCGCTCGCATAGCTGAGACCACGCAACCGTACGTGACAGGCTCTTTGCCGCAAGTAGCTTCTGTGCGCTGGACTGTACCGCTTTGACAGTGTCGTCGGTGTTGGACGTTCGCAAAGCGACTGACGAGAATAGCTGCGTCCGCGAATCAGCGGCCAGACCAGGGATGTTGACCACAAGCGTGACGCCACCATCAACTTCCTTCGAGGTCTCGCTGCCAGTGTCGCTGGCGTTGTCCGGGGCGGCTGCCGCTTTCGCGACGAAGCCGCTGTATTGTTTTGCACTTGCAAGTCTTGCCGACAAATCCCTCCATTGAATCTGTGCGATCGTATGTTCGCGAAAGGATGAATGTCCTTGTTTGTATAGCTTCTCGATGGCGCGAACATGATACGCTTGCCGATCAAAATTCGCTTGTGCCAATTGCAGTTTTGCATCGGCAACGGCTTGTAGGTGTCCGATCGCGTCAGCGCATTGGTGTACTTGTACGTCGGCTGCTTGAACTTGAATACACATGATCGCGACGAGCGTGACGATGATTGTCTTGCGGCAATGATGCATGTGTGGCCTTGGAGTTTGGCGATCGGTCAGATGGATGACCAAGACGCAATCCGAGTGCCAACCGCCAACGGCAAACCACGGATGCACTCGCAAATAGCGTGTTTCGCTTCGTTTTTTGCTTTGTTTTATCCAATGCGCAAGGCCTCCAGAACGAACGTGATGGTGAATAAATGCCACAACCTTGGGTGGTGTTTTTGCAACGCGCTGTTGCGTAGTTCTGGTGGTATCGTGAATCGCCGAAAGTCTTG
>CAZZDZ010000640.1:0-2624 GCA_964652675.1 uncultured Pirellulaceae bacterium
GACCGACATACATCGAGGCGGTGTAGTACGCCAGTCGCTGCGACAAGCCCGCTGGCAAACTGGTTTGCATCTCGATGTCGTAAAGCCGGCCGGTTGAATCGCGGGCAGCTACATCCAGAATAGACAGTTTGTCGGCATCGTCTTCTTTGCCCAGAATCGGGTTGATGATTTCGACGCTGTCGATCTGAATTTCGTCGCCCAGAATCGCGTTGAGAAAGTGGAGCGTGATCGTCGGATGCTCGGGGCTTCCAAGTAGCAACTTGAATGCGTAGTCAACCGTGGGATCAATGCCGATGGCCATGGACGGTTTGCGTTTGTGATGAGGGGCTAATGAAAGCCTGACATTCTACCGTTTCGCTGGATCACTTGCCGGTGCGTTTTGGATCGCAATTCGTATTGGCATGAATTGACATCGTACTCGTACTCAGGGCGCAGCCCGGTACTCGTACTCCTACTCGAAATGGGGCCACCAATGACGAAACCACTTTCAACCACGATCGACTTGATGCGTATCGTCTCTCAACTCTGTCGAGTGAAAAGTGCAGCCGAATACGAGTACCGGGCTGCGCCCTGAGTACGAGTACGACACGAAGGCGGGGCGTTTCTTGTAGGCAAACTTGCTCCAATTATCCTCGAGTCTCTGCCGCCCGCTTCAGACCGTAAGACCTTCGCGTTTTGCCCAGCCACGAATCAGTTGCCTTACCTGTTCTGAGACTTCGCAATTTCTCGGACCGTTGGCACAGACGATACGATGTTGGCTTGGTCGAATCTCGATCGTTGCGACACGTTTCATGCGTTCGCCTTCGCAACGTCGTAACGACCAAATCGAACTTCGACCTCGCTTGCAGTACCAACCATAACTTCCGACGCAGTGTTTCATGATTCCTCCTTCAACACGAAGCTCATGTTCGGTACAGAGTTCAACGATTCGCCAAATCGTATTTCCGTCACGATGCTCTAGCGGTTCGTAGCCCATACTCCGCCAGCCTATCCGCCCCTGCTGTTGCGAAGGAATCTCGTACTCTTCTCGCCAGTTTGCCATCCAGCGGCGCATGCGACGCAACGTCCATCTGCGCAAATTGATTTCGCGACACACGGGTTGTTCTCCCATCCAGCAACCGATCGTGACTCGAGCGGGCGTAAACCGTTGTTGGATGATGAAATCGATGATCTCGCGCACTTCGTGAAGACCAATCGGTTGATTGCGAACTAAGAAATGAATGACAGATTCCCAAACACTCTCCCAAGACTCACGTGCTGAAATGGGCACGTGAGACATCACCACTCGCGCCACGTCTGGTTTACCGCCAGCCGCGATGACTTGTGCCCAGCGGATGGCTTGCTGCGCGGTGCAATCTTGCGGGGCGTTCATGAAATGCCGTGCCGCTGACTTTCCGATCCGTCCGATACCGGGAATATGAAACCGTCGAATACTAAATCCTTGAGCAAGATGCAGGTGTAGATCTCGTTCCCAATCCTGCGTTTCGCTGGCGAGCCAGATCGATGCCATGAAACTTGGCGTGGGATAGTGATGCAAAATGTTGCCAACAAAATCACACCACTGTTGGTGCGCGCTGTCCCCTTGCTTTCTGTACCAATATTCGGGGCCTTGTTTCCAACTACGTTGTTTTGCCGCCAATCGAAAACACGCCAACGCGATCCGTTCGACGGAATCGTCATCCGAGCGACGTTTGGTGGGGCGAAGTAAAGTGGATTGGCTCTGCAAGGCATGAATCAAACGCCAATAAGCAGACCAGCGGCCACCCGGATTGAAACGGCGCAGAATTTCGTCGGTGGTTCGCCGTTGACCGGCGGAGCGTGATTTGGTTTTCGTAAGACGGCGTGCTTCACCACAACCATCCACTGAAAACGCAGAGGATTCGGTAGACATGAAAAGATTGATCGCGCGAGTGCAAGAAACAGCGCCAGCACAAAATCAAGTTCGATTTTCTGCCAGCAAGTGGGCACAAAAATTCGGCAGCGGCTCGCTTAGAAAAGCGGACGGTTTACCGATAAAGGCAATCAGACATTCAACACAGAAACGGTCTCACAAAGACTTTTAAGCGGAAACGACAACCGAGGAATTCGGCTGCGTCACCTGTCAGACACCATTGCCGGTCGCAGGTTCACTTGGGCGTTTTGGCACTGCGTTTTTTGGGCTCTGCGGCATCAAGATCGCGGCAGAACGGCCAGTAGCGCGAACAACAATGGAGTCAGTACGGCTACTTTCAATCGACGACGTCAGTCGTTTCGCTATTGACTAAATAGTTCTCGCCAAACGCTCAAGTACCTACGGTCGCCTTCACTCAACTGCTCCTCGGTGACGTCAATCGTTTTGCCATCGGCTTTCTTTAGTGTCACCTTACCGTTTTGTTCTGAAACAACCGCGGCGCTCACTGTGAACTTACCGTCCGCGCTCTTCCAGGTCCGGAGCTCTGAAGACGTATGCGATTCGGTTTTTGGCGACGACGACAGAACCTTGCTGTTCGGTTTCAGTTTTTTTAGCTCTGCGGCAGCGATTTCGCCTGGGCGTGAATCCGGGTACTTGCGTACGACCGATGCGTAGGTTGTCTCGGCACGACGTTTGACGCTGGCTTTGGGCGACGCAGCTGCCTCGCGTGCTT
>CAZZDZ010000641.1:0-2618 GCA_964652675.1 uncultured Pirellulaceae bacterium
TTGCCTGGGGTGACGTGGTAGTGCGGTCCGCGCTGGGCGTCTTCGTGCAAGTTGTAATCGTTTAGCGGATTGGATTGGTCGTCCATCGCCAACTTGCCTTCGGATTCGTAGGGGCCGTAGACAGGGAATCCATCAAACGCAAATCCAATCACGGGCGAGTGCCCCGAGCCGTCGTCGATCCAAGGTGTTTTTACGCAGACGGGATACTTGTGGTAGTGGTATGCGTTTTGGGGCGACGGGTGACCACAGCATCGGTCCAATCGCCAAGTCGCGTCGGCTTCTAGGATGTGGTCGAATGGATTGAAGAAGACCACGCCGTTGGTGGCAACTCCGATTGCTCCCATCGGCAACGCTTGATTTTCGTTCATCCGATCCATTGCAATGTGATTCGCGTTAATCTGTGGTTGAATCGGCAGCCGGTGAACATTGGCCTGTTCGTGGATACGTGCCGAGTTGCCATCCAGCAGACGCCAACTGTCGGGGAACGACGCGGTGGGGTGATTGGGAATGTTCTTGCTGTTAAGAATGACGTGTTTGTCGGTGACTCTGATGACCAAGTTGTATTTTAAAAATTTGTCTTCGGTCACCGTTTCGCCAGCCAGATCCAGATGGCCTGGTCGGAGCCAAGATGTCATGTTCCCTTCGAACGGTCGTTCGAAACGAGCCGAGCGGTAGAGCAATTGATCGGCATTGGTGTAATCAAACTTGTCTGGCACCGCGCGCGACTTGCCGTGCGGATCGAAATACCATCGCCCGCCAAGATGCACTAAATCTCGCTCGTTGGGTTGAGCACGCTGAACCTTTTGGGTTGTCAAAACGCGCGATGCGAATTCCTGAGGTTCGTCAATGGAATTCAAATCCATAGACGTCACTTGAAATTCGGCGTGCATCCCTGAACCGACTCCTTCGTTGAATCCGACGCTTAACTTGAACGAATCGATTTCGGCGAACGGCGTGCGGAAATCCATCGCATAGGTCCGCCACGAAGCGTTACCGAGGTTCTTGTTGGTGCCTTCGTCGGCAAAGTCTTTGCGTTCGCGTTGAATTTGTGGATAGATGCGAGTCGTGATCGAATCGAGCGAATCCTGACGTTTGTTTTTGAAGAATTCGACTTTCAAGAACAAGGCATCCTTGTTGACTTTGAAATCTTCATGAGCCATCCCGCGCACTTGCAAGCGGTACCAGCGGCCTTTATCGGTCGAGACGTCATCGACCCATTTTGATGCCAGGGCGAATTGTTTGCCGTCGTTGTTTTTGTCAATCGCCGAATGGAACCTCAAGCCTTTTCCAGCCGACACGACTCGTTGATCGCCCAGTAGGCCGAACTCGACGTCGCCGGTTAATTCAAAGCTGGCAAGTTCGCTGCCTTCACCACCGAGTTCAGTCTTAGGATTGGACTTTGCAGCAGCTGCCAGACCTGGGCCGTCGTTGCGGACCGTCTGTTGAAAGGCGGTCAGGGCGTTGTACATTTCGTCGGCAATGTCTGTATTGATTGAACTAAGTTCGTTGCTCTCGCTTTTGTCTTTGCCGACATTGAAAAGGGATGTTCCGCGTGACGAAGCGACCAGTTTCCAATCGTCGCGGATCATGGCGATATCCTGTTCGCCGATAAAGACGTCGCCGCCGACCAATTGGCTATCGTTGAGTGCTGACCACAGGTCGCGGCCATCAAGTGGGTTATTGCTCGACACATTCACGCCACAAGCCGACGCGAGTGTTGGGTAAAGGTCATAGATTGCTGTTAACTGGTTGCTTTGACCAGGCTTCAGCCCAGGTGCACGAATCATGCATGGCACATGAATCCCACCTTCCCAGACTTGTCGCTTGACTCCGCTGAACGGTCCGTTGTTGCCAAGTTGAATCGCTCCGTTATCAGACGCGAACACCACCACGGTGTTGTCTCGCAATTTTTCTGAATCGATCGTTTTCAAAATCCGTCCCACTGCGATATCCAGCGACTCGATCATCGCTGCGTAAGTGCCCGCGCGAACGCCGTGCTGACCCGAGTATTTGGCGACTAGTTCCTTGGGAGCTTGAAAGGGGTTGTGCGGTGCGCTGAAAGATGCCAGCAGGCAGAATGGTTTGTCGCCGCGTTCTTTGATGCGTTTGATGATGTCGTCGGCCAGCAAGTCGGTCACATAGCCTTCTTCTCTGACCGCTTGGCCGTTGCGTTGCCAGTCTGTGATGCCAGCGCGCTGGTAATAGCGTGTGTAGTAATCAACCGCTTCGCCCATGAAACCATAGAAGTAGTCGAAGCCGAATTTGTTTGGATGCAAATTGGATCCCGAACGATGGCCTGTCAGGTGCCATTTGCCGATCAGGCTGGTTGCGAAGCCAGCTTGCTGAAAGGCTGCGGGGATTGCGTATTCGGTTGCAGGCATCCCGACTTCAAAACCCTTGACGGGGCCGGTGATTCCAAACCGACCCGGATAACGAGCCGTCAACAACGCGGCTCGCGACGAACTGCAGGTTGGAAACGCGTAAAACCGATTCAACTCAAGTGACTCTTGAGCGAGTCGATCGATGTTTGGGGTCGAAGCGATCCCGCCATGAAAGCCAACGTCTCCCCAGCCAAGATCATCAGCAAGCAACAGGATGACGTTTTTGGGGCCTTGCGT
>CAZZDZ010000642.1:0-2617 GCA_964652675.1 uncultured Pirellulaceae bacterium
ATAGATGACTTAGGAACCGATGGCATCAATCCAAATCTTCGATCCCCGTTCCCAATTTCGGGTCCAGGACGATTCGAATATCCTTGGCGTTCAGATCGACCGCAGCTCTGCTTGGGTTGCGTATGACTCCGCCTGCGGGATTTGGCTTGTTGGCCCTCAACACGATCAGTTCATCGGGTAGATTTACGAGCTCGAATTTTCCATCCGCATCTGTTGTGGTCCAAGGCGGAGGACCACGAAGAGGGGGGGCGAGGTATTCTCCCGATTTCAGCTGAGCACTTACCCTGATGCCGCCGACGGGGTTGCCGCCTGGATCGACAACGATGCCGCGAAGTATCTGGCCATTGCTGGTTAATTTGACATCAGGCAACTCGACCGTTTCGCCGTCTTCCACTGTGACGGAATGCACATAAGGCGAAGACGATTGATATTCCCAGCCACGTGCCTGCAAATTACCAGGGGCAATGATCTCGAATTCGTAGTGTTCGCCCTTTTTCAAACCCGTGATTGAGTAGCGTCCTTTCGCATCCGTTTTTGTTTCGCCAAAAGATCTGTATTGCCCGATTTTTTGTCCTGGTTTGGTTGGGGGCGATTTCGTAAGCCGCATGGTGACGCCTGCCATCGGTTTCCCTTTGTGGACCACGCGACCGGTCAAAGTGGTTCCCGTTTCGACTCGCAGCGCAATGGCCCGCGCCAAAGTCTTTTCCCAAGGCTGATCCGCTTTTGCTGGGATGATTGTTTCAGCGGCACCAAACTTAGTCTGTGCCGACACGCGTGTTGCAACCAGTGGCGAAAGTCCACCTAGTTCAAATCTGCCATCCCTATCACTGATTGTTGAGACTTTGGTATAGGGCCGATCCTGGTTCTCCGCCCGCACTGGTACTCCGGCGATCGGCTTGCCACTCGGCGCAACGACAATTCCCTTAACCACAAGCCCTCGTGAAATTTTGATCGTGACCTCATCGATCGGCGCGTCGTCTTCGGGAACATCAATCTCGATCTGTTCTGGCTGCACACCTGATTTGCGGGTAGCGTGGAAGCTTGGTGCGCGATATCCGTCAACTTTGTGAAGGACTCTAATCTTGGTCTTGCCTGGTTTGACTGGTACCCGGAATTGTCCGTCAGCATCGGAACAATCCAGCCCGTGTCCGCTGAAAACCCATACTCCGACAATCGGTTTTCCAGTGTCCGCGTCCAGTACTTTGCCAGTCGCGAATCGTGGTTTTGGTAGTCGGATCTCTACCGTATCCTGTTCCTCCGGCAAGATGCTAATTTGGTTTCGCCACGCCCCAAGCAGATCAGAAAGGGGCGGTGCACCAAAACTAATCTGGTGAGGCCCGGGATCGTTGACCGTCAGAATCGCTGTGCCGTCACCGCGCACGTTTGCTTGACCAACGTAATGTCGAGCCTGATTCACGGCTTCGATGCCGCCTGCTGCGACAGGCATTCCATTGTGATCGATCACACGAACCTTGATCCATGGATGCTGCTGCGTTTGGACATGGATTGGTGTGCGATGCACCACTCTGCTTTCTTTGTCGCTTCCCGTTCCCGAGACGCGAATTGTTTCAAAATCATTCTTTCCCGTGTCGACTATGAAAAAGGCTCGCTGTCCGGATTGTCCTTGACCCCAAACCCTCGCGCGGTAGTCATGCGGCAGGTTCGAGATCCGAAACTCACCCTGTTCATTGGCAAGCGTCTCGACGCGAAATTCTGAATATAGATCCAGGTCACCTGGACCTTTTGCAAAGTAATCCAACATCGCCTTGTCGGCATACAACGCTCGCACATAGAGACTCGCATTAGGAACTGGCTGGTCGTCCTGGTCAACTATCTTGCCTCGCACGTCGGCCTCGGGATCCAATTTCAGCACTTGAGGTGCGTTTTGAAATGTCGGAATTGCGATCCATTTCATTCCCATCCCTGGAGCCAATGCAATCAGATTGGCACGGCCAGCGTTTTTGCGAAGCTTGGTGAGTACCCCCGTCATTCGCGGAGGAACACCAATTTCTGCAAAGACAAATTTGCCTCGATCATCGGTCTTTGTCCTCGCTAAAATATCTTTCGCATGCGACATCGCGCTAAATGAAGCACCCGATACATCAGCTCGCAATACGACATCTGCTCCAGCGATTGGTTTGCCCGTTCGATTGTCTACAACGGATCCCGAAACAGAAATCGCTGGACTTTTGGGTGATGGTTCGTCGCTTAGGATGACCGAAGGCCCCCCTGCGACCACGACGGGAGCTGACTGTACAATCGGCGGATCAACCACCTGTGCTGTGGCGACAACCAAACTGAACGTGGCGATCGCTACTGCGACCACTGTTGTCACAATGGGACTGGCCTTCTGCGGTCGCGAACCAGACACCAGCCAGCGCAACCTGGATTCAAAGTCTTTTTTGGTCGCCATCGACGATGCCATTCGCAACGACTGAGTTTGGCAACGCTGGATCACCGTCACCAAACTGTTGGCATATCCAACTTCGTCCAACTTTGATTTTTGCAGTACCCATTCGTCGCAAGCGCGTTCGCGCAACCGAGTGATGCTATTTGCGATGACCCAAATCAGCGGGTGAGGCCATAGCACACATGAAACCGCGTTCGCAAATAGATC
>CAZZDZ010000643.1:0-2607 GCA_964652675.1 uncultured Pirellulaceae bacterium
TCTCTTTCTCGTTCACGCTCAAGGAGAAAAGGGACAGCGATGCAGGGTCGCTTCCGGGCTTTTTCCTGAACCGATGATCCAGCGTTTGCTGGCGAACGAACAGCGCTTGCTGGGGAACGAACAAGCTGGCACGACTGCTTTGCCAGGCTCTCGATGCATTGATCCCGCCAATATGAATGAGGCCACTTCACGCTCGCGAAGTGCTCCCCTAAAGGAACGATGTACAATAAAACACAGCATGTGCAGAGGCAGCACTGCATCGCTAAGATATTCACCGTTTAAAACGGCGCGTTTAGACGGTTGCGATTCGCAAATCTCCCGTAGCCAGACGGTGGGCGATCTCCGCTCTCTGCTGCGTGTGTAGCTATGCCGAGTCATTTCTATGCAACGGTCTTACGTGACGTGTCTAGCCAACATTTACCTGAACTGAGATGCCGATGTTCCGTCTTTTTTGCCTGTTAGTGGGCGTCGCCGTTCCTTGTGCCGTGTTGGCTCCCGCTTTGTGTTTGGCACAAGACGGCGTGGTACAAGACGGTGGGGCACAAAAGGAAGCCGCACAAGACGACACGAACTCTGCAACCATGTCGCTGTCTGAGAAAGTGGACAAGTTGCTCGGTGACAAGCAGGCACAGAAAGCCATCGATCTGATGGCCAAGGTTTCTGACGATCAGATGAGCGATGTGTTGCACCGCCAGCGTGGCGCCGCACTTCGCATGCTGGGACAAACCGAGAACGCTCGGAAGCAATACGACGCCGCTGTTGCCAAAGGCCCTGACAATGGCAGCTCCAAGCCCTTGCTGACTTAAAAACTTTTTCTTCTGCGCCACCTAAAGACGTGGTAAAGATGCTTCGAGACTATGGCGGATTTGATTCCGTATCCGAACAGCAAATTGCGTCTTTACAGTCGCAGTTTGAACGGGACCTAGGCGAGATAAAAAAGATCAGCCCCACGGGCGCGACGTACGCAGGATTCAAATGGACTTTTCACTTTGATGTCCAAGGCAGCAAGTCCAACGGACGCGGGCGAGTCGTTTTCGGACAAGACAGGTTTGTACGCAAGTTGGACAACATCAACCTCACGGCCAACGAATAGCAGAGTAACGTTTGTCAGACAAATCGAAAGAAAAGGGGGCAATCGAAAAAGGGACAAAGATAAGGGGGCAGGCCGGCATGCCCCCTTTTCTTAAGCAAGTAGCTACCAGGAGCAGTGCCAAAGAGGTCGCGATTTTCACTTTCGTGCCTAACGCTTTGCCGCTCCGCTTGATCGCAGAAAACGTTGAAAGAACTGCGATTGGTGGATGGCACCAACCGAAGGTTCCACACAATGTCAAGATTCATAAAATACGCAACCGCGCGTTCGCAAACGATTCCTGCGGAAACTTACCCGCGCGATGGCGTTTTGCGCAACTGGTATGTTGCATCGGGTTGCCAATTGCAGCGACTTCCCATCTTGAAAAACTGAGTTACCATGCGAACTGCTGCGGCTCTTTCCCAGAAACCGGTGAGCATGGTACCATCTGATCTATTCATGTCGTTCGCACAACGATCGATTCACTACGATTCTTAGCTTTCGAATGGTTGACTAACGTTGTCCAAAAAAAAGTCAAAACGCAAGGCAACCGTCCCGGCCTTAAAGCGACGCTTAATCGGTTCCGATACGCGATTGGAATGGAATCAGAAACAGATCGATTTGCTGGGCACCGCTTCGGATGTCGCTGTTGCGGCGAAACTCGGAGTGACGAAAACAGCGGTGTCCAAGAAACGGCAACAACTGGGTATCGAGTCGTTTGGCTACGCGCGAGACGAAAAAAGAACACGATGGACCAAAAGACAGCTTGCATGGCTTGGGAAAAAGACCGACACCTGGATCGCAGAAAAGATTGGAGTGGACACCACGACGGTTGCTTGGAAGCGAAGGACGCTGGGTATCCCGGCGGTAAACTCTGTTGGCCGAAAAGCAAGAAAGTGGACCAAACGTGAATTGAAGATGTTGGGAAAGATGCCTGACACTGAATTAGGGGCAAAGCTGGGATTGCACCGACGTCGGATCGCACTGAAACGTCGCGAGTTAGGAATTCCAAATTTTGTGACACGGACAACCAAGAACCGCTGGACACCGAAGATTGTCGCGAAGCTGGGAAAGGTGCCTGACCAAGAAATCGCTGATGAAATGGGCATCAAAGTGTTGACCGTGACAGCGTATCGCTTGCGGCATGGCATCAAGTTCTACGAAACCGGACCAAGACACCGATGGACGAAAAAGCAACTTGCCATGCTAGGCACGATGCCCGATAGCGAACTGGCGGAAAAACTGGGGATCCTGCCATCCGCTGTCTCGTACCGTCGAAACGTAATGGGAATCAAAAGCTACTCGAAAAAATCGTAGCGTCTCGTCCTAAAAATAAAACATCGTCGCATCGCCGTGTCAAAACGTTTGCGCACTCTTTGTTTGAGCAGTTCGGCTTAGAAGTTTCCCTCTGCGGCAACTTTCAAAATCTTCTTGTCCAGTTCAGCCTCGGCAAGAAGCATCTTTAGTCGCTGAGTTTTGGTGCCATCAGTGATCCCTTGGTTGGTGCCATCTGATCCCTTGGTTGGTGCCATCCATAA
>CAZZDZ010000644.1:0-2592 GCA_964652675.1 uncultured Pirellulaceae bacterium
CCCTGACCATTACCCACATTTTTCGTAGTTTGCAATTGTGGTGACGGCAGTTTGTAGTGTTGAGAACCCTCGCCAGATTGTAAGCCAGCCCGGATCACCATCAGATTTTCTTAGGAGGTGGCCCCCGAGTCCAGCAAGCTGGCGATAAAAATCACCAACGGAAGCTACTTTTGCTTTCGGGCGAAGCGCTTTCAATGCGGAAATCCAAAGAGTCGGAATGAGATCGTGCGCCGCGCGATCGGGCGTTGTCTTTGAAGCCGAACGCAACTCAAGTAAGCGAACGGCAACAATCGACAGCAGGCCGGCAATCGCCTCGAGACGATCGCTGGTGCGGTATTGGCGCTCCTCAATACGACAACCTGTTTTTAACGCTTTGTGGAACTCTTCAACGATCCAACGCTTTTCGTAGTACTCAATGATCGTCCATGCATCGCTGAATGACTTAACTGGAATAGAACTCAACAGGACCCAGCGAAGGGGTGGCACACCTTGGGGAGGGTTTTCTTCAACCGCCTCGACCACGAACATCTTGAGTGTTGGGATGGCTTGTTCCTTCAACCAAGGGCTTCGCAGTTTTGGCGCCTGTACTGTGATTTCGCAGAAGCGAACATGCATCGTTGCGGTGCGAGCACCATGCTTTTTCGAACGATAGTTCAGTACGTAGTATTGCTGGTCAAAAGGAGTCACGTCGAGTTTCTCTCGTAAAGAGAGGGATTCACCGTCCTGCAAAACGCTGCGTTGTAATTTGCTGGCGCGAACCACCCAGTCATGCTTCTGCTGAGCCATTCGACACCAAAACTCGAAGTCATCTGCTCCACGATCACAAACGTTGATCCATTGGACGCCTTCTGGTGGAGGGCCAACTTGAGCAACAAGTTGCCCCCACAAAAGTGATTCCCGATCTCGCTTGAGTCGCTCCGTACGCGTCTCGTTCTTAGGCTTGGGTTTACGGTGCCGGAGTTTCTGGCCGGCCAAACCAATCACTCTCCCATCAGTCTTCACCGCGAGCGAGTTCTGCATCAGGAATCCACACGAACCGTTTCCCACGGGCGCAAGCCCTTGCGCGACCGAATCGTAACCAAAATCGATCTCCGTCAAATCATTGAGTAAAAGACAAACCTCGGGTGACTGGTCACGTGTCAATTGATAGTGAGGCGATGTGATCGCCTCAAACGTGACTTCTTCCCGAGACATTAAGCGATAGGCGGCTTTGCAGTCGCCCCATGTTTGAGTTTGCATGGGAGTGTTTTGGCTGGGCTTGTGACAGACTTGCTGAGCAAATTTAACCAGCCGCCGAGTACGGCGCACATCCCCCAATTCACAATCGCCAAACTGTTGATGAGCCCACGCTTCAGGTGTTAGAATCTTCGGCATGAAAGAATCCATCCGCAACACGCTGGACTTCGCTTCCATCGCCGCCAGCTGAAAGAAGCCGCAAAACCATGGCTTCAAGTCCTGCAAATACGAATCAACTACCCAATAAGTTCGAAATGACTTCAACGTCTAGCGTGAACCAAAAACCACAAAAGGCGTAATACTTGTGGGTAATGGTCAGACTATGTATCCAGAGGTCGATCAGAAATGGAACATGACGATCCGCGGGTACACGATCAGCGACAGGCCCAACAAGGAAAACCCAACCGTTTGACGCAGCGATCCAACCAGCGAATCCTGCGAACGCGGCGATAGCGAACGAAATCGTGCAGAGTCGAAACAATGGACGCCAAAGGGTCTTGGGCTCGCGTTTGGGCCAACGACCAAACCGACATGCAGCAGCGAGTGGAATGCCCAGCAGTACACCAACCCACCAAGTTGCAATTACGCCCCAGACAAGCCCCAGCAAAGTTGGGTCGTCGGTCGGGAAGACACGTGGATGACCGATGGTAAAGTATTCAACGCAGATTCTAGCGGTGATCTGATCGTGAATGATTCCGTAAGCCACGCAGGTCGCGACACATATCAAGACAATCGCGATCCACTTCATGAGGCTGCGGCACACTGGAAGGTAGTACGACACCGCTTCTCTCCGAAGCCAACAAGCATCGCAACTCCAAGCAGTTTAGCAGAGGACTGCCATGTTGCCAAAGCTAATCCTACAAGCCCCAGGAGAACTGCAAAGTCAGTTTGCCAGCATAGCGATACCGAGTGTTGGTTTCCATTGCACGTAGTCAGCGTTTGCTCTGAGTGGGATTTCGGGGTCAGAAAGAATTCTGTGAATAGAAATGGCGGCGTTGTTGATCGCTGCCATGATTTTGGAGAGGCCCGGCCTTCGGGTGTGATGACGATCTTCGTCCCACCAACGGTCTTTGGTGAAGTGAAGACAGTTTTCGATGCGCCAGTGATTTCTTATGTGGCGGAGAATATCGTGAGCCGTAACGTGGTCCGGGTCGAGGCTGGTGATGAAGTAGCGAGAGTCGCTCAATACGACGTTGCCATCATCAGTGGTCAATTGACGATCGACACGAACAACGATCTTGCAGCCGGGCAAGTCAAGCGTTTTGCGGATGTACTCGGCGTTCTCTAGATCCAGCCATAGACGACGTTGCTCTCGAAGAGGTCCCTTTTTTCATCCGTCTGGGCGGCAGGAGTACG
>CAZZDZ010000645.1:0-2586 GCA_964652675.1 uncultured Pirellulaceae bacterium
GTACTACACCGGACGGATTCACAAAATCGAAGATGTCCGTGGCGGTGGCGATGGTGCCACGATGGACCACATGGAACTGGAAAAAGAACGTGGGATCACGATCACCAGTGCAGCCACGAGTGTGAATTGGAAAGGCTACCCCATCAACTTGATCGACACGCCCGGTCACGTTGACTTTACCGTCGAAGTGGAACGTTCACTTCGCGTCTTGGACGGTGCGGTTCTGGTTCTTTGCAGCGTCGGGGGCGTGCAAAGTCAATCGATCACCGTTGACCGTCAAATGAAACGATACGGTTGCCCGCGCGTCGCGTTCATCAACAAAATGGACCGTACCGGTGCAAACCCATTCCGCGTCTGCGAACAGCTACGCGAAAAATTGGGCGCTGACGCGTTCATGATGCAGTATCCAATCGGCGCCGAAGAAAACTTCGAAGGCGTTTGCGACCTGATCGAGATGAAGGCTTACACGCATGGTGGAAACGAGGGGGAAGAAGTCATCGTCGGCGATATACCTGCGGAACTTCAAGACGCCTGCGAAGAGTACCGCGGCAAGATGCTGGAAGCTCTGTCGATGTACAGCGACGAGATGATGGAGAAACTTCTCAGCGAAGAAGAAATCCCCATCGAACTGATTTACAAAGTCACACGTGACGCCGTGCTTGGCGGTGCAACTCCTGTCTACATGGGCAGTGCCTTTAAGAACAAATCGGTTCAACCGTTGCTGGACGCCGTGCTGAAGTACTTGCCCAGTCCGCTTGATCGCGAAATCAAAGGCTCCGATCCAAAGGACGAAACGGTCAAAATCGATCTGAAACCAGATCCAAAGGCACCATTCGTCGGAATGGCTTTCAAGATCGTCGATGATGCGTTCGGTCAGTTGACTTTCATGCGTATCTATCAAGGTACGATCGAAAAAGGTGGCACGTACATCAACCAACGATCCGGTAAAAAAGAGCGTTTCAGCCGCATCGTTCGCATGCACAGTGAAAAACGCGAAGAGATCGATTCCGCTACCGCCGGTGACATCATCGCCGTCATGGGGATCGACTGTGCCAGTGGTGATACTTACGGTATCGAGCGTGACCAATGTACGCTGGAATCGATGTTCGTTCCCGATCCGGTTATCAAGATCGCGGTCGAACCAACCAACCGCAGCGACGGCGACAAAATGGGCAAAGCCCTGCAACGCTTCCGCAAAGAAGACCCTACGTTCCGCGTTTTCACCGACGAAGAAACAAAGGAAATCTTGATCAGCGGAATGGGCGAATTGCACTTGGAAGTTTACATCGAACGCATTCGTCGAGAGTACGGCGTCGACATCACCGTCGGTGCCCCCAAGGTCAGCTACCGCGAGAGCCCAACCAAAGAAGTCACGTTTGACTACAAGCACAAGAAACAGTCTGGTGGTTCTGGTCAATTCGCGCACATCAAAGGCACGCTAAGCCCGATCGAATCCGACAGCGAAGACAGCTTCGAGTTCGAGGAAAAAATTGTCGGTGGTCGAATTCCCAAGCAGTACATTCCTGCGGTCGAAAAAGGTTTCCGTGACATCTTGAAGAAAGGTCCGGTCGCCGAGTATCCCGTTGTGGGAACAAAGATTGTTTTGGAAGACGGTAGTTACCACGAAGTTGACTCGTCGGAAAAAGCGTTCTACACCGCGGCTCAAGGTTGTTTCCGCGAGTACTTTAAGCAGGCTTCTCCCAAGTTGCTGGAGCCGATCATGAAAGTCGAAATCGAAGTGCCCGAGGATTTCCAGGGTACGGTGGTTGGTGACGTGATCAAGCGTCGCGGAATCATGAACAGCAACGACATCGTCGACGGCAACAGCGTCATCAACGCAGAAGTCCCATTGGCTGAAACGTTCGGTTACGCAACTGACCTGCGAAGCATGACGCAGGGTCAAGGAACGTTCACGATGGAGCTAGCGGCATTCCGCCAAACGCCATCGAACATCCAAGAAGAGATCGTCGAAAAGAAGAAGCAAGAAAAATTGGTTGCTTCCAAGTAACCGACAGCTTTCTTACCAAATAACAACGGCGGAGCGGCCATGTCGCCCCGCCGTTTTTCGTTTTTGCACAAAGCGATCTTTTTCGCGCAACAACCTCCAGGCAACGGGCACTGAAATTAATCGTCGATCTCTCAGGTCGCTACTTTGAGTGATTTCAATGCTAAATCCACCTATGCCAAACATTCACTGCCCGACCGATCGCCAGTTGTTGTGGTGGAGCGTTTGGGCGACCGTCGCCGTTGAAGTGCTGACATGCGTATTGCGTTTCGGCGCTGGTCTGGAATCGACACGTGATACGGCTTCGACCGTTGGCGTTATCACTTGCGGATTGCGAATCCATCACAGTTATATCGGCGCGCTGGTTTCTCTGATTGCGGTCGTTGTTATGAACCGCCGTCCCGTAGTGGGTCGCTATGGAATCATCATCGGCGCAGCATTGCTCTTCAGCGACTTGATCCACCATTTCTTAATTCTGTATCCGATCACCGGAAGCCCACAGTTCCACTTTTGGTATCAGTAGCCAAAGGATTGGAACGTTCACCTTGTTCTCCTGATTCTGCAGACGGAAGGCCGTAGCG
>CAZZDZ010000646.1:0-2583 GCA_964652675.1 uncultured Pirellulaceae bacterium
GGCAACGCAATGAGAAAGCAGTCACATGGATGATGTGAATGGTACAAAGCGACCTCGCCGTATGACGCGATTGAAAAAGATCGCTTGGGTTGCGCTTGCTGTAGTCGTTGTTCCCTATTTGTGCAGTCGAGGTCTCGCGCCGCTAAACCAAGTCCGTGTCTTCGGTCCAGAAAGTCCAGTTGTTCATACCGCAGACTTGGCTCGCGAAAACAAATTAAAAATCGTCGCGTACAACATCGCGCACGGCCGAGGCATGGCTGAAACCAACTGGGCCGGCGATCGGCTTGGCCGGTTGGGTGAGATTGCACAACGATTGAAGTCGATTGACGCCGATGTGGTTGTCTTAAACGAAGTCGACTTTGACTGCAGTTGGAGCCACGGAATCAATCAGGCGGCTTGGATTGCCCAGCACGCCGGATACAACTATCGCGTCGAAGAACGCAACTTGGATTTTCGTGTTCTGTTTTGGCGATGGCGCTTTGGCAATGCAGTTTTGTCCAAGCACCCCATTTCAGACGCCAGCGTGATTGATTTGCCGGGCTACGCAATGTGGGAATCAGTATTGGCTGGCAAGAAACGTGCGGTCGCATGCACGGTTCGCAACGGTGATCGCCAAACAAGAGTGATCGGAGCGCACCTTTCGCCTCGAAGCGAATCACTACGTGTTGAGTCCTGCAAAAAAATCATTGCCGCTGCGCAGTCATCCAATCTGCCCTGTATCGTTGCTGGCGATTTCAATTCCGCACCCGCGCAATATCCCGCTCATGAAGTAGACGATTTGCAGCAGAACGCCATTGATGTGATGGACGAAGCTGAGTGGTTTACGCGGATTCCAAGAGAACGGACCAAACAACACTACACGTTTCCAGCCAATGATCCCAACCGCATCATTGATTGGATATTCATTCCCAAGAACGCGGAAATCGTTGGTTACTCGGTCGATCCATCGGAGTTCTCTGACCATCGTGCCGTTGTAGCGACCATCCGATACTCGGATTCGGTGACAACGAAACCGGCCAAATAACCGTCGCAAACGCAGCTTTTGCAGTGTTTTCTGATCGTTCTCGTTCTTGTTCGTGAACCGTGGCATCGAGTACGAGTACCGGCGAAACGCCTGAGTACGAGTACGATCAGAAAACACGCTGTCCAGCTAGTACGGACTACTGATTCAGTTGTTCTTCAACGGTCTCTTGTGACGATCGTGTGCCGAGTGCTCCCCACAGTCCATAGGGGCTCTTGGATCGCGGCGCGGTTAACTGGTCTGGTTCGATCCCGATTCCTACCATCGGTTCATCCAGGTCGCCGCATTCGATGGAGTCCGTCATGAATATCACGGCTCCGTCGCCCATCAACAGGTGGGCGCCTCCCTGGTGGCGACTGCTGGGCGGAAAAACGCCCATTGAAATGCTGGTCGCACAAAGTTCGTGGTTCGGCGGCAAAATCGTGTTAAAGCCAGAGTAGATCGTCATGCCAGAAGCCCATGAAAATCCGCGACGCTCTTCGTCGTCCCCGATAAACGCGGTGCCGAGCCCCCAAAAGCTAGGCCTTGCTGCGTCGACCAGTGCGTTGCAACTGCGAGCCGATCGTGCGGCTCCCAACGTGACTCCTGCTGGAATTTTTGCGGCGACTGAGCGGATGCTGTTGTCACCAATGTCCGTGATGATTTCACCACACAAAAACGTATTGGACAGTCCATCCAAAATGTCACGAAATTTCATATTCGCTCTCGCGACAAAGCAACCGCGTGTTGCGGCACGCGACGCAGCCAAGTCGGCAATCGGCGTTCCTGTCTCATCAAGCACGCCTGTATCTTGATAGAAGACACTGTCGCCCAAACATGCTGCGTAGTTGGTTCTTCCTCGTGCAGGTTTCCCCGCACCGATGATATCATCGCTTGGACACCGTAACGTGGGGATCTCGGTAACCCAAGGTTGATAGAGTGTTGTGTCGTGACCGGTGCCCACCGGACGGTCTTTCCACGATTTGTCGGGACTAGGCCCCATCGCAGGAAAGATTCCTTCGGATATTGGATCGGTGTATGGCTGGTTGATCCGGTCCCACAAGCCCTGTTGTTCCATGAATGGAGCCAGCCCGACCAAAAAGCTAAGCCCCATTCGGTTGGTACCCGTAACCGGTTCCCAATCCAGTTTTTGGTTACCCATTTTTCCGGCCACCTGCGAACTCGTGCCGCCCATGTGCACGGGCAATTGGTCGAACGCTGAATGATAGTTGTGAATCGCCAACCCGACTTGCATCAGATTGTTACTGCAGCTCATTCGTCGTGCGGCTTCTCGTGCCGCCTGGACAGCCGGTAGCAGCAATCCGACCAAGATGCCGATGATGGCCATGACCACCAGAATCTCCACCAGAGTAAAGCCGCGTTTGTTCAACGTAACCATGGTTGTTTTTGGCGTCATGAAAAAAGCCGTTCGTTTGGTTGCCGATTATCGCTGAATTATTCTAAACGACTGACCGGTCGCCTGCCGACCGAAAACGTGGAATATGTCAAGCCATGTAGATCGTACTCGTACTCGTACTCGATCTCGTTCCTGAAACCGTGGCATCGAGTACGAGTACGAGTAC
>CAZZDZ010000647.1:0-2577 GCA_964652675.1 uncultured Pirellulaceae bacterium
CCCCCCAACGACCCCCAGGCTCCCCCTGTTTCCCCCCAGGAGCCAACGGCAGCCAACGAACTAGCGTCTTCGCAACATGCGTCGGCGCAGACCGATCCGGTGCGTCCCCCCCAAGAATCCTCGAAATCACAAGCGGCAGACCCAGCAGAAGACCCAGCGGCAACCAATCAAACATCCGGTTCCGGGTTCCACGTTTACCCATTTTATTCGCCGCGATTTTGGCACGGAATGCGGCCCATGACGTGGCTGAAGCTCGTTCGCGAAGGACGATTCCGCTTTAGCGCTGGCCGTTTTCCGCACGCGATCGGAGTGACGTTTGCCGGCGTGTTTAACGTTTGTGCTACCGGAATCCAAAAGCTGATCTTCGGGCGAAAGCTGGCGACCGCCGAACTTCATGGGCCTCCTGTTTTTATCGTTGGTCATTGGCGCAGCGGCACCACGTTGCTTCACGAATTGATGGTCCGCGACGAACGACTCAGTAGCCCTTCGACGTTTCAGTGTTTTGCCCCGCATCACTTCCTGTTGACCGAGTGGTTTTTCAGAAAGTTCTTTACGTGGCTGTTACCTGGCAAGCGTCCGATGGACAACATGAACGCTGGTTGGGAACGTCCCCAAGAAGACGAATTCGCGCTAATGAACCTGGGCGTACCGTCTCCGTATCGACGGATCGCTTTTCCAAACGAGGGTCCACGCGATATGGACTACTTGGATTTTGAAAACGTATCCGAGCAAGACAAACAACACTGGCTGGCAACGTTACGACGTTTCTTGCTGACAGTCAGCTTTGCCACCGAACGCCCCCTCGTGATCAAAAGTCCGACGCATACCGGACGAATCGCCGCCTTGGCCAAAGAATTTCCCGAAGCGCGTTTTATTCACATGACGCGTGATCCACGCGCGCTCTTTCCGTCAACCTGCAGATTGTGGCGCGGGCTATTCGAAGCGCAATCGCTGCAAAACCCGACCAACGAAAACGAAACACAGTACGTCATCGAATGCTTGCAACGCATGTACGGCGCATTCGATCGAGACCGTGTCGCATTGGAGCCCAACCGCCTGATCGATGTTCGCTACGAAGATCTGACGGCCAGCCCAGTCGACACGATGCAAAAAATCTACGAACAGTTACGATTAAGTGACTTCGAGACAGTCCGTCCATCGATCCAACAATGGGCAGAGACCGAACACAAGTCTTATCAAACCAACAAGCACCAGTTAAGTGCCGAGCATGAGGCTTTGATCAAGGAGCAATGGGGTAACTACTTCGAGCGTTATGGATACTAAAAGGCATTTCACACAGATGAATCATTGGCAACGATCTGCAATACAACGACTAAGGCCACAACAAATTTGCATGCTGGGACTGATGATGTCTTGCATCGTTTTGTCTGCATGCAACAAAACCACCACCGCGCCGGCCCCCACTGTCGATCGGTCAAACGCAGAGTCAAAAGCGGGCCCAACGATCGATATTTCCACGGCCACCTACGAAGCGACCAGCGAACAACTATTGGCGGCTCGCCTGACGGCCGAACAAGCCGCCGACGGCTGGATTCGGTTGTTTGATGGGCACACGCTTTTCGGTTGGGAAATCACCGGCAACGCCAACTGGCGCGTCGAAGACAACACGATCGTTGTTGATTCTGGCGACAAGTGTTTGTTGTGCACTTCAACGCAGTGGAAAGATTTTGAATTGACATTCGAATTCAACGCGGACAAAAAAACCAACAGCGGCGTCTTCGTCCGCTCATCGTTGCGACCTGGCGATGTTAGCACCGAGTGCTACGAAATCAACATCGCTCCGGACGACAATCCGTTTCCGACCGCCAGTCTCGTCAAACGCGAAAAAGTAATCGACGACGCCCCCAAGCAAACGTTTAACGACTGGCGCCGAATGACCATTCGCGTCGAAGGCAAAGACGTAAAGGTTTCGCTTGGCGACGAAACGGTCTGTGAATACACCGACGCTGTTTTAATTCCTGCTGACCGAATCGCATTGCAACACAACAGTGGTCGCATTGCATTTCGCGACGTGAGACTTAAACCACTGGGAATGAAATCGCTATTGGACAAAGACCTGGAGCAATGGACCAAGTATCCCAAGATGCCTGGCGAGTTCACCGTCAACGACGATGGAGCCCTTCATGTCAAAGGCGGCCGAACCCAGTTGGAAAGCAAAGAATCGTATGGTGATTTTGTTTTGTTGGCCGAATACAAACTGGCTTCTGCGGAAATGAATTCCGGGATTTTCTTTCGCTGCATTCCTGGCGACGAAATGATGGGATACGAATGCCAAGTCAGTAATCAATTCAAAGACGACAATCGACTTGCCCCCGCCGATCATGGAACCGGTGGAATCTTTAAACGCCAAGAAGCTCGAGTCGTCGCGGGAGACCCAGACAAATGGGCAAGCGTTGTCTTAAACGCGCGTGGCGCTCAAATTGCCGCTTGGGTCAACGGAGTCCAAGTCAGCAACTGGGCCGATGATCGCAAACCACACGAAAACCCCCGCAAAGGCCTGCGATTAGAACCCGGAACGATCATGATCCAAGGCCACGACCCAGGAACCGACGCATT
>CAZZDZ010000648.1:0-2553 GCA_964652675.1 uncultured Pirellulaceae bacterium
ATGGCGAAACATCAACCAGCTATGTGATGTTGTTCTAGAAACGAGCTTTGCGATTCACATGTACTATCGCAACGGTCATCTTGAGAAAGTTTATGAAAATGCGATAGTTCATCGGCTTGGTGAGAAACCAATCACACTGAGGGCATAGATTTTCGTGTCTTTTTGCGCTTTTCGTGGCCAATCTCCGGCATCTCTTTCTCAAAGCTGCCTGCTTCTCTGAGTCGTTTAGCTCGCCGATTCTCGTATATAGCAGCTGCGGGAATTCGCCCCCGACAACACTGACGCGTATTTGTTCCACCACATCCATGAGTGGGCAATCGCTGTACTCTGACTCCAAATAGAAATCGACTCGTTCGGCGTACTGTGAAGCCTCGTTGCTGTTCAAATAGTTTGTTCCACAGGTGTTTATCCTGATGCGAGTCGTTCCGTTGCAACGGTTTGCATGTTGATCGCGTGTTTGCGTGTGTTGATCGCGTGGAAGCTGCACACAACCCATGAAATGAAACCCATGACGGCTGTCCAAGTTGGGGGATCCGCATCGGTGCCGTTGGTTGCCTGTGCGTCTTCCAACATGATGCCGAATATTAGAAACGGCAAAGCGTACATAACGGCGTACAACCAGTACTTTACGTTACCCGTTTTCACCGCCGCCCAGATCCATGCGGTGAAATTGAGCCATGGAAAACACGCCAATGCCAGCCAAACCTTCCCCAGCCAAGCCTTGCCCGCCGGATCAGACGGAGCAACGTCACTCGGCACTGGTGGAGGCTTGGTTTCTTCAATTGATGCAGGGAGCGGAGGAGGAGTTACCGTCGGGCGAGCCGTTTCCTTGATTGGAGCGGCGCGCCGCTCTTTGTAATCTCCACGGACTTCCCGTCTGTATTGCGCGAAGGTCACCCAAGTCGCAACTGCCGTAGCAATAGTTGAGATGCATGTGAGAATCAGAGTTACAGTTTCTGTCATCTGCAGACCCAAAAATCGGAATCTTTATCGAGCTGAAATCCCACAAACGGAATGACGCAACATTCGGAACGTTCGCCGAACGCGACATTGTAGCTACGACACGGTGCATACCACAACCAGAAAGAAGCCGCTTAAACCGAGCCGACTTTTCGTCCGGTTTCTCGCTTTCACCGACCACGTATACGATCTACAGAAGCGACATGGCAACTGTGACCGGTGAGACCAGCAACCTACGATTCGTCCCCCAATACGTGGACAAAGAAACGCCGCGGAGTCGACCAAAAGCTGGTTGTTGCGGTCAACGCGTTGGTCGAGATTCCGCTTCGATAGCTGTCAATGACACCAACAAGTCTCCGTCTTCCGCTGACCGGCAGTGTGCCTTTAAAAAGTCAAACATGGCGCGGTCCGACCATCATTCTAGTTCGCCGGGGGTTTCATACGACCTGTTGTCGAAAAGCATTTTGACACGAAGCGATTTGCGGAATAGCCTCGCTGGTCGATATTAACTTTCGGCCCGATGGACTCCGACTGCCTTACAACCGCAAACCGATCGTTCCCACCGAACTCGGCTGGGCCAGTTTGCTGGAACGTGACGGCGAAGAACTCGAATGACACTACCGCAAGATTCTCGATGAACGGGCTTCTGCGAAACGGGCCGCAAGTCCGGGATGCTCGGGGCGATCTTCAAAAAGGCGCGGCAGGATATTCAAAACCCCGCCACGCTCCGCCGAGGGAATCGTCGATTCTGACGACACCGAAAACTGGTCCAGCATGCAAGCCGATATCAAAGGCGATATCTACGAAGGCTTGCTGGCCAAAAGCGGAGGAGGGGAACTGAACTTTCATTCGATGCCCCTCGGTGTCTCCAGATCGTTTTCAATCTCTCTCGCTTGTGCTGTACTTTGTCGACGGGAATTCCGCTCTTCGCACCACTGTCTTTGACGTAGCTGCGATGCGGATCACTGGTGCCGAACCAGAAACAAAAGGGCTTGCCTAAGTCCCGCTGCTGCATGAATTCGTTGAATGTGCTCGCAAGTCCGCACGGGTCCTCGGTGTATCCGCCTTGCTTAAACGAACCGGGCCCCCACGCTTTGCGCCAATGACCAATTTCATAGCCAGCTTTTCTTAAAAGGAACATAAAGTTTGGATAACTGGCATCCAGAGTGCTCCAAAGATTCGCCCCAGATTCTAGGCGGTAGAACTGTTGCCCGGTCAGGATGGAATTTCGACAGGGAGTGCAGGAGACAAAGGCACGCTCGAAGAGAATCCCTTCTTTCGCCAGCCGATCAAAAGTGGGTGTCTTGATCACCTGATCGCCATAAACCCCGGCATGTGGCCAACCCCAGTCGTCCGCCATGCAGAACAAGATTCCGCCATGCAGAACAAGATATTGGGAGATTTTGCTTCGAGTCGGCCAACAGGCGTGAAGGCAATCAAGAGCAGGGCGATTGCGAACGAGAGGAGTGCTGGTTTCATTTTGTTTGCTCGTTCAATTCGTCCAGGTGCAGCTTGCCGTCGCCATTTGTGTGTTTTGTTTTGGAAGTGTTGCATCGGGGGCATCGAGTAGATGCTTAGCAACTTTCAAAAGCC
>CAZZDZ010000649.1:0-2539 GCA_964652675.1 uncultured Pirellulaceae bacterium
AAACGTTTTCGAAAAGAATGCACAAAGCGGTCGACAATTTTAAAGAGACGAAAACGAAAGCGAATCGCAAGGTTCTCAAGCAATTTGCGAAGTACCGTAAGAGCATTAAAAGAGATGGAAGACTCAGCGAAGCGTCTCGCGCTGAAATGCTTGATCGCCATGACGAATACGTCAGCAACTTTGTGGAATCTGGCGAACTTCCGGGAGTCATTGAAACGGTTCAGTTAGAGATGGCATACTATGAAAAATTAAATAAAGCGTATGCCCCAATCGCCAATTTGTTAGAGGCGGAATTAAAAATTGCCAATCGCAATGATGACAAAACATATACAAAATACCTTATCACAGCCAAACAATTCTATGAATCCACTCTCCTCAAGGCGGATCGAATCGACAAAGACACCGTATTTAAAGGAACGTTGACCCGGCCCAACGGCGATACCATTCCTTACAAGATACAAATTGAGTCCATCAGTGAGTCCGGTGATTTCGAAGCAATCGCACATGACAACCCTAGTGTCCGTGGCCACTGGAAATATCGTGCCGCTGGAACGTGTGTTGGCACCCACATCCAACTTTCCATGTCCGAAAACTTAAATGGGAAACTGGCTGCTGTTCAACTCAACGGAATTATCGCCGGAGACCGCTTGCTCGCCCGCCTCGACCAAAAAACCACCAAAGGCAAACCCACCCAAAACTGGCTCGTCCTTAGCAAATAATAGCCCACAATTCTCTCGTGGACTTCAAGGCTATAAGTCCTACTTGTCGCGGACCAGAACATCCCACCATCAAGAAGACGAGCAAAAACATGCTGCCAGCGACGCACTGATCATAAATTTGTTGATGCTCAATAACGAGACACCGAGCCTCCTGCCGAAATGTGGGCATTGCCCATGTTGGAGCTAGAAACTGCAGGCTCAACCTTCCCGATGAAATATCCAAGAAACGATACGGTGATGCATTGCTACCAGCCATACTCCTTGGCATAATCAGAGCTAAGGGACATGGCTACTGAATCTGCGCCTCTATTTAAGCAGACTTAGAAACCTCGATGGGAATATCGAATGAAAGACCCGAAACAAAAACCGGTCGTTGACGAAGCGATGCTACGTCAATTTGCTCACGGGCAATTGGATGAGGCCACCGAAGACAAGATCGTTGCTTTGCTTGAAAAGAAGCCAGAGCTTCAAGCGAAAGTTGCTGCGATTTCGATCGATCCGGTCATCCAGAAAATGCGAGCTCACAGCCAAATCGTCGCTGCTCGTTCACTGTCGAGCCAGTTCACCGAGAGCCATGATTCAACCAAAGAAACCGAACCTGAGGCAACTGCGCCATTAGACATTCCTGCAGAGCTTGAATCGCTTTCTGAATTTCGTGTCATCAAAGAACTAGGTCGAGGCGGAATGGGAGTTGTCTACCTTGCCCAAAACAAGTGGATGGGCAATCGCAAGGAAGTCTTAAAAGTCCTCAACGAACGGCTTATCGGAAACGAAGACGCGAAACTGCGGTTTCAAAAAGAAATTGAAATTACGGCAAAGCTTGACCATCCTACCATTGTCAAATCGCATAGCGTGCGTCCGTTAGAAAGCGTGATTGTTTTCTCAATGGAGTATGTGCAAGGCAAGAACGCTTTCGATTTCATTAGCGAAAACGGCAAGCTTCCGGTCAATGTCGCTTGTGGAATCGCGATGGACGTTTGCGCTGGTCTACAGCATGCGATGAAAAAAGGAGCGGTTCATCGTGACATCAAACCGACCAATATTATGCTTTTTAGAGGCGAAGACAAAAAAATCCATGCGAAGATATTGGATTTTGGTTTGGCCCGAGTTGCCAGTAGCGGTCAGTCACGCGGATTGACTCAGGATGGCACGTTACTCGGGACACTGGAGTACATTGCCCCGGAACAAAGCCTCGACGCGAACAAAGCCGACATTCGAGCGGACATCTATAGTCTGGGCTGCACGTTGTATCACATGCTGGTTGGACACCCGCCGTTTTCTGGGTCGATTGGCGAGTTGATCATGGCTCACTCCCAAACGTTGGCACCGTCGGTCAACTTGGTTCAGCCATCTGTTCCAGCTGAACTTGGCAATGTTGTTGCAAAAATGCTAGCCAAGCAACCTGATCGCCGGTTCCAAACACCCAATGAGGTCGCCGACGCATTAAAGCCATTTCTGAGAACGTCTGCCAGTAATTCGTTGATGGATTTACCTGCCGGCAAGCCTGCCGCTCCGGAAACGACTGGCCCCGAAGCGGAGGCATTTCGAGATACGTCAGTTGACATTAAGGTTCCACACCAAAACCAGATTCAGATGGAAAAGTCCATCAGGCCTACGCCGGTGACTCATGAACAGTTTGAGGCTACTGCCGAAGCAGCACTTACGCAAATTAGTGTTTCAGCAGGAGCCAAGTCCCTATCTCCTCGTCGACGGCCCACGCTGTCGAGTCGGATCCCCAAGTTTTCGAAACCGACTTGGGTACTGATCGCCACCGGACTCTTCGTCGCGATGATACTGGGCGGGCTTGCGTTTTCGATTCT
>CAZZDZ010000650.1:0-2538 GCA_964652675.1 uncultured Pirellulaceae bacterium
ACAGCGATCGCAGAACCCGCTGGTATTCAAGCCGTTCATGAATCTGACAGTTCGGTCGTTGGGAAATGGAATCCTGATTTCAAAAAACGTTTTTTGGGCGACAACCCGCATGATCAATTCATGGAGATCGAACGCGAATCACCAAGCAACGACGAATGAACCTCTTCCATCAATCAGCGACCGCGGCCAGAGCAAAGCTCAACAATACAGGTCATTGACGAAATCCTGTTCAGGGTAGATTTGGTCGTAGGGCACCCCCAATTGTTCGGAGATGATTCGGCGGACTCTCAAAGCGGTTTCGCGTGTCGTTCCTGGCGAACATCTCGCCAGGAATTCGTCATCAGAAATTGGCGGCCAACGCTCGTTGAAACTAGATGACATCGTCGATGAAACGGATGCCATCAGGACCAGAATCACGGCGGCAATGAACAGCGCGATTACAATATCAGTCATGACACGATTTCCCTGGAAACGTAAATTGTGATCTTGATTGAAAGGTTTACGTGGTTTGCGGAAAGTCCTGACGACTTCCGCGACGCGTTTTACGAGGTTGATCCAGACAATGAAAGTCGCCCACACGACCAAAATGCGCAGGATGATTCAGGACCGTTTGCATCCTGATGTCATCGATGATTATTTGACGCAATGTGGATATGGACCGCAAGAGATCGACGAAATCTATACGGATATGAATCTTAGACGCCGGCATTTGCTGGACTGTTATCGGATGAAACGAAATGTTCGATTCATCGGCGTTTTGATTGTTTTGATTTCATGCGTGACCGAGTTTTTGCCGCGCGGCGGTCCCGTGTCCATCGCGCTTTTTGCGTATGGATCCTACATGGCGGCGACAGGATCGATGCTGATCTACACACCAAGCTAGCCCGGAAGAGACTTATCTAACGAGCGATGCCCAAAATTTGAGTTCGGACGTAGCGGAAGGCGTCAAGACTTTCGGCTTTATGTCGTCTGCCGAAAGTCTTGACGTCTTCCGCTACGTGTTTGCCGGGATGTAAACTGTTTGTCGACTCCATTTGTAAAAGGCTCTCCATGACTATTCGGCTTTCGTTTTTATTCTTAGTGTTTCTACTCGTTCGTACGTCCGTCGCCGATTGGCCCAGTTGGCGCGGACCTGATGACAGTGGCAGTATCGCAGAGGGCGAATACCCAACCGAGTTCAACGACGAAACGACGCTTTGGAAATCACCGTTGCCCGGCAAAGGTTGCTCGACGCCGATCGTTGTCGACAAAACCATTTACGTGACCGCGCCGTCCGCTGCAGAAGATGGTTCGGATGCGTTGATCGCAATCGATTGGGATGGCAAGCAGAAATGGATGACTACGTTCGGAAAAGAAATTCGTGGAAAACACCGCAATGGATCGGGCAGTAATGCGTCGCCAGTGAGTGACGGTGACGCAGTCTATGTTTACTTCAAAAGTGGAACACTGGCGGCCGTCGCAACAGACGGCAGTGTCCGTTGGAAAACGAATATCGTCGAACGGTTTGGCAAAGAAAAGCTGTATTGGGATCACGGGACTTCGCCAGTTTTGACGCAAAAACATGTGATCTTTGCGCGAATGCATGGAGGCGAATCTTGGATCGCTGCGTTTGATAAACAGTCCGGAAAAATTGCGTGGAAAGTGGCTCGCAACTACAAGGTGCCACGCGAATGCGACCACGGGTATACGACTCCGCAAGTCATGCAGTTCAACGGTCGCGAGTCGCTATTGGTTTGGGGAGCCGAGCATCTGACGATTCATGACGCGACCGACGGTTCGGTGAAGTGGTCATGTGGTGGTTTCAATCCTGATTCAAATGGTCTGTGGCCCGCGATCGCAGCGCCGGTTGTCTTTGGAGACGTTGCGGTGATTGCATTTGGCCGCAACGACAAGGGAGCGCCGCGTTTGCACGGAGTCCGATTGTCAGGTTCGGGGGACGTCACCAAAACGGCTCACCTGTGGTCAAGAGATGACGTATCAACCTTTGTTCCCAGCCCTGTTGCTTACGACGGCAAGCTTTATCTAGTGCGTGATCGCGGCGAAGTCGAATGCATTGATCCGGTGACTGGCAAAACCGTTTGGAACGGCGCTTTTGCGAAGAACCGCGCAAATTTCTATGCGTCGCCATTGATTGCCGCAGGTACGTTGTTCGCGCCGCGCGAAGACGGTGTGGTTTTCATCGCGAAAGTATCCGATGGCAAACTGGATGTGAAATCTGAAAACGACATGCAGCAACCAGTCATTGGTTCGCCGGTGCCAATCGAAAACCGAATTTTGATCCGCGGCGAAAAAGAACTATTCTGCCTATCAGCCAAATAGATGACCGGTAACGCAGGTGACCGTAGGATGGGAACTCTTGATGCGCCGACAAAAGTAACCCGACAGCGTTCGTTTGGTGTTCCGTTTTTTCTTCGTCCTAAAACGCGCAGAGATCGTGCGGCCTTTAAATCACTCACCTTCTGACGCTGGGATTTTTTAGGCCAGAGGCCGACACAATCCTAGCTGGTGGCGTCAGCCACCAGATTGAACCCGAATTCA
>CAZZDZ010000651.1:0-2533 GCA_964652675.1 uncultured Pirellulaceae bacterium
GGTCATCATCAACGACGGTTTCTGTAGCAGACATTTTTACGCCTACGAGTTAAGAGGATAACGAGCGTTTCTCGCTCAGAATTTTAGGCGGAAAGCACCAGAAAATAGGGCGCAAAAACAGTTCATTTAGCGAAACAAAGCCACTCACTAGTCCTTGACCAAGCGAAGAATCGTCTCGTAATTACGTAAAAAAAACTCAAAACCGTTGGCATTCGCCGCGCTTATTGGAGGTTACGAAGACTTCAATCAACACGAGTGAAAAGGATTTCGAGTGAACACCAAGGTACGCAAACAACTGCAAAAACGCAAACGGAAATTGCTGCGTTGGATTTCCATCCAGTACGGCGTTTAACGATCGCCGATGATTCGGCCAGGACGCACCAAAATCGAGCTCGCCGAAAAGACACAAGCGATCACTTGCGCCTGTCATCATGGATGTTGATCGATCAGCTACAACTGCGAAACTAACTATCAGCGAGAACGAAGCCTCACGCCAAACGCGCCAACGTCAAAGAGCCGACTGCCGAGGCAAACGGTTACGAGAATCAGTTCCTTCGCACTGAACGCTACGCGGAGTTTGGCGACTTCCGCTAAGTTTTTACGAGGTTAAAGTAATCAAGGTTATTTACCAGCTTTGGCACTAGACAGGTTCTCAATTAGACTTGCAGTGCATTTATCCGGACAATCCCAAAGTAAAGCCATCCATGAAGTCCAGGTTTTCCTTGTTCCCGTCATTTTGTAGAGACGCGAAGCAGTGGTTTGTGTCAGGCCCACGATGGCGGATTTTGACTTGTGGAATCTTGGTGGTAAGTGGTGTCTTCGCTACTTTTGCACTGATCGCATCATCTAACTCACATGCTCCAACGGAACATCGAATCGACTCTCAAGCAAAGTTCGATGAGCTTCGAGAGGCCAGATTCGTACCCGGTGATGTCATTTACCTTCAGCGAGGCAAGCGTTTCAAGGGCATGTTTGCTCCTCGTGGCTCCGGTACAAAAGAGGCCCCGATCATCCTTAAGGCATACGGCGAAGGTCCGCGGCCTCGTATTGACGCGGGAGGGTGGAATCAGGCCGGGCTGCGACTTAAGAATGTGCAATGGTGGGAGGTTAGTGGCCTGGAGATTACCAATACAAACGGAAGCGACATTGACCAGGGTGACTTATTTGGTATCTACGTTTTAATCGAGAACAGAGAAGGCATTTTTCGCCACATTCATATCGACGACTGTGACGTTCACGATGTCAACGGCAAAGTGGCGGGTAAGCGACGCGGTGGCATTCATGTGCACGTCTTGGAATGCTTGAACACTTGGATCGACGATTTGCGGATTACCAACAACCGAGTCACCGATATTGGTGGCGTTGGCATTGGCAATGAATCGTCTTGTGCCAGTGTTGAAATTCTCCCTGATGATGAGATCACGAAAAATTTGTGGACCAAGGTTTATGTGGCTGGAAACTTCGTCGATCAAACGGGCCGCAATAGCGTCATCGCGCGAGCCAGTAAGGATGCGGTCTACGAGTACAACACGCTAGCCAATAGTAGCCGTTACGACACCGGACACAGTATTTTTTGCTTCAACACCGATGGGATTCGGATCCAACACAATGAAGCTTACGGGAACGTCGGAGAAGAAGAGAAAGATCGAGGCGGCTTTGATGCGGATTACAACTGCGTCAATACACTGATTCAATACAACTACAGCCACGACAACATGTGGTTCTGTGGCATCATGAAAAGGCCTAATCGTAATGTGGTGATTCGATACAACATCAGTCAAAACGAACGAAAGGGACTCTACTTTTATGGCTTCGATACGGAATTAGACGCACAGAAAATTCATATCTACAACAACACTCATTTTACTCGGCGAGGATTGAAGCCTTACGTCTTTCCCGAGAACCGGACTCCGATCAACACTCTTTTCGAGAACAATATTTTCTATTTCGAGGAAGTAGGGCTGTGGACAAGTCAATCTCAAGGCATCAACACGTCTTTCAACAACAACCTTTATTACAATCTTGAGCCCTACCCAGGCGATTCGAACGCCATCACGCTCAATCCACAGTTTGTTCAGCCAGGTGAAGCGGGAACGAATATCGATTTGACGACCATGGAAGATCTGCTCGGGTATCACTTGGAAACGCAATCACCAGCTATCGACCAAGGTAAATCGATCGAAATGCCAGAGGACCCGATGGATTTCTTCGGCAGCCGCATCAAAGGTGATGGCGTCAATTTGGGTGCCGTAGAGTGAGCCACGCTTTGAAGGCAGCGCCACATCCAATGCGACGCCTTTTTATACGCCCCGATCTCGAAGTTGACGCTGAAGGTCGTTCTCGATCACTACTAACTGCTCCATCGTCAGCCCGTCAACAGACACCTGCTCGGTGTTAAGTAGCTTGCTCAGCAGCTCAATTCGTCCCTTGACTGCGCCGAGTGCCTCACCTTCAGCCTTTCCTTCAGCTTTCCCTTCTAGCCGAGCTTGTTCCACTGCGTGTTGCATTCTTGCTCGTTCGTCACGTTGGGCCT
>CAZZDZ010000652.1:0-2505 GCA_964652675.1 uncultured Pirellulaceae bacterium
TATCCAGGAACCCTTCTTCCGTATCCAGAATCCCGTCGTTGTCATCGTCGAGATCGTCAACGTCAGCAACACCATCGCCGTCTTTGTCAAAGCCAACGCCCACCACAAATGAATTGGCTGATAGCGAAGACGTGTCCGTCGGTGCCGTTCCGCCTGAATCATCCGCGATTGTCGATGGCGGATTGGATGCAACTCCTGCAGTTTGATCCCATACCCGGAACTCGAGACCGGCTGTACCGGTGAAATCGTCGTTGGCGACAAATCGCAATTGCGTATCGGGGTCAAGCAATAACGCTTCACCATCAGGAACCGGTTCGGCATCCAAATTCCCTGGATCATTCAACTGGAAATCGGTCCAATCAAAACCAGGGATGTCGGTGCGCAGATATTGCCAGACACCATTCGACTCGTCCGCAGAAATAACCCCAATTCCAAACTCGTTGTCTTCAATGTCGGTGATATCCAACTGGCCAAGCAAATCGGCAACCGTAAACACGGCTGGCTGATCGGGACCAAAGCCAGTGATCAAGCGCGATGGTGCGGAACCGGAATTGGCAACCGTTCCGTTGGGACCTGCGATGACGGTAGGGATCGGAGCATCGTTGACTCGGCTAAGTGTAACTGCGGTCGTTGCGGTGGTCGTGTGGTCTCGATCAAACACCTCGAAATCAAACGTACGTATGTTTTCCGAGTTGTTTTGACTGGTGTTTGAATAGCCCAGCTCTCGCAGCAGCGTCTGCAAATCTCCCGCGTCAATCGTGGTGGCTACCGGATCGGCATTGCGAATCTCAAGTATTGAATTGCTATAGGTCACCTGGAAAGTCGTATTACCGGATGTAACCTGGCCGTTGCCAGAGACAGTACCGGTTCCCAGGTTGACACTGAGCAAACTGACGCCGGCGACTCGGAACTCTAGAGATTCGTCAGCTCCGTCATTGACCGCAGGAATCGTGACGGCGATGTTCACTCCTTCGATGTTGTTTTGATCATCCTGAATCTCTGCGTCAAACAACAGCAAGAAGAACGGCTGATCTTCGGTAAAGGTGTCCTCGTTGTCTGTACCAGAGAGAGCTCCGTTGAGATCGACAATCGGTGCCGAATTGAATTCGTCCCGGAAGTCGTAATCGGTAAGCAATGGAGTTGCATTTCCACGTCCGCCATCGACATCTTCATCACTATCAGCCAAAGTAAACTCGTCGTTGACATCCGTGTTCTGATCGTTGACATCGAAGCCGTCGCTGACACTGCCACTTTCAACAACATCTTTCAAGCCGTCCCCATCGGTATCGGCTGAATTGTCAATCGTTGACTGGAAGATGCCGTGTCCAGCTTCGTCGGTGTCGCTGATTCCGTCATTGTCGCTGTCGCTGTCCAGGTAGTCCGCAACTCCATCGGCACTCGCCAAGGTGCTGTCGGTATCGACCGGAGCCAAGCCAATTCCGTCGGCTTTGAAGCCAGCGGTTCCAGCGGCGACCACGTAATTGTCGTCCAGGCCATCCATGTTCGCGTCAACAAACGCAGCCGTGCCGCCAAGGCCGCTTGGCGCGATGTAGTTAGCTGTCGTTTGGGCTTCGACATTATCCGTGATACCGTCGTTGTCGCTGTCGATGTCCAGGCTGTTTCGTATGCCGTCACCGTCTGTATCCAGTAGTTCGGGGACACCACTTCCCGCGATTGCCGGGTCATTGATGTCAAATTCCTGAGTGCCAAAGTACAGGTCATTGATCGAGTTAGTCCCCACGGCGAACTCATCATGGAAATAGAACCTCAGCTGATAGACCGTGCCAGCTTCCAATACCGCCTGATTGTCAAGCGGCACTTGCGCCAAAGTTGGAACTACTTGCTCGTCAAACAGATCAACGTGCGACGCAAAATTATCGTCACTTAATCGGATCGTCACCGGGTTGCTGCTGCTTGGATTGCTCCGAATGAACACGGTGTTCAAAGCCAGCCCACTTACCCCGGCTGGGAAACTATCGCTCGTTTGAAACTGCACTTCAACGTAGTGTTCATTGGCGAAAGGATCGACATGAGCCCCGCCGACCGTTTGCAGGAAGAAGTTTGATGTTAGTGTGCCAGTCGCGGCATTTGGGTCGACAAGGCCAGCTCCCAGAGACCCATCTAGCAGATTGGATGAGAAGTAATCTGTGTTTAGAGGTGGCGCGTGCTCCGGATTGGCCGGGTTGTATCCGACTTGCGCGTCCAGATTCAGCCGATATTTGATTGCGATCCGTTCTTCATCGGTGAGTCCGGGAGCATTGAAATCACCCGTGTTGTTTTGATGGAATCCGAAACCGGGAACCGTCTCGTTTGTGGGCAGTTGGACCGTCGCAATGTTGGAGCCTTGATCTTCATCAACATCCAGAATTCCATCGTTGTCGTCGTCGATGTCTTGAGCGTCGTGAACATTGTCGCCGTCTGTATCGAGTGCTTCGCGGAAGTCGTAATCGACGTTCAACGGATCGGCGTTGGCTCGGCCTTCATCAACATCTTCGTCGGAATCAG
>CAZZDZ010000653.1:0-2501 GCA_964652675.1 uncultured Pirellulaceae bacterium
GCCAGAGACTGATGCAGACGCTGAGGAAGATACAGGAGCAGGTACAGGAGCAGGTACGGGAGCAGGTACGGGGCCTGCGAACAACACGAACAAAGAAGCACAGGTTGAAATGGACGGCGACGACAAGCGTGATTTGATGCCGGCTGGATTCTCAGCCGACGTATTACCTCCAAGCATGCCACTGGGGAATTTTGGTCGTATTCCAACTCAGGATTGGCGTCCTGCGCCTGAAGCGGCGGCGACGCGTCCGAAACCTGGCACAGAAGAACTTGATTGGATTGATGCCGAGTACTACTTGCAATATCGAATCCGCATCGAGCAGAACGACCGAAACGGCAAGCCGACTTCCGCTGCCATTCCGCTTTTGTATTTGGACATCCGAAACAAGGGCGATATCCAGTTTGGGATCGAAATGCACCAGTCGCGTCATCGTGTAACGGTTGACGGCACAGAGTTTACGCGTGTTGATCAACCGTGGGCCGGATACGATCCAATGCCACAGGATGGCGAGGTCCTTACGATCCCGTTCCTGTTGACGCGTGATTGGCGAGACTCGAAGGATGAATCGAGACCTTTGCGACTAACTGCCGGAAAACACAGCGTCCAGATCGGTCTTTCGCTTTACGAAATCAATCTGCAAAAATCGTGGCCAGGACGACGGACGACTCAGCGTCATCTTCGAACTCGTGCCATCAAGATTGCGATTCCGAAAACTTCAGGCGGAACAGAAACAGCCGATTTGACGATCGAAAACATCCGTCGTGAACTTATCGTTTACCCTCGATTTCACGCGCCGGAAGTTACCGAGAACTTGAAACGACTTGTCCAGCGCGGGCAACCTGAATCCGGCGACTACTTGGTTTCGGTAACGGGTCGTGGAACAGAAATGGCCCCCGATCCTGCCTCCAGTGCGATCGCGAAATTGTGGGATCGTCTGACACGCGCGCAGATCGATCGATATCTTCGCGAATCGATGGAACACTTTGTGCGAATGCGACCAGAATATCCCTGCGAAATCGAAGCCGGGATCGCAGTCGGTGCAAGGTTCCGAACCGGGTACCATGGGTTGCCACATGGTACGTCCAAGCTGAATTCAAAAACGACAACGCGACATTTTCTTGACGGAAAAATGGTCGGTGAACCGTTCAACTATGATCTTCATACAACGGTTTCTCGTTGGATAAAGACCGGTGAACTAAAGCCAGGCGAGCACGTGATTCGACTCGAGACGGACTACGAGTTTGAGCGTAACGACGAACGATTTACCGGTACGATTCGGTCGCCCGAATACCGGTTCAAAATGGTTGGGGACGATCCAATGCGCAACGAGATGATCGTTGTACCTGAAGACAAAGAGTCGCTGAAACAGATCGCAGATTCGATCGTGATCGTTGAACTTGAGGTAGGCAGCGCGACAGGACTTGAAGGGTGGAAACCGCAAGTCCGCTGGAATAGCAGTAAGACGCTTCAGTTTGGTTCGCTTCATACTCCGTCCATTTTGGTGTCACCACTACCGTATGACCTTTGTTTCTATCCAGTGATTCGGATTGACGGCACGGACGATTCGATTCGTGCGGCCCCGATCATCGTTCCGGCGGGCCAGTCGGAGTCGAGGTACCTGTTGGTCGAGAACGTACAAAAGTTCGCCCCGTTACTACGACAACATGCAGACGAAGATGGATTCGTTTCAGCCGAAGTGGCGCTGATGCCTTCACGGTCGATTGCGTTGTCGTATCCACACATCAAGAAATACCTTGGCCTGCCTCTATTTTCACAAACGGTACGCTTGCGAATCGATCACGATGGCACCACCCAACCGCCCAATGCCGCTTCGAAAGGCTCATCAGGTTGGGACGATGCTACAGACGTCAACGATCAAGTCGGCCAGATTCGAATTGGTCTACCACCAAAAGGGGAAATTGAATGATAAGAAGTGCTCTGACATAAAGGCCAACATCGAATGGTCCCGGGTGGCAGCATCCGCGAATCGTGTCTCCATGCGCTCGCAGATTTGTCAGGCCTTTCTGCGACCAGAACACAAACACAATGGCAACAATGGTGGAAGCCGAATAGAGAATTCTATCAACCCAAACAAATGGTTGATCTGCAACCCTGATTGAAAAGTGTCTTCGGCACTAACTGGGCTCTCGAAACGATCGATTGAATTCGTTGTCGACAAGCCACGCGTGGATGGCTTTGATCGCTCCCGTCGCGTGCTTGCCCCAATGGTGGTGGAAATGGAATCCCCACTCCCAAATCGCACCGGCTCGATTTCCTGTTTGATAAGCGCGAAGCCCTGTCACCACGTCGCGGTAAACATCTGTGATATCGTCGGCAATGCTTCCGATGACAGGTTCATCAGGAGGCACCAGAAGCGGGTTAAAAACTTCGCCGTACATATCAAACGGAATCGCCTGAAACGCCGAAAGTTTCGCGCATTCATCGACCAACCCGACGTCCGGACACGGTTGACCATCACCCGCATACGTATACGGCGAAGG
>CAZZDZ010000654.1:0-2495 GCA_964652675.1 uncultured Pirellulaceae bacterium
CCACTTGTGCCAACAAACGTCGGCTCTCCCAGATCTTCACACCACCGGCGTAGATCGTCTGGCCCAAAGTCCTTGATGGCTGGTTCTAAGAATTCGCGATGGGCACCGTAGCGACCAAGGAATTCGTCGATCGTCTGGGTGTGCGTGATGTTCAGTCCACCGCGTCCGGCCAATAGGAATTTGCGTCCCACAGTTGGCATGTGATCGTAGATGGTGACGGCGATGTTGTGTTCAGCAAGAGTTTCTGCGGCGAACAATCCGGCTGGACCGCCACCCACGATAGTAGCGGTCGCGACGGCGGTTGGTTTAGACATCGATTGGCTACGCGGCAGTGATGATTGGTTGAAAACAGAACGTGATAAGCCTACCCGACAAACTCAATCGGTTGGATGGTGCGGATTCAGTCGTGTTCTTGCTTCGTGTGCCCAAGGGCTTTCCGGGGAGAGCTGCAAGAAGCGGATCCAATGCTCTTTTGCTTCATCCTTGCGGCCAATTCGATCAAGCGTTTTGGCCAATCCCAAGTGAACTTCGGCGTACTCATCGTGCAGCGTCAGTGCGCCGCGGTACGCGGCGATCGCCAGTTCAAACTGCCCGGTTTCGGCCAGCACATTTCCAAGGCTCGCGCGAGCTTCTACAAACTCAGGTTCAATCTCGATCGCCGCGTAGTATCGCTCTCGCGCAGCGAGCAATTGACCGACTCGGTAGAGCAGTTCGCCAATTTGAAAACAGATGTCGGATCGAGCTCCATCACGCGACAAGATCGCATGGTAATAGTCGATAGCGGATTCCAAATCATCGGCATCTTCGGCTTCGTACGCTGCAATCAGCAATTCGTCTTGTTGTTCCCGACGCGCGTTTGAGGGAAACTGTAGAACATGATTTGGCGAATCATCATCGTGATCGGCAACGTCGGGTTCTGGGGACGCGTCATCGGTTTCAAAATTGAATCGCATCTGCCCGCTTGGCTCCAGCAACCCGTTGCCTTGTCGCAACAGAATCTCGCTGCCTTGGACCAAAATCGAAAGTTGGTCCAGAGGTCGCTGGATATTGGGAAGGACTTCGACCAGTTCGACCAACCGCCGTTCGATCGCCCCTGGGCTGGCTCCCGACGCAATCCACTGTGCAAGCCGTCGCGCTGTGGCGACTTCTTGAAAACTAAAGTAGGGCAGTTTGTGTAGCGTTCGAACCGGCGTGATCAAGCCTTTGCGATGCCAACGCCGAATCACTCGGATTGAAACGCCCAGCAAATGAGCCAACATGGCGGGAGTGTGGAAGCGACGAATCGCCAATTCGGGTTCCAGTAACCCAAGTCGTTGCCAGAGATCCGTCTCATTCAAAATTTCCAGACGACCCAACGCAGCGGCTCGCAGTAGATCGCTACTTAGCAGTTCGGTTTCAGCCAACGGGGGTTCGTCAGCACCGATCACGATCCAATCAACCGAAGCAGCATTCTGTTCGGAAATGGTAGCTCCGTAGGAGCGCAGCAAGTTCTTTGCCTCGCGACGGTTCATGCCGCCAAAGCGTCCGACCAGCGCGATCTGTTTGCCCAGCAGTTGACGACCAGGATCGACCGGAGAAATCTGGCCGGGTAATTCAGTTCCGTCTGATAATGCATCCATGACGCTTGGCGATTCTTTTGATCGGCGACGAATGGACGGTTGTTGTCGGTTCGTTGCTGGGGGTGATTGCGACGATCATTATCCACATTCGGGCGATATCCGCCATCGATGACACAGCAGACGTGGGAGAACTTGACGATTGTGGTAGATAGTCGACCGATTCGATCCTGAACTTGATGGGGCGATTCGGTGAACCTTGTGGACAACTTGTTTGTCGATCATGTTATTGCGGTGCGAGAGGGTGGGGCGATCGCCGGTTGCTTTTGCAACGGGAGGAAAGTCCGGGCTCCGTAGGACAGGATGGTCGATAACGTCGACCGACCGTGAGGCTAGGGAAAGTGCAGCAGAGAATAGACCGCCGAACGGTCTGCCTTGGCAGATGCGTGGTAAGGGTGAAACGGTGTGGTAAGAGCGCACCAGCGCTGGGGGTGACTTCAGCGGCTTGGTAAACCCCATCCGGAGCTAGACCAAACAGAATGCATGCGTCTGATTCGTCAGACGCGCGAAGCGGTCCGTTTCGTAACGACATTCGGGTAGGTTGCGATGAGGCGTCGAGCAATCGACGCGCACAGATAAATGATCGTCGTCAAAGCCATCGGCTTTGTCACAGAACCCGGCTTACAAACCCTCTCGCACTTTTCGTTTTTGGCAAGACTTTTGCCCGTGCCTCTATGGGCTTTGCCACATTTGTTATCGCTGTTGAGTCAACCTTTGTAGGTACTCGCCGTAACCGCTGTTGCGAAACAGGTGGGCACGCTGGGACAGTTGTTCTTTGTTGATCCAACCGTTGCGGTATGCGATTTCTTCGGGACACGCGACCTTCAATCCTGTTCGTTTTTCTATCGCGCCAACGAAGCTACTGGCGTCGTGCAAATT
>CAZZDZ010000655.1:0-2490 GCA_964652675.1 uncultured Pirellulaceae bacterium
ACGAAGGCCAGTTGCGACGCATCAACGATTACTGTCGATGCGATGTGTTGGATACTTATTTCGTTCTACTGAGAACCAAAATCCTGACGGGCGAGATCACGTTGGAACGTGAAGCCGAATTGATTGCCGAAACAACCGCATGGCTAGAGGAACGCACCGAAGAGTTCCCCGTTTACCGCGAGTACCTAGAACAGTGCTCACCTTGGGAGAATCCCTGGGTGGAGCAGAATCAAGACGAAAAAACGTAGCTGTTTCTTTGACTCGGCACTCATACTACGCGACGTCCCCCCCACAACATCGCAAATGAGGCCGACGCAGCCAACTTGCTTCAACTGGCTACCGGGAAGCGAGATGACGAAGATCCGTTGACTATGTCGCAAAGTTGACATGGCAATGGATTGCAAGACCCTCTGAAGGTGTGTTACGATTTCGCGAACGTCTGTTTGCGGATTCCACCATTTCCCGAAGACCACCATGACCACACCACGACTACCATTGCGCGCGGCTGCGCGCTCATGGCGACTACTGTTTTTGCTGATCGCCTTTTTCCTTCCTGCAAATTCGTTTTCTCAAACCGATCCCGCCCCAACGGCAACCTCGGCCGTCGCCGCGGCGACTGACACCGTCGCGCCGGTGATCGACAGCGGAGACACTGCTTGGATACTGGCATCCACCGCGCTTGTGTTATTCATGACGATTCCCGGCCTAGCTTTGTTCTATGGGGGCTTGGTCCAATCCAAGAACATCTTGTCCGTACTGATGCATTGTCTAGTGCTGACGGGTGCTGTGTCGATCATCTGGGTTTTGTTTGGATACAGTTTCGCGTTGGATGATTCCGGCAATCCAGAAGCTGGCGTCATTGGGCTGGGCTCGTTTATTGGTGGGACGAGCAAGCTAGGTTTTGCCAACGTTCTAGGTAACGTCACCGGGACCATTCCCGAGCTTTTGATGGCCGCGTTTCAAATGACGTTTGCCCTGATCACGCCTGCACTGATCGTTGGAGCTTTCGCCGAACGAATGAAGTTCAGTGCCGTCATACTGTTTTCCATGATCTGGCTGATCGTTGTTTATCTTCCTATCTGTCACATGACTTGGGGCGGAGGCCTGTTCGCCGAGTGGGGCACGATTGACTTGGCGGGAGGAATCGTCGTGCACATTACTGCGGGCTTTGCCGCTTTGGTTGCCTGCATCATGGTTGGACCACGCAAAGGATTTCCTGAAAGCACTCAGCCACCCCACAGCACGGTCCTTACTCTTGTCGGGACCGGAATGCTATGGGTCGGATGGTTCGGATTTAACGCCGGTAGTCACCTAGCCGCCAACGAGAGTGCCGCTTTGACTCTGCTGGTCACTCATCTGTCGGCCTCGACGGCGACGCTGGTTTGGATGTCGATTGATTGGGTGAAGTATGGCAAGCCGAGCGTGTTGGGAGCCGCCACAGGTTCCATCGCGGGGTTAGCGGCGATTACTCCCGCTTCTGGTTCGGTTGGCCCGCTGGGCGCAATCGTTATTGGCACAGCGTCAGCCGTGATCTGTTACTACTTTGCAACCGTGTTAAAGACGAAGCTTCGCTACGACGATTCGCTGGATGTATTCGGTGTCCATGGCGTTGGCGGGTTCATCGGAACTATTCTTGCTGGTGTGTTTGTCGCGGACTCGCTTGGCGGGACCGGGCTTGTGGGCGACGCGACCATCGGTAGCCAAGTCGGAGTCCAGTTGGCGGCCGCAGTTTTGACTGCTGTCTACACGATGATTGCGACGGCCATCATTCTTCTGTTGGTGAAGATGCTTGTTGGGTTGCGAGTCAACGATGAAGTTGAATCGCGCGGCTTGGACTTGGGTGAACATGGCGAACGTGGGTACATATCGTAGAGCTAGGATTGCTCTCGATCAGTCACCCTGCGGAGCAAATCAATTTTGGTTTGTCCCGTCTTGCCACGTACGAGTGGTCAGCGCGGCAAACTTTCATCAACGCCAGCAACAAAAACTTGCAGTGAAACTACGCGTTAGTCCCCCACTCGCCTTGCTCTATTTGAGCCCCCAACCAGCCAGCACCTGCCTAAAACTCTTTCGCTGCAATCAGAAGTTCTCTTTCGTGTCCAGCGTAATGGATCGCCTGCATGCCTTGCTAACAAAATTTCCCGATTTTCGAAGAAAAAGCTTGTAACGAGATTTGAAATCACCTCTAATGAGTGAGGCAAGGCACTCTGGATGGGAGTTTCCATCCTTTTCTCTCTCTTTTCATATTGGAGATGCAATGAGAATTTTACTGAAGTGTTTCTTGGTAGTGGTTGCGGTTTCTTTTTGGGGCGACGTCGCATCCGCACAGCAGGTCATCGGGTCCGTGGCAGATATTCCCGTACCTAGTGCTGGCGAGGCGGCGGCTTTCTTTGAGCCAGCAACCGGGGATGTATACTTTGCGATTAATGAAGAAGTTGTGCTCTTTGGTGTCGACCAAGCACCGTTTGGGTTTGTCGACGGCGTCTTTGA
>CAZZDZ010000656.1:0-2483 GCA_964652675.1 uncultured Pirellulaceae bacterium
GTAGTGGCGACAGACTGTAGCCTTGGGCGTCAGGCTGAGGTTACGGGCGTCCCCCGTATTGGTACCGTTTTTTCCGTCCTTCATCGCCGCCTGCGGCGATGAAGGACGGAAAAAACGAGAGTTGGTGGTGCGACGACTCGAACCCCATGCTGACGCATGGGGCTATATGCTGTCGCTGCTACGCAGCTGGTTTTCCGGTTGTTTCACCCAATCGATCGATCGAATCTCGATACGTATTTGCAATATCGCAACTCCAAAACTCACGCGTCGGGTTACCAAAACTAGCCGCTGGTCATCAGCGAGCACCGAAACACAATAGGAGTCCTCAATGACCGATCCACTTCAGAAATTCGATTCGGCGACTCGACGTCAATTCGTCCAGCGGATGGCGGCGACCGCGTTTGGCGTCAGCGTGCTCTCTACCGACCACTTATTCGCCGATGAAAAACCAATTCCCACTAGCGGCCCAGGATTCGGTTCGGCCAAACGCGTGATCGTCTTGCAGTTAGATGGCGGCATGAGCCAAATCGATACCTTTGACCCCAAGCCTGGTAACGGCCCTGGTAAAACGATTAACACGTCGGCGGACTTTCAAGTCACCGAGTACTTGCCAGAAACCGCCAAGATGGCGAACAAGATTTGCGTCATTCGATCGATGACCGCTGAAGTCGGTGTGCACGGCCCCGCAAAATATGTGATGCGAACCGGTTACACGGGCCGCGGCACCGTCGTACACCCAAACATCGGCGCGTGGGCTCAACATTATCTCGGTCGCAGTCACGCACAGATGCCCAGCACGGTTTGCATCAACCGCCGAAGCGATCGTGGCAACGGTTTCTTTTCCAGCAGCCATGCTCCGCTTGCGATCGGTGAGCCGAATGCGGGGATTGGTAACATCGAAGCACTGACCGGCGATCATTTGATGTTGCGGCGAACCCAATTACTTAATGCGCTCGATTCGGACTTTCGCAAACGCTACCCCGACAAACAGGTGCAAGCGTACAACGGTTTCTACGACGACGCGTTGGCGTTGATGAAAAGTAGTGAACTGGATGCTTTTAATCTGAAAAAGGAATCAAAGAAGGTACGCGAGACGTATGGTGACTCGCGATTTGGCCAAGGCTGTTTGCTGGCCCGTCGGTTGGTGCAATCCGGCGTGCGGTTCGTCGAAGTGGCTCACGATGGCTGGGACATGCACAAGAACTTGGCCGACGACATTGAGGAGATCACACCGGTGTTTGACCAAGTTTATGCGGCGTTGTTGCGAGATCTTGAAAGTCAAGGAATGTTGGACGACACACTTGTGGTGGTGTCCACAGAGTTTGGCCGCAAGTCAAAGTTTGACGGCAACGGTCGCGGACATCATCCGGCATGTTTTTCAACGCTGCTTGCCGGTGCAGGTGTCAAACGAGGTTACGTCCACGGTGCGAGCGACAAAAGCGGCGGGCATGTGGATAAGGACGAAGTCACCATAGGCAATTTCCACGCCACGATCGGCTGGGCAATGGGTTTGCCCCTTTCCAAAGAAGCCGTCTCGCCAAGCGGCCGACCGTTCACCTTAGGTGACAAAGAAAAGCCCGTCATGAATGTCTTTGCATAGATTTTCGGGTTACCAAAGGCGAACTTACAACGAAAACAGATAGTCTCCAATCCTCTGTCCACCAGAACCAATGCGAATCATTTACACAATCACCATCGCTGCGCTATGTACAACCCTGTGCACTCCGCTATTCGCTGAGAGCAATAGCAAAGGTCCCAAGAGCGCTGTCGTCGTTGGCACGTTGAAGTCTTCGTCCGATTCCGGCTTTCAGGTTTTGCAAAAAGGCGACCACCTGCGCGACCTGAAACTGACGAACAAGAGCAAGATTCACTACATCGGAATGCCCAGTAGCGCTGATCACAAACCGACCGTTGGTTACGCCGTGAAGGCAAAGGTCGACAAAGATGGTTCGATTAAGAGCATCCTGTTCACACAGCCCGTTGGCAAAACATCGCCGCTTGGCAATGAACGGCTTAAGATGTCGGCACAAGCACTGTATGCGAAAGTCGACGCCGATCAGAACGGAGGTGTCGACTATGTTGAATTCGCCCGGGCAATCTACGACTCGCCAAAACACGGCCCCGATGGCTTTCACAAAAACGACAAAGACAACAGCGGCATGCTGGACGCCAAAGAATTTGCCAAACACTTAAGCACGGTCGCTTGGTGGAAACTTTCGCGAAAGACGCCCACAGAGTGGATCAAACAGGCAGACAAAGACGCCGATGGCAAACTGACCGTCGAAGAGTTCAAAACGATTTGCACAAGTGGCAATCACATCGAAAACGTCTTTCGCAGGACCGACAAAGACAAATCAGGAAACTTAGACGCCAAAGAAACTACGGCGTACATCCACAGCATCACGGGTGGGTGAAGAGGACGCTTCACTACGAGCTTAACGCGATTGTTGCTCGATCATTTGCATCAAGTCTGCTGTTGGTTG
>CAZZDZ010000657.1:0-2474 GCA_964652675.1 uncultured Pirellulaceae bacterium
GCAAGCAGATAGACGTCATAGTTGTCAGCGACGCAGACCGATTGAAATGCAAACAAGATGCAAGCCATCGCGGCAAATTGTAACGTGCCTCTAAATTTCTGAGTCAATTCAATTTTTCCTTTGAAGGGTGTTTTCTTTTTATGTTGCGGCGGTGGTGCGCCAAAGTCAAACTTCGTAATCGCCCGTTGGCTAGGCCTCAAACGCGACGCCCTTTTCATTGGGCTACGATTTTTCCAAACGTCTCCGTCGGGGAACCGATGCTGCTGAATGAATTCCGGCAAAAACTCCAGGCCCCAGCCCTTTGGTTTGGGTGTAGCGTAACAACCATCGCGAACTTCGACGGGGTGTTCTGCTGATTCCCGCAGAAAGTCAATGTACTCGACAAACAAAAAGGAGCAACATCAGCGATCGGTTAGACTTATTCCAATGAGGCGGTACAAGCCACAGACGGCACCGCCAACCTTTAACGCTCGATCGACGCTTGCACGTTCCGTGCCTCGACAGATCGAAATTTGTTCGCAATTCGTTATCCGCTAAAGAGCCCGTGGACGAGACACTGCAAACACTGGCGAATCGCATCAGGATTCTTCCGCCCACGGATTGCCAGTCGAATCTTAGCTGTGCGCCACCTCCGCCGGTGAGTGAATCAGATTTCGACGCATTTGAACGCGACTCAGGCCTCAAGCTTCCGAACTTCTTACGTCGTGTGTATACCGAGATTGCAAACGGCGGATTTGGTCCGGCTTGGGGCATCAATCAACTGACCGGCGACAGTGATTTGTCGATTGCGTATTGGGACCGAATCGTTCAGAACGCAAAGCATGATGATCCCCATCAACCATGGCCTGAAAACCTGATACGATTCTGCGAGATTGGCTGCAACATGTACTACGGTGTCGACATTACTGTTCGGTCGGCGCCAGTGTTTACAGTAGACCCCACTTGTGGCTCCCGATGTCCGGATGATTGGTTGACAAGAGAATCGGATTCAGTCAGTGATTGGCTTCACGCTTGGGCCGAAAAAGAACCACCGGAGTGGATTGAACCAAAATCCGGATAGTGCGATGGGGCAAGAATTCCTTTATCGCCGTCATTGAGCGACTTCGGATTTGCGCATGCACGACTGTCACTATCAGCGTTTGGCTGGCCTTCGGACCCGTCGGTGATACTGCCACCGATTAGAGTTAGCGCGGAACTTGCGCGATCTATCAACACAAAACCGAAGAGCGACGCGTTCAAAACCGAAGCGTGCCCCGGGGTTCGTGCGATAACGCCCCGGATCGCCGAGCACGCGCGAACGACGCTCCATTGCCAAACCGCTCGGCTCGCGTCTTTCGGTGCATGTGTTGGTTTCCCTCAATTGTACGTCTAAATCGCGAACCAGATGTCGCAATCGTTGTCGGTCGCTCGTTGAAATACCTCAATCAGCGGATCAATTTCCCATTCCGGTTCGTTGTAGTGCGACCGAAACTCCTTGCAACGGTCCCGTAGGCGACGGACCTCGTCGCGGGTAAGTGTCCCGTACGTTTCCTCGTCGGGGCACTTGGAACCGAACCAAGGCCTGCCATCGACTAGCACAGATTCGAGTTCGGGAAACACTGCAAAGAAATCCGAATCGAAGCTGTCGATTAGGTCAAAGTAGCGAAAGTCGTTGCTTGTTGTCGCGCGGGCTACAACACTTGGACGAATGAGGAAATCAACGGCCAAACGATGGTGTTCATCCTCAAAGTCCTTAGTGCGAGACGGGAAGCCGTCGTTAATCACCGATTCAGCAATACTTTGCGAGCGCCTTGTAGAATCTTGGCCATCGGGATCGTACTCAATTATCGCCGATGCAAGGCGGTCTATCTCCGCGACAAAGCTTGAGTCGCCAGTGCCAGCAATATCCGCAAGAAAATGATGGTCGTACGGCCAAAACACAATCCGCGTTGACATTGCCTGTAGAGTCACCATCAAGTTGAATGGGGGAACGTCAGTCGTCAAAGAGTCGGAAGTGAAGACGTTCCATTTAAAAAACACCGCAAGTCCGACTTCGGTGAACGACACTGGTTGTCCGCATTTGAGTGCCCATAGTTTAGCCCATTGCGTTCGGGGCATACAAGCTAAGGTTAACGTCGAAAATGTTGATCAAAAAGTACAAGGCGCAGATCAGGAGCGCGAGCACGAAGAATGGCAGTAACAAAAAAACTAGCTTGTTGTTGCGAACATCGAGCTGTCCGTCATCTGTTGTCGGTGAAGAGAGAACCGCGACGAAGAATACGGGGATCACAAGAAGTATCGCGAGGACAAATATGCAAATCATAGTCGAAACGGTCTGTAAGCGTCATTCATGTGTCCATCATCAAAACGCAGGATTCAGTGGGCAGTTGTGAGGCTGGAAAGCGATAGCAAGTATGTAACGACATGTATGTCGGATAACGTTAGGGTTCACCGAGGACGAGCGGAAAGGCAACCATTACCAAAACGCGTTTTCG
>CAZZDZ010000658.1:0-2469 GCA_964652675.1 uncultured Pirellulaceae bacterium
TCGACGCTTTTGACGTTTGCAAAGTCAATTAGCTTGACCACGTCATCAAGCGGGCCGGCCTAAGCAATCTTTCCTGTGAACTGGCTTTTTTCCAGCGAATAGGTCCGCCGGGTTGCCTCAAGCGATCTAAACTTTTTCCATTCGTCTCGCCAATCGATTCCCTGGCTGTTCGACATTTTGATCGTGACCGACGTGCTTGGATCAAACTCCTTTGCGCGAGCAATAATTGAAGCTCGGCGACCCGACAATCGACCGCTGCGTGCCTTGAATTGTGCCTTGAAAATGTACCGTTTCAAGGGTTGTGATGGTGCAGTGAGCGTGCGTGATCGACTGCTCGCAGCAGCGCGGGAGATAAAGTCCACCCGCGTTTTGATCTTGGAGGTGCGAGGAAATGCCCACAGCCACGTCTCTTTGCGAGAGATACTCATTGATGCGGCCACACAAAGTTTTAGCAAACCTCCCATAGTTTACCGAGTGATTCACGGCGATGGTATGCTCGGTGAGTATGGAGCCTGCGGCGTCATAGGTGTAGCTGATCTTTTGTCCTTCGGCGTCGGTCAGTGATTCAAGCTGCCAAAGTCGGTGCGCAAGGTGGCTTCTTGGCCCACGAACTGGTGGGCGCATCCGAAAACCCGAGCATTTAGCGCTAAAACTCCGTTATTTGCGGGGCCCTTTCTGCCTTGGTCCCGTTTGATACATCTGCTAATCTCCGCTTCGGCCGACAGGAGATCGGCTGAATGCCAAACTTCGGTTTGCCAAGGAAGGCTGCCGAATATGCGTCGTTACGCTGGAAAGGAGTCCGACGTGGAACAAGCAAAACAATCAGTCTGTATTCACATCCGCTGGATGATCCGACGGGATATGCCAGCCGTGTTGGGAATCGAAAACAATTGCTTCGAGTTCGCATGGACCGAAGAAGATTTCATCCGCTGTTTACGACAGCGAAACTGTATCGGCATGGTCGCCGAAAAGGATGATGAAGTCGTTGGGTTCATGATTTACGAACTACACAAAAACCGACTGCACATTTTGAACTTCGCCGTTCACGAAGAGCATCGTCGACATGGCGTTGGCAAAGCAATGGTCAGCAAGTTGTTGGGCAAGCTTTCGCACGAGCGTCGGAACCGAATCATGCTAGAAGTCCGCGAAACAAACTTGGAAGCACAATTGTTTTTCAAGTCACTCGGATTCCGAGCCATTTCAGTGCTGCGTGATTTCTACGACGATACCGTCGAAGACGCCTACTTGATGCAGTTCCGCTACCAGCCGACCGCAGAAGAACTGGCACAACCGCATAACCGAATCACTCGGATGGCTGGCTAACAAGTTGGCCGAAACGAAAAAGATTTGACAAGGCGGTTCGTTTTACGAGCCGCCTTTTCTTTTGTTGCGTCAGCAGCCTAGGAACTCGGCGGCTTACGAACTCGGCAGCAAGACTTTTTCGTTGCTTGGCTCGGTGTCAACTGTCGCGGCGTTGTATCGCTCTGAGACTTGAATGAACTGCTCTTCACAGTCCAAAAATGCGTTGACGATTTGGGGATCGAAGTGGTTGCCGCAGCCTTCCAAGATGATCTTCTTTGCTTTTGCGTGCGACATTGGGTCTTTGTAGGGCCGACGCGATCGCAGCGCATCGTAAACGTCAGCCAGCGCCACAATCCGCGCGGCGAGAGGAATGGATTCGCCGCTGATTTGGAAAGGATAGCCAGTGCCATCCCACTTCTCGTGATGGCAATATGCGATCTCGCGAGCCAGTTGCAAAAAATCGTCCTCGCCAAGCTGATCTCCGATCGCCTTTAAACACTCACCGCCAATTGCCGCATGCCGTTCCATTACTTCGCGTTCTTGGGGCGTGAATCGGCCGGGTTTCAGTAAGACGGCGTCCGGGATTCCGACTTTTCCGATATCGTGAAGTGACGATGCGAGGGCGAGCGTTTCAATGTGATTGCGGGTAAAGGTCGAATCAGTTTGCCCAAGTTGTGCACCCAAAATCGTTACGTACAGCCGGATTCTGTCTAAGTGATCGCCCGTATCGGTGTCCCGAGACTCCGCCAATTTTGCAAGCCCATAAATAATTGCATCACGCGTGCGGCGAAGTGTTTTAGTGCGATCTTGAACGGTCTGTTCCAGCTTGTCATTGATCGTGACAAGTCGATTGTCGTAGCGACGCACGACGCCAAGCACCAATCCCGATGTGAAGATTAGCGATCCAAGTGAAATGGCTAGCCCGATTGGCATGACGGGGCTCATTATTTGCGAAATATTGTCTTCGATTCCCGCCGCTTTTTGGTGCACGTTCACGGTCGCTCCCATTTCTGGGATATTCGCAGCGGCGATGATCTGTAGTTCGCCAAAGTAATTCACAACTTTGCCAGTGACCTCTTCGCCTTGCGAGACTGGATCGGACGAAGGTTTACCAGACATCATTTTGGCCTTGGCCATCGCTGGTTTGATCATCGCCGGTTTAACCAT
>CAZZDZ010000659.1:0-2468 GCA_964652675.1 uncultured Pirellulaceae bacterium
CAAATAAACAACGCGAACAGATTTAACTATGAGTCGCAGTCAGAAAAAAGGACCGTACGTCGATCCGAAACTGTTTTTCAAAGTGCAAAAACAGGCGGAAGAAGGCGGTCACCAACCGATCAAAACGTGGGCTCGTGCCTGCACGATTGTTCCAGAATTTGTGAACGTCACGTTCATGGTTCACAACGGTCGCGCACATGTTCCTGTGAAAGTCAGCGAAGACATGGTCGGTCACAAGTTGGGCGAATTTGCTCCAACGAGAACATTCAAAGGTCACGGTGGTAAGGGCGGTAAGAAATAGTTGACTGCCTGCAATCAAAGCGGGCTCAGCCTTTCACACGAGATAGAACGATGGCACGATTTAACGCATTTCACAAAAACGCACGTATGAGCGCCCAAAAGGTGCGACTGGTGGCTGACTTGGTTCGCGGCATGTATGCCGACGAAGCATTGGACACGCTCAAATACCAGCCGCAGCGTGGTGCTCGCATGCTGGAAAAAGTGATCAAGAGTGCGGTCGGAAACGCACAGGACCCTGATCAAAACCAAGGCACCAGCCTGCGGATCGAAGAATTAGTGCTGACCGATGTTCGCATCGATGCAGGACCAATGTTTAAACGAATTCGGCCGCGTGCACGTGGTACCGCATTCGGTATCAAAAAACGAACATGTCACATTCGCGTTGGGTTGACTCCCATCGACGAAGTGTAAAACGAACAACACCAGTTACCAATAAAACTTTAGACGAGTCCCCATGGGCCAAAAAGTAAACCCTATCGCGTTCCGAACCGGCGTCACACGAGGCTGGAGTAGTCGTTGGTATGCGTCTAAGGCGGACTTCGCAGATTTGCTGTTGGAAGACCGCAAGTTGCGGCAGTTCATCAAGAATCACCCCAAAAATCCAAAGTTGAAAAGTGCCGGTATCGACCGGATCGAAATCGAACGTACTCGCGACGAAGTTCGCGTGATGTTGTACGTCGCTCGACCAGGTTTGATCATCGGTAAAAAAGGCCAGGAGATCGAAGTTCTCCAGAGCGAACTACAAAACTTGATCGGACGCCGAATCAACTTGAAGGTTGAGGAAGTCGGACGACCAGAACTGCAGGCTCAGCTTGTCGCAATCGACATCGCTCAGCAGTTGCAAAAGCGTTCCAGTTTCCGCCGAACAATGAAGCGGTCGCTGGAACAAACGATGGACGCAGGAGCAAAGGGAATCAAAATCCAACTTGCTGGCCGATTGGGTGGTGCTGAAATGGCACGACGCGAAAAGCAGAGCATGGGATCGATTCCACTTAGCACCCTGCAAGCGAAAATTGATTACGGGACCTATGAAGCGATGACGCCACAGGGGCACATCGGAATTCAGGTCTGGATAAACCAAGGTACATACGGAGACGACGATGGCGCTGATGCCCAAACGGGTCAAGCATCGAAAAAGCCAAAGAGGTCGCATAAAAGGTAGCGCGACTCGCGGTAACACGGTCGTCTTTGGTGATTTTGGCCTCCAATCCCTCGATGCAGGTTGGGTCAAAGCCACTACGATCGAAGCGGGACGTATCGCTGCTCAGCAGTACGTCCGTGGCGAAGGAAAACTATACATTCGGATCTTCCCAGACAAATCAGTGACCAGCACTCCGCTGGAAACTCGAATGGGTAAAGGTAAGGGTGAACCAGATTTCTGGGCCGCGGTCGTCAAACCTGGCACGATCCTTTACGAACTCGGTGGTGTAACCGAACAACAAGCCAAAGTGTGCTTTGCACGTTTGGCCAGTAAGTTGCCGGTCAAAGTTCGATTTGTCGAACGACGATCTGCTTAAAAACCCAATCAACTATTCCTTTCCTTCGCTTGCGATTCAATTTCCCGGATCGCGGCGAATGAAAACGGTTTGAAAAATGAAGATCACAGAACTACGTGAAATGAGCGACGAACAGTTGCAAGCGACTGCGAATGAAGCAGCCCAGACACTGTTTCGTCTTCGTTTTCAATCCCAGTCGGAGCGTTTGAATACGCCGACTGAACTGAAAAAGAATCGCCGCCTGATTGCACGCGTCAAAACGTTGCAAACCGAGCGTGTTAAAGCCGCGGCCAAAGAAGCAGTAAAGTAATAGCGAAATAAACCTATGCCAAAACGTGTTGTTTCCGGAATCGTCACCAGCGACAAGATGAGCAAAACTCGTCGTGTTGAAATCGCTCGCGTGGTGCAACATCCGAAGTACAAAAAATACCTTCGCAAGCGTACCGTTTGCCATGTTCACGACGAAAACAATGAGTCGGGCGTGGGCGATCGCGTCGAGATCATCGAATCGCGTCCGCTGAGCAAGCTGAAGCGTTGGAGCCTTGTCAAAGTCCTCGAAAAGAGCACTGCCGTTGACTTGGCTGCACTTCGGGCGGCTCGCAAAGGTGGCGAAGCAGAATCACTCGAAGCTGCCCAGGCCGGTAGCGACAAAGAAGCCGAAGCTCCCAAAGC
>CAZZDZ010000660.1:0-2454 GCA_964652675.1 uncultured Pirellulaceae bacterium
ACAAGCCCGAAGCGTGGATCTTCCCTTCTTGTATAACGCCTTTGGCGTATTGTTTGCATTGTGTTTGCACCCAGGGTGCGCTGCGCGACCCTGGGCTTTGGAATATAACGTCTTCGACGTATCCGCATCGAATTGATGTCGTGTCGAGCCAACGGTCCAACAAGAATGACGAATTTAAGCTGGCGAATGCATGCTTATCCTGAACATGAGCACGGAAACCCAAGGAAGCAGTAAACTGTCCCGTCCCAGTTTGTTTCACGTCCCCGTTTGTTTCACAAGTCGAGTAGAATCAATCGCAAGGCGAAATTACCTTGCAACGATGCGTTCGGTAGAGATAATTGGTTTGTCTTCAGCTCCCGCCAAGTGGAAACAGTCATGGTCTTTCGTTTTGCAAACGTTGTTTTTGTACTTGCTTTGTTTTTTCTCAAAGGAAACTTCGGATATTGCGATGATCCGATATGCGAATTCAGCGAGCCAGTCATTTACGATCCACTCCCAACAACTTTTGTGGAAGGTATAGTCGCAGCGGATCTTGAAAACGACGGTGACCAGGATTTGGTTTTCAGTCGTTCTGACAACCGAATCGAAGTCCTGCTCAACGACGGAACTGGCACTTTCGCTTTTGGAAATCAGTATCTCGTCGGCCAATTCCCTAATTCGCTGGAAGCTGGTGATTTGAATGGAGACGGTTTGGTAGATATAGCCGTTACGAATTCGGAGCAGAGTGACATTTCGATCCTCTTAAGTGACGGCAGCGGTGGATTTCTGCCGAGCGTTGGCTTGGACGCAGGAGGTTTCGCGGGTCCTGGTTCTATTCAGTTGGGTGACCTTGATGCTGACGGCGATTTGGATATCGTTGCAACTACAATCGCTGGCAGTACAGTCAGGCTATGGCTCAACAATGGAGACGGAACATTTGTAAGCCAGCCACCTCTTTCAATTTGTTGCGTAAGATCACTCGCACTGAGTGATTTTGATAATGACGGTGCCCTCGATTTCGTACTAACAAGAGGCACAACAAAACAATTTAGCAGAGCTGATGTTTACCTGAATGACGGATCGGCTAATTTCCAGTTGTTAGTATCGTTGAATGTCGGAGCCAGACCAAATTCAATTGTCGCCGCAGATTTGGATGGCGATGGCGACAACGATTTGGCTGTCGCCGAGTCGGCACGAGACACTGTTTCGGTAATTTTAAATAACGGGGATGGAACGTTCGCCATGCCCGCAACGTTTGAAACCAGCGACGACCCGAACGACATTGCTGCGAGTGATGTCGACGGAGATCAGGATATCGATCTGGCTGTCGCGTGCACCAATAGCGATACGGTTGAGATTTTGCTAAACAATGGAAATGGAGATTTCGAATTAGCAACGCCGATACATCCAGCAAGCGAACCAGCCGATGTAATCATCTTTGATGCCGATGGTGATTTAGATATGGACATCGCCACGGCCAACTTGTTCGGTAGCTTTAATGTTGCGGTCAACTTCAACTCTTGCGTGCTGCCAGGCGATGTCAATTTGGATGGCGACGTAAATTTGCTCGACGTCGGCCCGTTTGTAAATTTGCTTGGTAGTGGAGAATTTCAGGCCGAAGCAGACATAAATCAGGATGGCAGCGTTGATCTACTGGACGTCGGTCCGTTCGTGGAATTACTGGCCTCTTAAAAAAGACGCTAATCACCCACGACCAGGAAAAGGTGTCACAATCTTCGGTGCCAAACGGGCAGCCTTGATTCGGAACCGTCGCCGAAAATCAAATCATTGCCCCGGAGTTGGATCGAGAAATCTCTCGTGTTATCCGTCGCCAAAAACGCGCAAAAGCACAGGCGACAAAGGTGCGAAAAAACAGCAGATAACGTTTATTCAAATCAGCCAACGCTGCGACAGTGGGAAGTCGCTTGAGACGCCAAGCCGAAAGCTTGACCACCGAATCGTCACCGCACCAATTCCAAAGGCGACAATGACCCATACCCAGCGATACCACGCACACAACAAAACGACCGGCTCGTTTCTAGATTGCTCGCGGCGTGTTGGTAACGCAAAGCACGTTCAAATCACGATTGGGATCGATCAAGGAGCCTCATGCCCCCAATCATACGATTCAATTCGTGATCGACTCTTTAGCAGATTGGGCGGATCAGTTAGACTTGTCGGTTAGTTGGCATTTCGAAGAGTTCATTTAACGCCTGGCGGAGACAACAATGGAATGGAAAGAAACCGACAACGCGCTGGTTGCTGACTTCAAATTTGAGGATTTCGTTTCGGCATTTGGTTTCATGAGCGCGGTTGCCCTGCATGCGGAAAAAATGAACCATCACCCGGAATGGTCCAACGTTTATAACAAAGTCAGTATTAAATTGACGACTCATGACGCGGGCAATACGGTGGAAAAGAAAAGGTGTCAGGAGTGCTCTGTAGAAAAGCTACTTGATGACGTAAATGATCATG
>CAZZDZ010000661.1:0-2443 GCA_964652675.1 uncultured Pirellulaceae bacterium
GGTTCTCGCTTGGGTTCTCGCTTGGGTTCTCGCTTGGTTCGGTAATAAAAATGGTGGCGTTCAGCGAGAAGTCTCCAAAAAACGTTCTTACTCGCACGCCGTCCACTACGATCGACATCGGGCCCGACAGCATCATCTCGCTTGAGGCCTGCACGGGTACTACTTGGGAATTTCATTCGTGCCGACTCGGAGGTGGAGGGTCGTTGGTGGGGTTTTTGTTCGTCACAACGGTACCAGCCGTCCCGGACAACGGGTTTGCTTGTTTCGGCCTACCAGTGCTCAACTTTGAAATTAAGTTGCCATCGTGCCGCGACGTTGGTCCAATGGGATCTTGATTCACGCCGCAATTGAAGGCTTAAAAGATGAAATTCAATGTTTGCATGCTGGCTATGGCTCTTCTGCTCTCTGGCGCCACGACGACTGACGCTTATCCTGTCGCAAACGCCGTGACGTTGGATGAGCTTGCTGAACAATCGGATGTAATTTTCAAAGGCACGTTGCTGCGTGGTGAAGCTGTTGTGGATGATTCGTTCCGCAAGACGCATGGCTTCGATGTACACGAAAGTGTCTTTCGCGTCGTGTCGGTCCTGAAAGGCGATATCAAGCCTGGAAGCGAAATTCGTTTTCGCCATTTTCTTGCAAACGACTCAGGTGCTCGGATGTTTATGCCCCAGCACTTTTCTTTTGACATGAACGGCAACTACATCGTTTGCGCCAAAAAAGTAGTGGGCCAAGAACACTTGCGCCAAATCTGGGACAGTCATCGCGGTAAAGAAGACCAAGGATCGTTGCGCTGTATTGATGACAAACTGCATATTGGGGAATCACTGCGCGATGCTTATTGGGCCGAGCTGCAGAAGTCGATTCAGTCTGACAAAAAGAAGGATATCCTTTACGCGATCGGCCAACTGAATGCCATGTCGCGTGGAAATCATAGCTCGCACAAAAGTTTTGACCGACCCGAGACCGTTGACTTGATGATTTCTTTGATCGATTCGGATGACGACGAGATCGCGCACAAAGTAATCAAGGTTATTGGTGGCGAAAACCCAGCTTTGGGTGGCAACATTTGGGCGTTGATTCGCGCCAACCCGACTCATTTTCCCGGTTACGCTCTGGCACCAGAAACGCCGACAAATTTTTCCGCTAAAACGCACAGCGACGTTTTGCTTCAAGTCGCTAATAGCACGCGCAGTGCAAAGCTGCGAAAGATCGCAATCCTTTCGCTTGCCAACACTCAAAATGCAATGTTGTTGGATCACGCGGCGCGATGGGCGACTGATGCAGATCCCGAAATTCGATCGGCTGCAGCAATCTTGCTGGCCGACTTTGCCAAAGATGTTCCTGTAGAAACTTGGGAAACACTGCTGAGCGATCAATCGGCAATTGTCCGCGTGAATGCAACACGCGCGGTTGCCATCGGACAAGTCACACCGATGATCGGCCGGGTGACGAAGTTGCTTGGCGACGAAGATGAAAAGGTCGTCGCGGGCGCGGCGGCTTGCTTACTGGCGTTTCCTATTGACAAGAGCCGCGAAACATTGATTTTGCAAATCAAACATCCGCAATACGCTTGTTTGTTCGTGAACGCACTGGCCACGGAAAACCCCGCGAAATACACCGATGAATTGGGACAAACGATTCGCACCGACCCGAAACCCAAAGCGTGGTGGGGCGGACATGTTCCGTGGGGCGTCGCTTGGAGCTTGCTATTCAAATACGCTCAATCTCAAAGTGCCGCGCAAGTTCGCGCGGGTGATTTTGACAAGATCCTTGATGCTTTGGAAAGTCCGGTGAGAGAGTTTGAGCAAAGCAATCACTACAGTTCGTCAGAACCTCGCGATCTGTACGCGTTTTATATTCAGCGTGGCATGAAAAAGCGTGCGAAAGACTATCGCAAGGTCGTTAATGAAAAGACACGCTACGATATGGAACTGTACTTTAAACGAGTTGACGAACATCCAAGCCATTTTATGCGCAACTGATCGCGCATCGCGCGATACGTCTCTCGGAGACAGATAGCTACTTTGGATCGCGACTAACCTGTTAGTTGTTAGTCGCGCTGCGACGATTTCGTCGAACGCACATTCCAACGCAGCTGGCCAGAATAAACAGGAAGCTTGATGGTTCAGGGACGGCCGCTGCGGTCGAGGAGACCGTAAAACCGATGTCTTGGAGAATGCCGATTTCCACACCGTTGAACGTCCGGCGTGTTTGGCCCGGCGGAGTGCTGAACTGCAAAACTCCATTGGGGTCAACGGACGCATCAACGTGCGAAAGACTTGATCCATCGTTAAAGGTGGTAGGCGCAAAGATCCTTGGCCGCTCTCCACCGTTGGCAGCAACTGCGTTGGCACCGTTGAAAAACAGGTCGTCGCTGACCAAGTCCGCAGGTGTCCCCACGAATTCGCCACCTGCTGCGAACAGCGCGGTCCCATCGCCT